>CAXTCI010000017.1:0-42677 GCA_964242325.1 uncultured Acetobacteraceae bacterium
GCTTCGAGGAACGGCAGGCTCTCGATGTCGCCGACGGTGCCGCCGATCTCGATCAGGGCAAAGTCCAGGCCCTCGGTGTCGCGGGTGATCGCCTCCTTGATGGCGTCGGTGATGTGCGGGATGACCTGGACGGTGGCGCCGAGGTAGTCGCCCCGGCGCTCCTTGGCGATCACCTCGGAGTAGATACGTCCGGTGGTGGCGTTGTCGGCCTGGGTCGCGTGGACGCCGGTGAAGCGCTCGTAATGGCCGAGGTCCAGGTCGGTTTCGGCGCCGTCGTCGGTGACGAACACCTCACCGTGCTGGTAGGGGCTCATCGTCCCCGGGTCCACGTTCAGGTAGGGGTCCAGCTTGCGCAGGCGCACGTTGTAGCCGCGCGCCTGCAGCAACGTGCCCAGCGCCGCCGAGGCGATGCCTTTGCCAAGCGAGGAGACCACGCCGCCGGTGATGAATACGAACCGCGTCATGGAAGGCCGTGATACACCGGATGCGGGTCCCGGCAACACCCCGGGTCCCGCATCCCAGCCCAGCGCCGCACCCGTGCTAGTTCGTCGGGACCGCGGGTCCCCGCGGCGCAGCAGGAACGGGGGCCGACTCGGCGCCCGAACCCGGGGTTGCCGGCGCCGAGGCCGGCGGCACGTCCAGCAGCGACGGCCGGGCATGGCCGACGGCGCCGCGGTTCAGCAGCGCCAGCGTCAGCGACAGCACGAAGAACGCCGTTCCCAAAACAGCCGTAGTGCGCGTTAGCAGGTTGGTCGTGCCCCGCCCCGACATGAAGCCGCCCATGCCTTGCGAGGTGCCGATGCCCAGGCCCCCGCCCTCGCTGCGCTGGATCAGCACGACGCCGATCAGGGCAAGGGTGACGAACAGGTGGATGATGAGCAAAGCGGTCGTCATGACGTGGGGTTCCTAGCGGCATGCGCGTCATACCCGGCCCGGCGCCGCGTGGGAAGCTAAGCGGACCTTTGGAGCGTCTGCGCGGGAACAACACCTAAGAAGGTCCGGACCTAGGCAGGCTGGATGCGGCTTGGCTTCACCAGGGGCGCTTGGGCCAGGGCAAGCCGCGCAAACCTGTTTACACGCGGGTCAGGCTACACGCTGGTCACGCTGGCCCTGGCAATGCCGAGGAAGTCCGCCGCCACCAAGCTGGCGCCGCCTACCAGGGCGCCGCCGACCTCCGGCAAGCTCAGCAACCCGGCCGCGTTGTCCGGCTTCACCGAGCCGCCGTAAAGGATGCGCAATCCCGTCCCGGCATCCCCCAGATCCGCCACAAGCTGCTTGCGTATGTGCGCGTGCATGGCCGCCACGTCTCCCGAGGTAGGAACCCGCCCAGTGCCGATGGCCCAGATCGGCTCATAAGCCACCACGCCGGAAAAGCCAGGCGGCAGGCTGCCCGCCAACTGCGCGCCTACGACGGTGCGTGCCTGCCCCGCTTCCCGCTGGGCCTCGGTTTCTCCCACGCAGACGATTGGGACTAGCCCGGCCTCTGCCGCGGCGACGGCCTTGCGGCGGACCACCGCATCGGTTTCCCCATGCCCCTGCCGGCGCTCGGAATGGCCCAGGATCACCCAGGCCGCGCCGGCGTCACGCAGCATGGGGGCGGAAACGTCGCCGGTATGGGCGCCTCCCGGCGCGCTGTGGCAGTCCTGGCCGCCGACCGCAACGGGGCTGCCTGCCAGCAGGCCGGCCACCTGGGCCAGCACCGTCAGCGGCGGACACACCAGCAGGTCGCACCCGGGAACACCATCCCGCAGCGCCGCCGCCAGCGCCGCAGCATCCGCCTGCAATCCATTCATCTTCCAGTTGCCGGCGATCAATGGCTGCATCACTGTGGTCCCAATCTGCTGTTCCAGCCCTTATAGCCGGGGCGGCCGCGGTGCAAACGGGAGCGGCTGGCATATGGCCGGCGCCATGACTATGGTGCGGCGCTGATTGGGACCTGACCGATGCTCGCCATGTTTCGCCGCTTTCTGGGCACCTGGACCGCCCGGGTGTTCTTCATTGTCCTGATCGCCCCGTTCGGGCTGTGGGGCATCTCCGGCGTCGTGCACGCCTTCGCGCCCGACAACCCGTGCCCCCAGGTCGGCAGCCGACGTATCCAGCCCGGCGAGTTCCAGGTGCAATACCGCCGCGCCCTCGCCCAGGTGTCGCGCATGCTGGGCGGCCAGACTGAGCCGACGCCCGCCATCAGCCGTGCCGTCGCCGGGCAAACGCTGGAGCGCATGGTGGTGGAGGCGGCATTGGACGACCAGGCGGCGCAACTTGGCGTCGTCGTCCCGCCGGAGGAGGTCCGCCGGGCAGTGTTCGCCATCCCTGGCTTCCACGGCCCCAACGGTGCCTTCGACCGCAATACGTTCAATGCGGTGATGCGTGACAACAACCTGACCGAGGCTGGTTTCCTGGAGCAGGTGCGCGCCAACCTGGCAGAAAGCCAAGTGATGGACGCCGTTACCGCGGGAGTGGCGCCACCAAATACGCTGACCGGCATCGTGTTCGCCTTCCAGCGGGAAACCCGGGTGATGGAGTATGTGGAGCTGCCGTTCGCCCTCGCGCCCGAGCCGCCTGCACCCACGGCCGATGACTTGCAGCGCCAGTATGAGAACAACCTTCCGTCCTACAGCGCCGCCGAGTTCCGCCGTATCAAGGCCATTCTGCTGTCCCCGGACACGGTAGCCCGCGCGACGGATGTGTCCGATGAGGACGTCAAGGCGTACTACGACCAGCACCAAGCCGAGTTCGTGAAGGAGGAGAAGCGGTCGGTCCACATCGTGTCCACCTCCGACGAAGCCCGGGCGCGCACTCTCGCCGCGGCTTGGAGCGGCGGTGCGGGGTGGGACGACATCCAGCTTCAGGCCGAAACCGGCGCGTCAGCCATAACGCTGGACGACGCCGGGCAGGCCGAGATCCCCTCGCCCGAGCTTGCTGCCGCCGTGTTTTCCGCTGCACCAGACGCGGTTGTCGGGCCGGTCGGCTCGGCCTTGGGCTGGCAGGTGTTCCAGGTGTTCCATGTGGTGCCGGGCGTCAGCACCACCTTGGCCGACGCGACGGCAGGCATACGCGCCAACATCGCCAAGGAGCGTGCGGCGGACGGGATGTATGATCGCATCAACTCGCTGGAGGACGCCGTCGCGGCCAGCCCGACGCTCGATGAGATCCCGGCGGGGCTTGGCGCGGTTGCCGCATCCGGCACCCTGGACGCCCACGGCAACACCCAGGATGGCGAGCCGGCGCCGATCCCCGGCACGCCGGCGCAGCGCCAAGCCATCCTGACGGCCGCCTTTGCGCTGCAGAAGGGCGAGCCGCCGCGCCTGACCGACGGGCCGGAGAACAGCCACTTCGCCGTGCTGGTAGAGGACACGACGGCCGCCACCCCCAAGCCGTTCGCCGAGGTTGAAGCCACCGTCCGCGAGGACTGGTTGCGCGCGGCCCGCCGCAAGTCGCAGGAACAAGCTGCCGCCAAGCTGATGACCACCGCGCAGGCCGGCGGCAGCCTGGACGACGCCGCAACGGTGGCCGGGCTGCGCGTGCAGCGCACCCCGCCATTGCCGCGCGGCGCACCGCCGCCTGGCGTGCCGCAGGAGTTGGCGACGGCGGCCTTCGGCCTCAAGCCGAAGGAGGCCACGATGGTTGAGGTCCCCGATGCTTTCCTGGTCGCCGCGTTGGGCGACGTGTCCAAGCCGGACATGGCCGCCGACCCGATCGGCGCCGGGCAAACCCGCAAGCAGCTTGCCGACTCCATGAGCCAGGACGTGCAGAACGTCTATGCCACGGCCCTGCGCACCCGGATGCGGCCCTCCGTCAACCAGCAGGTGCTGGACAGCATCGTGCAGCCCCCGTCGTAACTTCTCACCCCAACATACGGCATCATGAACGCAATCCCCCCGACCCAGGCCCACTTCCGCAGCAGCTACGACGCCGGGCGCGGCACCCTGGTCTGGACCACCGGCGTCGCCGACCTGGAAACCCCGGTCGGCGCCTTCCTCAAGCTGGCGCATGGCCGCCCCAACTCCTTCCTGCTGGAAAGCATCGAGGGCGGGTCGGCCCGCAGCCGCTACTCGATCATCGGCATGGACCCTGACCTGGTGTGGCGCTGCCGCGGCGGCCGGGCGGAGGTGAACCGGCACGCACGTTCCGCGCCGCACGCCTTCGTGCCGGACGACCGCCCGGCACTGGACAGCCTGCGCGCCTTGATCCAGGAGGCGCAGCTCGACCTGCCGGACCACCTGCCGCCGATGCTGGGCGGCCTGGTCGGCTATCTCGGCTATGACATGGTGCGGCTGATGGAGCGGCTGCCGGACAAGAATACGGACTCGGTCGGACTGCCGGAGGCGATCCTGATCCGTCCCACGGTGTTCGCCGTATTCGACAATGTGAAGGACGAGCTGACCCTGGCCGCCCCGATCTACCCGCAGCCTGGCGTTTCCGCGGAGGCCGCATGGGACCAGGCGCAGGCGGCCCTTGCCCAGGCCGATGCCGCGCTGATGCGTCCCCTGCCCCACGCCGCCCCGCCCGTCGCCCTGCCGCCGCAGCCCGAGCCGCAGTCCAACCTGACCAAGGCCGAGTTCATGGCGATCGTGGACCGCATGAAGGAGTATATCGCCGCGGGCGACGCTTTCCAGGTCGTGCCGAGCCAGCGGTTCACGGTGCCGTTTGCCCTGCCACCTTTCGCGCTTTATCGGGCATTAAGGCGCATCAACCCGGCGCCGTTCCTGTTCTTCCTCGACTTCGGCGGTTTTGCGGTCGTCGGCAGCAGCCCGGAGGTCCTGGTCCGCCTGCGTGACGGCACCGTGACCCTGCGCCCCCTGGCCGGCACCCGTCCCCGCGGCGCCACTCCCGAGCACGACCGGCAACTGGAGGCCGAGCTGCTGGCCGATCCCAAGGAGCGGGCGGAGCACTTGATGCTGCTGGATCTCGGCCGCAACGACGTGGGCCGGGTGGCAGAGCTGGGCAGCGTGCGCGTGACGGAAAGCTTTGCCATCGAGCGGTTCAGCCACGTCATGCACATCTCTTCCACCGTCGAGGGCCGGCTGCGCCCCGAGTTGGACGCCCTGGATGCGCTGGTCGGCGGCTTCCCCGCGGGGACCCTGACCGGCGCCCCGAAGATACGCGCCATGGAGATCATCGAGGAGCTGGAGCCGACCCGGCGCGGCATCTACGCCGGCTGCATCGGCTACTTCGCCGCCAACGGCACGATGGACACCTGCATCGGCCTGCGCACCGCGGTGGTGAAGGATGGGACGATGTATGTGCAGGCCGGCGGCGGCGTCGTCGCCGACAGCACCCCCGAAGGCGAGTGGGAGGAGACCCGGCAAAAGTCCCGCGCCCTGTTCCGCGCCGCCGAAGAGGCTGTGCGCTTCGCCGCCCTGAAGGCCTGAGCCATGATCCTGCTGATAGACAACTACGACAGCTTCACCTTCAACCTTGTTCACTTCCTCGGCGACCTCGGCGCGAAGAGCCAGGTCATACGCAACGATGCCTGGACGGTGCAGCAAGCGATGGACAGCGCGCCGGAGGCAATCGTGCTGTCGCCTGGCCCCTGCACCCCGGCCGAGGCCGGCATCTGCTGCGACCTGATCCAGGCCGCCGCCGGACGCATCCCGGTGCTGGGCGTGTGCCTGGGCCACCAGGCGATCGGCCAGGTGTTCGGCGGCGACGTGGTGCGCGCGTCCATCCCGATGCACGGTAAGGTCAGCCCGGTGCGGCACGACGGGACCGACGTGTTCGCCGGGTTGCCCAGCCCGTTCCGGGCCACGCGCTACCACAGCCTGATCGTGGACGCGGCAACCCTGCCGGAGCAGTTGGTCCCGACTGCCTGGACCGAGGACGGCACCATCATGGGCCTGCGCCACCGGACCCTTCCGGTGTTCGGCGTGCAGTTCCATCCCGAGAGCATTGCCTCCGAGCACGGGCACGACATCCTGGCCAACTTCCTCGCCATCGCCCGCGGCGCCAACGCACCCGCCCGCGCGGCGTAGCTTGTCCAGCCTGAAACCGGTCCTGGCCCGCCTGGCGGACGGCGCCGCCCTGTCGGCGGACGAGGCGGAGGACGCGTTCGGCATCATCATGTCCGGGGAGGCGACGCCGGCGCAGATCGCCGGGATGCTGATGGCAATGCGTGTCCGCGGCGAGACGGTTGGCGAGCTGACCGGCGCCGTCCGCGCCATGCGCGCCCGGATGGCTACCGTGGCTGCCCCGCCCGACGCCTTGGACGTCTGCGGCACCGGCGGCGATGGCAGGGGCACGCTGAACGTGTCCACGGCCGTCACTTTCGTGTTGGCCGGGTGCGGCGTGCCCGTCGCCAAGCATGGCAACCGCAACCTGTCTTCGCTGAGCGGCGGAGCCGACGTGCTGACCGCGCTTGGCGTCAATGTGGACGTGCCGCTCGAACGCTTGCCCGGTGTGCTGCGGGAGGCCGGCTGCGCTTTCCTGTTCGCACCCCGGCATCACGCGGCGTTGCGCCATGCCGCGGGTCCACGGGTGGAGTTGGGGACGCGCACCATCTTCAACTTGCTCGGACCGCTGGCCAATCCAGCCGGGGTGCGGCGGCAATTGACCGGCGTGTATGATCCCCGTTGGCTGGCTCCCATGGCGGAAACGCTGCATCTGCTCGGCACGCAGTGCGCTTGGCTCGTCCATGGACAGGGCCTAGATGAACTGACGGTCGCCGGCGAGAGCCAGGTGACCGAGTTGAAGGACGGGGTCCTGCGGAGCTTCTCCGTCACTCCGGACATGGCCGGGCTGAACTGTTCGCCGGTGGAAGCTATACGCGGTGGCGACGCTGCAACGAACGCGAATGCCCTGCTGGCGTTGCTGCGCGGCGAGGTCAGCGCATATCGGGATACGGTGCTGCTGAATGCCGCCGCTGGCATGGTTGTTGCTGGTCGTGCCGGCGACCTTCGTGAGGGAGCCTTCCTGGCTGCCGCCGCAATCGACGGCGGCCAGGCACTTGCCACGCTGGATAAGCTGCGCCGTGCAACCGCCTAAGATCGTTAGAGGTTAATATGGATGTCGCTGTTCCCGATGCCTTATCGCAGATTTGTGCCGACACCCTGGCCGAAGTGGGACGACGCAAGTCCAGCCAGCCCTTGCCGACGCTGGCAAGCCGCCAGGATGCGAAGCGGCACCCAACCCGGGGATTCGGCCACGCGTTGAAGCATGCAGTCGGTGACGGACGCTATGGCCTGATTGCCGAGATCAAACGCGCCTCGCCCTCGGCGGGCGTTATCCGGGAAGATTTCGATCCCGTCCAGCTTGCCAAGACCTATGCAGCCGCCGGAGCCACCTGCCTGTCGGTGCTGACGGACAAGCCGTATTTCCAGGGCGAAGCCGAACACCTTCGCGCAGCACGCGGCGCCGTCGGCATGCCGGTTCTGCGTAAGGACTTCATGCTGGACCCCTGGCAAATCTATGAGAGCCGGGCCATGGGCGCCGACTGCGTCCTGCTGATTCTGGCAGCACTGTCTGACGGCCGTGCGCGTGAGATGGAGGAGCTTGCCCGGGCGCTGGACATGGACGTGCTGGCCGAGGTGCATAACCGGCACGAGTTGGACCGCGCCCTGGGGCTGGAAACCCAGTTGATCGGCATCAACAATAGAGACCTCAAGACCTTGCGGACCAGCCTGGAGATTACGGAGGAGCTTGCGCCGCATGTGCCGTCCGACCGTTTCCTGATCGCCGAGAGCGGCATACGTACCCACGCCGACGTGCGGAGGCTGGCGGACGCCGGGGCGCACTGCTTCCTGGTCGGCGAGAGCCTGCTCCGGCAGCCCGATGTGGGTGAGGCGACCCGTGCGTTGCTGGGCAAGACCGAATGACGGCGCTGACGCATTTCGACGCCGAGGGACGGGCGGTCATGGTGGACGTGTCTGCCAAGCCGGAAACCGACCGCACGGCCACAGCCAATGTGCGTGTCTTGATGCAGCCTGCCACCCTGGCCCTAATTCTGTCTGGACAGGCCAAGAAGGGCGACGTGATTGGGGTTGCGCGGCTGGCCGGGATCATGGCGTCCAAGCGCACTGCTGACCTGATCCCCTTGTGCCATCCCCTGCCGATTTCCGCCGTGACTGTGGACTTGCAGGCTGCGCCGGACCGCACTGGCGTAGACGTGTCCGCCACCGTCCGCACCACTGGACGCACCGGGGTCGAGATGGAGGCGCTGACGGCGGCTAGCGTCGCAGCGCTGACGGTGTATGACATGTGCAAGGCGGTGGACCGAGGCATGCGGATTGATGGCCTGCGGGTCGTCCACAAGGACGGCGGCGCGTCCGGCGCCTTCCGGCAGGACTGAGCAGTGCTGCCCGTCGCCGAGGCTCGCGCCCGCATCATCGCCGGGCTACGCCCAACTGCGGCCGAGATGGTAGCGTTGTCGGACGCCTGGGGCCGGGTCACGGCCTGCCCGATCCTTGCCCGGCTAACCCAGCCTCCAACTGATGTGTCCGCCATGGACGGATACGCTTTGCGCGCCTCGGATGGCGCACTTGGCACGCGGCTCCGGGTTGCCGGCCGTGCCCCGGCCGGTCACCCCTTCACTGGCCAGGTTGGCCCGGGCGAAGCGGTCCGGCTGTATACCGGCAGCGGCATCCCGGAGGGTGCGGACTGCGTGGTGGCGCAGGAGGATGTGACTGCGGACGACGAGACCATGACGCTGGATGCGGCGGCCCAGGCCGGACGCCACGTCCGCCCAGCAGGCGGCGACTTCCGGCAAGGGGAGGAATTGGTGCCAGCTGGTGCCCGGCTGGGCGCCCGCACCGTTGGATTGGCGGCGGCAGGCAACCACCCGTGGGTCACCGTTCACCGGCGCCCTCGCATCGGCTTGCTGGCGACGGGCGACGAGATCGCCATGCCAGGCGACCCGCTTGGCCCCGGCAGCATCGTCAGCTCGAACGTGCACGCGCTGGCCGCGCTGGTTCGCGCGGGCGGCGGCGAGCCCGTGATGCTGCCGATTGCGCGCGACACTGCCGATGCAGTCGCGCAGGCGGCGCAGGGGGTGCCGGGCCTCGACATGCTGGTGACGACTGGCGGCGCAAGCGTCGGGGATTATGACCTGGTGCAGACCGGGCTGGCGCGGCAAGGCTTCGTGCTGGACTTTTGGCGGATCGCCATGCGGCCCGGCAAGCCGCTGCTGTCCGGCGCGCTGCATGGCGTCCCCGTCCTCGGATTGCCAGGCAACCCGGTTTCGGCCCTGGTGTGCGCGATACTGTTTCTGTGGCCGGCGCTCGGCCGCTTGTCCGGCTTGGCCGGCGATCCCCTGCCCAGCGTCGCCATGCCGCTCGGCAGAGATGTCGCCGAGAATGACCACCGAGAAGATTACCTCCGCTCCACCATCGCTATGAGGCGGGACGGGGTAGACTGCGTAACGCCGTTCGCCCGCCAGGACTCCTCTTTGCTGCGTGTGCTGGCGCAAGCGCAAGGCCTGGTGATCCGCCCGCCGCATGCACCGGCAGCGCCAGCCGGAACGCATGTTCCCGTGTTGCGCCTTGAGGGTCTGGGTTTTTAAGCAAACAGGTTGACGACAGGCAGCGAACTAACCTAGAACAGCCTTGGTTGCCGGTTTGTTCCATATTTGACCCGATTTGCCGGCTGCTCCCTGCTGGGCACGCGAGAGATACGTCCTATGTTGACCCGTAAACAGCACGAGTTGCTGACGTTTATAGATAAGCACCTGAAGGCGACGGGCTTCTCCCCAAGCTTTGAGGAGATGAAGGAGGCGCTGCAACTCCGGTCCAAGTCCGGCATCCACCGGCTGATCTCGGCATTGGAAGAGCGTGGCTTCCTACGTCGGCGCCATCACCGTGCCCGTGCACTGGAGGTGGTGCGCCTGCCGAACGAAACCGGGCGTGAGATCGAGGTGGCTGCCGACTCCATTCTGGACGAGGAAGCCGAGGCGCCCGCCTTCTCCCCCAATGTCATACACGGCGATTTTTCCGGCCGCTTGCCCGGCGTGCGGGCCGCCAACGAGGCTGCCGCTGTGCAGCTTCCGTTATATGGGCGAATTGCCGCCGGCTTGCCGATCGAGGCACTGCGCGACGCCGGCGCGCATGTCGAGGTGCCAGTCGCGTTGCTTGGCAACGGGGAGCATTATGCTCTGGAGGTCGCCGGCGACTCGATGATCGAGGCCGGCATCCTGGACGGCGACACCGTCGTGATCCGTAAGGGCGAGTCCGCTGACAACGGCCAAATCATCGTCGCCCTGATTGACGACGCCGAGGTGACGCTGAAGCGCCTGCGCCGCCGCGGCAACTCCGTCGCATTGGAGCCGGCGAATAAGCGGCACGAGATACGCATCTTCCCAGCGGACCGGGTCAAGGTTCAGGGCCGGCTAGTGGCGCTGCTGCGGAAGTTCTAGAGCAGATTGCAGATGAGTCCAGATGCGCGGCGAACGGACCTGAACCTACAAAGCTTTTGTTTGAAAGCAAAAAACCCAGACCGCTTTGCGCCCATTCTGGACGCAAAGCGGTCTGGGTTCTACTCGTCTGCGGCAGGCGGCAGGTCTTCGGTCGCCGCCATCGGCAGGTTCGGTATGTTGCGCCGGGCCGTTGGCAACGGCGGCACCCAAGGGCGATCGCCACGGTAAGTGCGATCGGACACGATGTGCGGCCCATCGGCGGTCAGCCACACCGCTTGGGCGCCGTCCCGCCATACGCTGAACCGATCCAGATAGGGCACGTTGGCCGGACACTCGCCCCGCACTGGTTCAGCCGATACCAGCAGTTGCACGCCGGAGCAGTCCGTCACGCGCGATGCCTCGCGGAGCAGCAGCAAGCCGCCGGACTCGATCCAGCATCCCGTGGCGGTGCAAGACGCTGGTTGCCCGTCCTGCAATGGCCGCAGCGGACCGGATGCCAGGTGGTCGCGCCAGGCGTCCAGCACGAACTTGGACGCACCGGACCGCGCCTGCACCCAGTATCCGTCATCGCGGATTGCGATCAGGCGGGCATCGCTGGACATCAGCAGGTCCGGCGGCGCAGTGGCGAGCGGCGACAGCAGCCCGGCCAGCATTACCGGCACGCCCAGCAGGCGCGCGCGCGACCGCCACAGCCCCAGCCACGCCAGTCCGGCGCTGAACACCACCAGCCCCCAGCCCGGCATCGGCGGCACCGCCAGGGTCGCGGCTGGCCAGGACGATACGGTGCGACCGATCCATAGGATCGCCTCGATCCCCCATCCCATCGGCACCAGGGCCAGCCGCTCCAGCCCAAGCGGCATCAGGAACAGCGCGGCCATCCCTGCCGGCATGACCCAGAACGCGCACAGCGGCACCGCCAATAGGTTCGCCAGGATGAAGTAAACTTGGACGTGCCCAAAGTGATAGGCGCCATAGGGTGCCGACGCCGTCCCGGCCAGTAGGCTGGTCAGGGTCAGCGCGGCGGCATGGGACAGCACCCGCAGCCGCATGTTGTCGCCGTGCAGCCGCGCCAGCAGCGGACGCATGGCCTCGTAGCCGGAGATCAGCGCCAGCACTGCGGCGAAGCTCATCTGGAAGCTGACGCCCACGACCTCGTTCGGCGCGATCAGGATGATGGCGCCGGCGGCCAGAGCCAGCCCCCGCAGCGACAGTGCCCGGCGGCCGACGACGATGCCGAGCGTCACCAGGCATGCCATCGCGAAGCTGCGCATGATCGGCACGTGCGCGCCGGTCAGCAGCAGGTAGCACAGCCCTGCCGCCAGTGCCGACGCCCCGGCGATGGCCTTGGTCGGCCAGTGCAGCGCCGTGTGCTCCACTGCGGCCAGTCCCAGCCGGGTCAAGCCCATGAACAGGCCCATGACGATGCCGATATGCAGCCCGGCCACCGCGAGCAGGTGCGCCAGGCCGGCATCGCGAAAGGCTTCCCGGTCCGCCTGCGGGATCGCCAGGGTCGTCCCGGTCAGCAGCGTACTGGCGACGGCGCCCTGCGGTCCCGGCAGGTCCTCCAGCACCCGCCGGGCGATGTCGTCCCGCAGCGCCTGCAACACTGCCGCGGCGCCCGAGGGCTGCGCGCGCTCCAGTGTGACCACCGGGTTCAGGGCAAAGCCGGAGGCGCCAAGCCCGGAGAAGAACGCGTCGCGCTGCAGGTCCCAGGCGCCGGGATAGGCAGGCGGCGCCGGCGGACGCACCAGGCTGCGTATTTGCACCCTGTCCCCGGCGGCGACCTCCGCCGGGTCGCCCCGGCGCAGGCGGACCCGCACGGACCGGGCGAGCGGCGGGCCAGCCGGGTCGAGCCGTGCTCCGGACAGGGTGACGCGCCGCCCTTCCGGCAGGATGTCCACCGCCCGGATGGTGCCGGTCAGGATGACCGCCTTGGTTGGGGTCGCCTCAATCGGCAGGGCGCGCCGGGTTTGCACCTGTGCCGACAGGAAGCCGGCGGTCGCCGCCACCCCGATCAGCGCTGCCGCCCGGGATACGGGATGACGCCAACCCGCAACGCAGGCCAGCAGCGACGCCGCCAAGCCGGCTGCCCCTACCCACCATGCGGGCTCCGCAGGTTGGGCGAAGTATAGCGCGACGCCGGACATCGCCGCGACCGCGAGCCAGGGGACGAAGCGCCCCCGCTCTGCCTCGACCCAGGCGTGCCATAGGGCTGCGACGCGCAGTGGCCGCATCTGGTATAGGAATAGCTCGGCGGCGGTGATGGCGTGCTGCACGGAGGCTCCGGCACGGACGGCGTCCTGCGCTGGCCCGATTAAGCAAATGCTATACCCTCGCGCCCCTTCACGCCACCGCCGGGCGTGTTATGCAGCCGGCATGACCGTCCGCACCCGCTTTGCCCCTAGCCCGACCGGCCAACTGCACATCGGCGGTGCCCGCACCGCGCTGTTCAATTTCCTGTTCAGCCGGCATCACGGTGGGCAGTTCCTGCTGCGGATCGAGGACACCGATCGGGAGCGCAGCACTGCGGCCAATACCCAGGTAATTTTGGATGCGCTGGCTTGGCTAGACCTGCAGGCGGATGAGCCGCCGGTGTTTCAGTCCACCCGGCAGGCCCGCCACGCCGAGGTCGCGCTTGCCATGCTGTCCGCCGGCCGGGCCTACCGTTGCTACACCAGCGCGGAGGAACTGCGCGAGATGCGGGAGCGCGCGATGGCCGAGGGCCGCCCGCCCCGCTATGACGGCCGCTGGCGCGATCGCGACCCGGCGGATGCTCCGCCCGGCGTTGCCCCCGTCATCCGCCTGCGTGCGCCGCAGGAGGGCGAGACAGTGGTGGATGACCTTGTGCAGGGCACCGTCCGCGTCGCCAACAGCGAACTGGACGACATGATCATCCTGCGCAGCGACGGCACGCCGACGTATCTGCACGCCGTCGTGGTGGACGACCACGACATGAACATCACCCACGTCATCCGCGGCGACGACCACATGACCAACACCTTCCGGCAGATCCAGGTGTTCCAGGCAATGGGTTGGGAGCTGCCGCGCTTCGCCCACCTGCCGCTGATACACGGGCCGGACGGCGGCAAGCTGTCCAAGCGGCACGGCGCGAGCAGCGTCCTCGACTTCCAGCAGCAAGGCATACTGCCGGAGGCCATGTGCAACGTGCTGCTCCGCCTGGGGTGGGGTCACGGCGATGCCGAGGTGCTGGATCGTGACGAGATGATCCGCTTGTTCGACCTGGACGGAGTCGGCAAGTCCGCCGCCCGCCTGGACCCGGCCAAGGTTGCGAACCTGAACGCGGTCTGGCTGCGGCGCGCCGATGATGGGCGGCTGACCAGCGAGGTAGCCGCACGCCTGGCCGCCTCTGGCCTGCCGGTGGATGACGCGGCGGTGCGGCGCATAGGTGCGCTGATGCCGGGGCTGAAGGAGCGGGCGAAGACGCTGGTGGATCTTGCTGACAGCGCGGCGTTCCTGGTCAAGCCGACCCCGCTCGTCTTCGAGCCGAAGGCGCTGGCGCAATTGACGCCGGAGGCCAAGGCGTCGCTGCCTTCGCTGGCCGCCGTCCTGGCTGCCACCGACTTCACCGCCCCGGCGCTGGACGCCGCCCTGCGCGCCCATGCCGAGGCGTCCGGCCGCAAGCTCGGCCAGGTCGCCCAACCCCTGCGCGCCGCCCTGACCGGCAGCACTACCAGCCCGCCGATAGACCAGACCCTGGCGGCCCTGGGCCGCGACGAGGCGCTGGCCCGCATCGCGCAAGCCGCCGCGTGATGCGCTACCCGCACCGCCATCTGCTGAAGATCGAAGGACTATATCCGCCTGAGATCACGGCATTGCTTGACCTGGCCGAGAGCTACGTCCTGCTCAACCGGTCCGGCAAGACGCAACGCGACCTGCTGCGCGGGCGCACGCTCATCAACCTGTTCTTCGAGGACAGCACCCGCACCCGCACCAGCTTCGAGCTGGCCGGTAAGCGGCTGGGCGCCGACGTCATTAACATGTCCGTCAGCACCAGCAGCGTGAACAAGGGCGAGACGCTGCTCGACACCGCCTCCACCCTGAACGCCATGCGCTGCGACCTGCTGGTGGTGCGGCACGACCAGTCCGGGGCGCCGAACCTGCTGGCGCAGAAGGTCAGCAGCGCCGTCATCAACGCCGGCGACGGCACGCATGAGCATCCGACGCAGGCGCTGCTGGACGCCCTGACGCTCCGCCGCCGCCGCGGCACGCTGGAGGGGTTGCAGGTCGCCATCTGCGGCGACGTGCTGCACAGCCGGGTCGCGCGGTCCAACATACACCTGCTGACGACGATGGGCGGCCGGGTGCGTGTGGTCGGGCCGCCGACGCTGATCCCGGCGGAAGCTGCCGACCTCGGCGTGGAGGTGTTCCACGACATGGACGCCGGCCTGCAAGGCGTTGATGTCGTGATGATGCTGCGCCTGCAACGGGAGCGCATGTCGGGCGGCCTGGTGCCCAGCGCCCGCGAGTATTTCCGCTTCTTCGGCCTGGACGCGGCCCGGCTGTCCCGCGCCAAGCCTGATGTGCTGGTGATGCACCCCGGCCCGATGAACCGCGGCGTCGAGATAGACAGCGCCGTCGCCGACGACCCGGTCCACAGCGTCATCGGCGAGCAGGTCGAGATGGGCGTCGCCGTCCGGATGGCCGTGCTGGACGTGCTATCCCGCGGGGACCGCCGCAATGCGTGACCTACTGCTGACCGGCGCCCGGCTGATGGACCCTGCCACCGGCCTGGACCAGAACGGCGACTTGCTGGTGCGGGACGGGGTCATCGCGGATTTCGGCCCTGCCCTGGGCCGCCCGGACGGCGCAGACATGGTTGAGTGCGACGACGCCATCCTGTGTCCCGGCCTGGTGGACATGCGCGCCGCCCTTGGCGAACCCGGCTACGAATACCGCGAAACCATCAAGTCAGCCGCGCGCGCCGCCGCCAGCAGCGGCATCACGACCCTGGCCGCCCTGCCCGACAGCCTGCCCGCCATAGACGATCCGGCGCTCGTCAGGCTGCTGCGCGCCCGCGGCGAGGAGATGGGCAGCCTGACCATCCTGCCCTACGGCGCCGTCACGCGGGGCTGCCGAGGCGAGGAGATGGCGGAGATCGGCCTGCTGCGGGAGGCCGGTGCCGTCGCCTTCACCGACGGCCAGCGCGCCGTGGGCGACGCCCGCATGATGCGCCTGGCGCTGTCGTATGCCCACGGGTTCGGCGCGTTGGTCATCCAGCATCCGGAGGACCCGGCCCTAGCCCGCGGCGGTGCCGCGACGGAGGGCGCGCTGGCCACCCGCATGGGCCTGCCCGGCATTCCCGCCGCTGCCGAGGCCATCCTGGTCGCCCGCGACATACGCCTGTCGCAGTTGACCGGCGGCGCGCTGCACTTCGCCCACGTTTCGACGGCGGAGGCGCTGGAGCTGATCCGCCGTGCCAAGCACGCCGGCCTGCGCATTACCTGCGACACCGCTCCGCCCTACTTCGACCTGAACGAGACTGCCATTGGCGACTACCGGACGTACGCGAAGCTGTCGCCGCCGCTGCGCCCGGACTCCGACCGGCTGGCGGTGTGCGCGGCGCTGGCCGATGGAACCGTGGATGCCATCGCCTCCGACCACCAGCCACGGGATGCCGACGATAAGCGGCTGCCCTTTGCCCTGGCGACGCCGGGTGGGGCGGGGCTGGCGACCCTGCTGGGCGTCACGCTCGCCCAGGTGCATGGCAACGGCCTGCCGCTGATGCAGGCGCTGGATTTGCTGACCGCCCGGCCCGCGCGGCTGCTTGGGGCGGCCGCCGGGCGCCTTGCAAAGGGTGCGGCGGCGGACCTTTGCCTGTTCGACCTGGAGCGGGTCTGGAAGGTCGAGGCCGGGCTGCTGCCGGGCAAGGCGCCGAACACGCCGTTCGACGGCCGGGCGCTGGAGGGGCGCGTGGTCGGCACGTGGAAGGCCGGGAGGCGGGTGTTCGGATGACGCCATACTGTCTCGGAGCTATGGCTCGGCCTCTGCCAGAGGGATCGTACCTGCTCCCTCTCCCTCCGGGAAAGGGCCGGGGTGAGGGGGTCTTGGCTGCGGAGCGGGAAACTGCCCTTGCCACACGGCAACGGCCCCGCATCGGGAGAGGCCTGCGCTTCAAGACCCCCTCACCCCGGCCCTCTCCCGGAGGGAGAGGGAGCAGGAAGCCCCTTACCTCAACACATGGTATCGTGGGGCAGCGGCGGTGATGGCGTCTCTGACATGGCAAGCCGCCCTGATTGCCATCGTCGGCGGCTACCTGCTCGGCTCCATTCCCTTCGGCTATCTGCTCAGCCGGGCCACAGGGCTGGGCGACATACGCGCGATCGGCTCCGGCAATATCGGTGCGACCAACGTGCTGCGGACCGGGCGCAAGGACGTGGCTGCGGCGACGCTGTTGCTGGACGGCGGCAAGGGCGCGCTGGCGGTGCTGGCTGGGACGTACCTCGCCGGACCTTTGGCAGGGCAGGTTGCAGGCATTGCGTCGGTCGTCGGGCATTGCACCTCTGTCTGGATGCGCGGCAACGGCGGCAAGGGCGTGGCGACCGGGTTGGGCATGATCCTGGGCACGGCATGGCCGGTTGGGCTTGGCGCATGCGCGATTTGGCTGGCAGCCGCCCGGTTGACGCGGCGGTCCTCCGCCGGATCGCTGATCGCCTTCGCGGCAGCGCCGGTGCTGACGCTGCTCTGGGCCGGCGCAAACCCGGCCCTGGCCGTCGGCATCGTGTCGCTGATCGTCTTCGTCCGGCACGAGGGCAACATACGCCGCCTGCTGGCCGGCACCGAGCCGCGCATCGGCCAGGGCAAATGACCCCAGCCGAAAGCCTGGACCGCCTGCGCCTGGCCCGCACTGACGGGGTTGGTCCCGTGACCTACCGCCGCCTGCTGCACCGCTACGCCACCGCTGCCGAGGCGCTGGATGCCCTGCCCGGCCTAGCCCAGGCCGGCGGCAAAAAGGAAGCACCCACCGTCCCGGCCGCGTCAGTCGCCAGGAAGGAAATGGACAAGCTTGCCAAGCTCGGCGGCCGGATGGTGTTCCTGGACGGTCCTGGCTACCCCCCGGCACTCGCAGCCTTCGACCCGGCGCCGCCGCTGCTGTCGGTCATCGGCAACGCCGCATTGCTGACCGAGCGCGCCGTGGCGGTGGTCGGTGCCCGCAACGCCTCGGTCAACGGCCAGCGAATGGCGGAGCTGCTGGCATCCGACCTGGCCATGGCTGGGCTGGTCGTGGTGTCCGGCATGGCCCGCGGCGTGGACGCGGCGGCGCACGAGGGCGCTTTGCGCACGGGGCGCACGATTGCGGCTGTTGCCGGCGGGGTGGACGTGCCTTACCCGCCGGAGAACGCCGACCTGCAGCGCCGGGTCGCGGAAGGCGGTGCAGTTGTTGCAGAAGCGCCACTAGGAACGGCACCGCAGGCCCGGCACTTTCCCCGTCGCAACCGGGTCATCGCGGGGCTGTCCCTCGGCGTCGTGGTGATCGAGGCCGCGCCGCGTTCCGGCAGCCTCATCACCGCGCAGATTGCCCTTGATGAGGGCCGGGCGGTGTTCGCCGTGCCCGGGTCGCCGCTGGACCCGCGCTGCCGCGGCTCCAACAACCTGCTGCGTGAAGGCGCGGTCCTGACGGAAAGCGCCGCCGACGTGACCGGCCATCTGCCGATGGAGGTTGCCTCGCCCATGCCGGCCGGCTTTGCCGAGGACCATGCGCCCTATGACGCCCCAATCGATCTCGCGGCCGTTGTCGCCCAGGTTGCACCACTGTTAAGTGCCTCGCCCACGCCCGTTGACGACCTGGTGCGGCGCTGCCAGTTGTCGGTCCATGCGGTGCAGGCGGCGCTGATGGCCTTGGAACTGAACCACCGCATCCAAATGTTGCCAGGCAATCAAGTATCTTTGATCGGTTAAGGGGGCAGCCCGCCAGCGTGCCCCGGTAAGGATCTTATGACTGACGTTGTCGTCGTCGAATCACCCGCCAAGGCCAAGACTATCAACAAATATCTTGGCGGCGGGTTTACTGTGCTCGCCAGCTTCGGCCACGTCCGCGACCTGCCGCCCAAGGATGGCAGCGTGCGGCCGGAGGAAGGCTTCGCCATGGACTGGGCTTCCGACGACCGCGGCGACCGGCAGGTCTCGGCCATCGCCAAGGCGTTGAAGGGTGCCGAAACGCTGTATCTCGCCACCGACCCAGACCGCGAGGGCGAGGCGATAAGTTGGCATGTCCGCGCCATGCTGGAGGAGCGCCGGGCCTTACGCGGCGTCCATGTCCACCGCATCACCTTCAACGAGATCACCAAGTCCGCCGTCCAGTATGCCATCGCCCACCCGCGCGAGCTGGATCAGCCGCTCATCGAGGCCTACCTGGCCCGGCGCGCGTTGGACTACCTGGTCGGGTTCACCCTGTCTCCCGTGCTGTGGCGCAAGCTGCCCGGCAGCAAGAGCGCCGGCCGCGTGCAGTCGGTGGCGCTGCGCATCATCTGCGAGCGGGAAGCCGAGATCGAGGTTTTCAATCCGCGCGAATACTGGACGGTGGAGGCGCATTTCCGCACCCCGGCCGGCGCCCCGTTCACTGCCCGGTTGACCCATCTTGACGGCAAGCGGCTGGACCAGTTCGACCTGAACACCGCCGACCTGGCGCACCGTGCCCGGGATGCAGTGGAGGCTGACGCCTTCACCGTCGCAACCGTCGAGCGACGCCGCGTCAAACGCCATCCGCCGCCGCCGTTCACCACCAGCACCCTGCAGCAGGAGGCCAGCCGCAAGCTCGGCATGGGTGCGCAGGCCACCATGCGCTGCGCCCAGCAGCTTTATGAGGGCATCGAGCTGGACGGGGAGACGACGGGCCTCATCACCTACATGCGGACCGACGGCGTGCAGATGGCGCAGGAAGCCATGATGGCCATACGCGGCCACGTGGGTGACACCTTCGGCGCCAACTACGTCCCAGCGGCTCCGCGCGAATACAGCAGCAAGGCCAAGAACGCCCAGGAAGCGCATGAGGCGGTCCGCCCAACCGACGTGTCCCGCACCCCGGACAGCGTGACCGGGCGCCTCAGCCCCGAGCAGGCCCGATTGTATGAGCTGATCTGGAAGCGCGCCGTTGCGTCGCAGATGCAGTCGGCGGAGCTGGACCAGGTTGCGGTGGACATCGCCGGCGCCCGGGCCCGGCTGCGCGCCAACGGCTCCATCGTTGCCTTCGACGGCTTCCTGAAGCTGTATCGCGAGGACGTGGACGACGCGCCGGAGGCGAGCGTCCCCGACGACAGCCGGATGCTGCCGCCGATGAAGGAGCAGGACCCGCTGGGCCTAGGCCAGGTCCAGGCCGACCAGCACTTCACCCAGCCGCCGCCGCGCTACTCCGAGGCGAGCCTGGTCAAGCGCATGGAGGAACTGGGCATCGGCCGCCCGTCCACCTACGCCAGCATCCTTACCGTGCTGCGCGACCGCAGCTACGTGCGCATGGAGAACAAGCGGTTCGTGCCTGAGGACCGGGGGCGGCTGGTGACGGCGTTCCTGACCAGCTTCTTCGAGCGCTACGTCGATACCGGCTTCACTGCATCGCTAGAGGAGCAGCTCGACGACATCAGCGGCGGCCGGGTGGACTGGCGTGCGGTCATGCAGGCGTTCTGGGATCAGTTCTCCCATGCGGTGGAGCAAACGCGGGACCTCAAGATATCCGACGTCATTGACGCGCTGGATCAGGATCTGGGCGAGCACTTCTTCCCAGCCCGCGCAGATGGCGGCGACCCGAGGTTGTGCCCGTCTTGCCATCAGGGACGGCTTGGCCTGCGCCTGGGCCGCCACGGCAGCTTCATCGGCTGTGCCAACTACCCGGAGTGCAAGTATACCCGTCCCCTGGCGATAGACGCCGGGGACGACAGCAGCGAAACGCTCAAGGAGGGAAAGCGCGACCTGGGCTTCCATCCAACGACCGCGGAGCCGATCACCGTCCGCCGGGGACCCTACGGACTGTATGTGCAGCAGGGCGAGGCCGACCCGGAAGATAAGAAGCGCAAGCCTCGCCGCACCTCCCTGCCCAAGGGCGTCGAAGGCGACACGCTGACCCTGGAACAGGCCCTCGGCCTGTTGTCCCTGCCGCGCATCGTCGGCATCCATCCCGAGCGCAAGGAGGAGATCGAGGCCGGGCTGGGCCGCTTCGGGCCGTTCGTCCGCATGGGCAGCATCTATGGCTCGTTGGACCCGGACGATGACGTGCTCGCGGTTGGGCTGAACCGGGCGGTGGACGTACTGGCCAAGAAGCTGGACAGCGTGCGCTCGATGGGACCGCATCCCAAGAACGGGGAGCCGGTGACGGTGCGCAAAGGCCGGTT
The DNA here is from genome assembly GCA_964242325.1 of uncultured Acetobacteraceae bacterium. Lineage (GTDB taxonomy): Bacteria > Pseudomonadota > Alphaproteobacteria > Acetobacterales > Acetobacteraceae > DASWOJ01. The sequence goes on from CAXTCI010000017.1 coordinate 20,683, forward strand.
CGGCCCCTATGCCCAGCACGGGCAGCGCGTCGCCAACCTGCCGCGTGAGGCGGCGATGGCGGATGTGACGCTGGAGCAGATGGTCGCCTTGCTGGACGAGAAGGGCAAGGTCCCGGCCAAGGCCGGTGCAAAGGCAAAGAAGGCGCCGGCCAAGAAGGCTGCGAACGGCGCCGCGGCGGAGGTTGCAGACAAGAAGCCGGCGGCACGCAAGGCGGCAGCCAAGAAGCCACCTGCGAAGAAGGCGGCGCCGAAGAAGAAAGCGGCCAAGCCTGCCCCGAAGCGTGCCGCGGCCAAGCCAGCCAAGGCGCCGGCGGGATAGGGTGGCCCGGAAGCCCCCTATGGGCCTGCCCAGCCGCGACGCGGTCCGGCGCTTCATCCACTCCGCCCCGGGTCGGGTCGGAAAGCGCGAGATTTCCAGGGAATTTGGGATCGGCCCCGAACTGAGGGGCGAGTTGCGCGCTTTGTTGTCGGACCTTTCCAAGGAGGGCGCCATCGCACCGGCCGGACACCGCCGCTTTACCCCGCCCGGCCGCGACACCGACGCCATCGTGGTGCGCATCACCGGCACCGATCCTGATGGCGACGCCATAGCCCGTCCGGTGGAGTGGACTGGCGACGGCCCACCACCAATGGTGCTGATGGCGCCGGAGCGCCGCGGCCAGCCGGCCCTGGCGCCCGGCGAGAAGGTGCTCGCCCGCATCAGCCCGATCGGCAACGGCAAGTGGGAAGGCCGCACGCTCAAGCGGCTGTCGGAGGAGCCGGGCCGCATCCTGGGCGTGTTCCGCGCGCCGGGCCGATTGGTGCCAACGGATCGCCGGGCCAAGGCGGAGTGGCGCATCCCTCCAGGCGAGGATGGGGGCGCCGAAACGGACGAGATCGTGGTGGCCGAGCCGCTGCCTGGCGGCACGCACGGCCTCAAGCCTGCCCGCATCGTCGAGCGCCTGGGCCGCATCGGCGACGCCAGCGCCGTCAGCCTGATCTGCATCCATGCCCACGACATACCGCAGGAGTTCTCGGAGGAAGCGCTGGCTGCCGCCGCGCGTGCCCGCGGGGTGCCGCTCGGCAAGCGGGAGGACCTGCGCGACATCCCGCTGATCACCATTGACGGCGAGGACGCACGCGACTTCGACGACGCCGTGTTCGCGGAGCAGGACGGCGCCGGCTTCCGGCTGATCGTCGCCATTGCTGACGTGGCGCATTATGTCCGGCCGGGCGCGCCGCTCGACACCGCTGCCTGGACCCGCGGGAACAGCGTGTATTTTCCCGACCGCGTCGTGCCGATGCTGCCGGAAAAGCTGTCCAACGGCTGGTGCAGCCTGCGGCCCCAGGAGGACCGCGGCTGCTTGTTCGTCGAGATGCGGGTGGACGCCAGCGGACGCAAGACCGGGCACCGCTTCGGCCGCGGCCTGATGCGCAGCGCCGCGCGCCTGACCTATACCCAGGTGCAGGACGCGCACGATGCCGGGGACGGGCTGGGCCTGCCCGGCGTAATTGCGCCGCTGTATGCTGCCTTCCGCGCCCTGCTCTCCGCCCGGCAGGCCCGCGGCACCCTCGATCTCGATCTGCCGGAGCGCAAGGTGGTCCTGGAGGCGGGCAATGTGGTGTCCGTCGCTCCCCGTCCGCGCCTGGACAGCCATCGGCTGATCGAGGAGTTCATGGTGCTGGCCAACGTGGCCGCCGCCGAGGAGTTGGAGCGGCTGCACCAGCCCTGCATGTATCGCGTCCATGCTCCACCGTCCGAGGAGAAACTGGAAACGCTGCGCACCTTCTTGCACAGCCTGGGCATCTCCCTCGTGCCTGGCAACGACCTGCACCCGCGCGACCTGGACCGTGTGCTGCAGAAGGTCGCGGGAACCGAGCAGGCTCCGCTGGTGAACGAGGTCATCCTCCGCAGCCAGTCGCAGGCCGCCTACAGCCCGGACAACATCGGCCATTTCGGCCTGGCCCTGCCGCGCTACGCCCATTTTACCAGCCCGATCCGCCGTTACTCCGACCTGCTGGTTCACCGTGCGCTCATCACCGGCCTCAAGCTCGGCCTGGGCGGGCTGTCGCCGGAGGAGGTCGGGCGGTTGCCGGACACCGCCGAGCACATCAGCGCCACCGAGCGCCGGGCGGCGCTGGCGGAACGAGAGGCGATTGACCGATACCTTTCGGCCTACATGGCGGACAAGGTCGGCACGATCTTCGCCGCGCGCATCAGCGGCGTGCAGCGTTTCGGGCTGTTCGTGACCCTGGCCGACACCGGCGCCAGCGGGCTCGTGCCGATGTCGGCGCTCGGTGACGACTACTGGCTGTATGAGGAAGCCTCGCAGTCCCTGCACGGGCGCCGCACCCGCATGTCCTACCACCTCGCCCAGGACGTCGAGGTCCGTTTGCAGGAGGCGGCGCCGCTGACCGGTGGGCTGCTGTTCAGCATGGCGTCCCCGGCGCGTTCCGCAGCGGATGCAGTCCCGGGCCGCCAGCAAGGCGAGCAACGCAGCGCCGGGAGCCATCGCGCCCGGCGGCGATGAGGCTGCTGCTGGTTCTGCTGCTGCTGGCTGCACCGGCCCTGGCGCAGCCGAGGGTTGCCGAGCCAGCGTTCAACCTAGCGCTCGCGTCGTCGGTGTTCTCGTCGGGCCTGTTGTTCACTGCTCCCCGGACCATTGAGGCCGTGACGGTCCCGCAGCTCACGGTTTGGGGCCTGCAGGGTGTGACTGCGCTGGACACCGCCTTGACCGTGCAGCTCCGTGACGGCGCGATCGCCCTGGATGTCGGAGGGAAGGCGCAGTTCCAGCGTGGCGCACCGCCGTTGCCGACCGCTGATGGCTGGGGCGCCGCCGCTGCCGATGTTTTTGCCGCGGCCTGGGAAGTTTCCCCTGCCCTGCGCCAGGCCGGGACCCAGGCGCTGATCAGCGCCTTTTTCGACGAGGTGTTCAACCACCTCGACCCTTATTCGCGCTACGTCCCGCCTGGCGCCGCCGATGCGGACCGCGCGCATCGGTCGGGGGAGGCCGGCGCCGGGCTATCTATGGTGCGGCGCGGCGGCGTGCTGATCGTGGACAACGTGAATGCCGACGGACCCGCCGGAAAGGCCGGCATCATCGTCGGCGACCGGATCGGCGCAGTGGACGGCCACTCCACCCAGGGCGCATCCGCCGCAGCCGTGATGGGCTGGCTGGCTGGACCGGAGGGCACGCTTGTAACAATAGCTGTGCGTGGCCGTGACGGGCGCATCCGGGTTGTGGATGTCGAGCGTGCCGTCACTCCGCCGGAAACGGTCTATGCCGTCCGCAGCGGGGACGTACTGGCGCTGCGTATCACCAGCTTCAGTGCCGATACCGGAGCACGGCTGGCCCGGGAATTGGACACTGCGTTTGGTTCCTCCATCGCCCCGGCACGCCGTCCGCGCGGGCTGGTGCTGGACCTGCGCGGCAACCGCGGCGGCCTGCTGCGCCAAGCGGTGGCTGCGGCGGGCCTGTTGCTGGACGCCGGGCTGATCACAGTCACCGAGGGCCGCAATCCCAATGCCTCCCACCGTTGGGAGGCGGCATCGGGCGACGCTACCGGGGGCGTGCCGGTGATCGTTGCCGTAGATGGCCGCACCGCCAGCGCAGCCGAAATCCTGGCGGCGGCGCTGGCCGACGACGGCCGGGCCGTGGTCGTCGGTAGTTCCACCTTGGGGAAAGGGCTGGTTCAGACCATCGGCACCATGCCGGACGGCGGCGAACTGTTCGTGACCTGGAGCCGTGTACTGGCGCCGCGCGGCTGGCCGATCCAAGGGTTGGGCGTCCTGCCGCAAGTGTGCACCAGCCTGGGCCAGGATGACTTGGCCCTACAGCTTTCCAGCCTGGATCGTGGGGTGCAGCGGATGCAGGCCGCCTTGGACCGGCACCGCGCCTCCCGTATCCCGGTCGCGCCTGCCATGATCCTGGAGCAGCGTACCGCCTGTCCCGCCGGAGAACCGCGGGACGGCGACATGCTCGCCGCGCATTACCTCCTTGAACATCCCACCGCCTATGCGGCAGCCCGCCTGGCGTCGGACAGCGCGCCTATTTTGCATTAGATACGCTGGAATGCACGCCGGGCTTGACCGCAGCCCCTACCATGAGCATGTTCCCGCCCTTCCCCGCATCTGTAGGTGCGGAGCATCGGGAATCCTGTCATGGCCAAAAGCAACACCGTCCAGATCCGCCTGGTTTCCACCGCGGACACCGGATACTTCTACGTCACCAAGAAGAATGCCCGTTCGACGACCGGGAAGCTTGAGCTGAAGAAGTATGATCCGGTCGCACGTAAGCACGTGCCGTTCAAGGAAGCCAAGATCAAGTAGCAGCCCTGCGGCGCCTTACCGCGCCGCAAACTGCGTCTTGCCGAACATCACTTCCCGCTCGGCCTCGGTAATCTGTCCTTGACGCCTGCGGTCGGCCAGCACCTCGACACCCCGCTGCACCGCGGGGCGAGAAGCGATGGCATCATGCCATCGCTGGACCGCCGGGTAATCCGCTAGGGTGACCCCTCGCCGGTCTGGATTCCGCACCCATGGGAACGTGGCGATGTCGGCAATGCTGTACTCTGGCCCCGCCAGGTATTCCGACTGCTGCAGTCGCTTGTCCAAGACGCGGTGCAGGCGCTGGACCTCGTTCCCATAACGCTCGATGGCATAGGGTAGACGCTCCGGCGCATAAGCGGCGAAGTGGTTGTACTGGCCGAACATTGGCCCGATGCCTCCCATCTGGAACATGAGCCATTGCAGGCAGGTCAGCCGGCTTTGCGGGTTCGGCGGCATCAGCCGTCCGGTCTTCTCGGCCAGGTAGATCAGGATTGCGCCGGACTCGAACAGGGTCACTGCCTCGCCGCCGGGGCCGTCCGGGTCCACGATGGCGGGGATGCGATGGTTCGGGTTGATGGCCAGGAAGTCAGGCTTGAACTGGTCGCCGTCGCCGATGTTCACGGGGATCACGCGGTAGGGCAGCCCAAGCTCCTCCAGCGCAATATGGACCTTGTGGCCATTCGGGGTTGGCCAGGTCCAAACGTCCATCATGGCGGTGCCTCCATCGTGGGTCGGCCATCCGTAGCCTTGCAGCCCCTCTCCGTCCACCGTTACGCCGGATTACGTGCGCATGCCTCGCGTGAACGCAACTTGCGGCCCGGCACGCACTGGGCCAGCGTCCTGTCCCATGAACAGCACCGCCGCCGCACCCCGTCCTGACCCCCAGCCTGCTGAGATCGAGGCGCTGATCCTCGCGCTCACCGCCGACCGCGGCCCAGGCAAGTCCATCTGCCCAAGCGAGGTCGCTCGCGCGCTGCGACCGGACTGGCAGGCGCTCATGACAGCCGTGCGCCGGGTCGCATGCCGGCTGGCCGCAGCGGGGCAGATCGAGATCCTGCGCAAGGGCCGGCCCGTCAGCCCCGAAGATGTGAAGGGCGTCATACGCCTACGCCAAGCCGTGCCGGCGGGAGCCGCCTGATGCGGGGCCTGCGCACGGTGCTGGCCGATGCCTGGCGCCTCGCCTCGCCGTTCTTCCGGTCGGAGGAGCAGTGGGCGGCCTGGCTCCTGCTCGGCTCCATCGTCGCCATGAACCTGTTCCTGGTCGGGCTAAACGTGGTGCTGAACTACTGGAACCGCGCCTTCTTCGACAGCCTGCAGAGCAAGGACTGGCAGAGCTTCATCAGCCTGCTGTTGACCTACCGCGATGGTGAGGCCGGGTTCATGCTGGGCTTCGTGCCGATCGTCCTGGTGTATATCCCGGTCGCGATCTACCGCACCTACCTGCGGCAATTGCTGCAGATCCGTTGGCGCCGCTGGATGGTGGACCGGATGGTCGGGGATTACCTGGCGAGCCGCGCGTTCTACACGCTCAGCGTGACGGCCCATGGCAACAGCGACAACCCGGACCAGCGCATCGCCGATGACTCGAAGGCCTTCGTTGACGACACGCTGACCCTAGGGCTGGACCTGCTGTCGAACGTGGTCAGCGTGTTCAACTTTGCGGTGATCCTGTATGGGCTGTCCGGCATCATCACGGTCGTCGGCATTCCAATCCCCGGCTACATGCTGTGGGTCGCGATCCTGTATGCGGCAATTGGAAGCTGGCTTACGCACCTTGTCGGCCGCCCCCTGGCCGGGCTGGAGTTCGGGCAGCAGCGGGCGGAAGCGGATTTCCGCTTTGCTCTGGTGCGCCTGCGCGAGAACACCGAGGGCATTGCGCTCATGGGCGGCGAGGCGGCGGAACGCGCCGGGTTGACGGCGCGCTTCACGGCCATCGTCGGCAACTGGATGCTGCTCATCAAGCGGCGGAAGCTGGTGAACAGTCTGATCTACGGCTATTCCCAGGTTGCGGGCATTTTTCCCTTCGTTGCCGCGTCGCCGCGCTACTTTGCGGGCGAGGTCACGTTTGGCGTGCTGACGCAGGTGAGCGGCGCATTCAGCCAAGTGCAGGACTCGCTGTCCTGGTTCATCAACCAGTATCAAAGCCTCGCGGGCTGGCGGGCGACGGTGGCGCGCTTGGCCGGGTTCCAGGATGCGGTTGCGGCGGCGCATGCTGCCTCGGTGGCCGGCCCGCGCGTCGAGCACGGTGGCGCTGTCGCCGCGCTGGACGGCGTGACCGTGCGCCTGCCAGATGGGTCGAAGCTGCTGGACGGGACGGGCATCGCCTTCTCCGCCGGACGCTCCACGGTCATCACGGGACGTTCGGGCGGCGGTAAGTCCACCCTGTTCCGGGCACTGGCTGGGATCTGGCCGTTCGGAAATGGGACGGTGCGGCAACCCGACGGGTCCAGCCTGTTCCTGCCGCAGCGGCCTTACATTCCGCTGGGGTCCCTCCGCCTGGCGATCTGCTTTCCCAAGCCCGCGGACAGCATCCCTGAAGCCGAGATACGGCAGGCGCTGTCCGATGTGGGCCTGGGGGGCCTCGCCACGCAGTTGGACCTCGACGAGCCTTGGGCGCAACGCCTGTCCGGCGGCGAGCAGCAGCGCCTGGCCATCGCCCGCGCCCTGCTGCTGCGCCCGGATTGGCTGTTCATGGACGAGGCGACGGCAAGCCTGGACCCCGACGCGGAGGGGGAACTGTATGGAATGCTGCGCCGGCGGCTGCCGGGCACGACCATTGTCTCCATCGCACATCGCCCCGCAGTCGCGGCGTTCCACGACGACGCACGCGTATTCCGGCGGCAGCCGGGGGAGACTGGGACATTGGAGCCGGTGAGGCGTGAGGCGGAGATTGCTGCTCCCACTCCTGGCGAGTGAGGGGGGGGGTGAGGGAGGTAGCACGGCGCGACCATTCAAACCGTGAGTGTCTTGCCTCTCCCGGTTATAGGGCGGTTTACGTGGCTTCCTTCACCCCGGCCCTCTCCCGGAGGGAAAGGGAGACGATTATCGCTGGTTACGCACGATCGCCAGCACCGCAATACCATAGCGCGACAGCTTGGACCCGCCGACGCCCTTAATGTCGCCGAGTTCGTCCATGTCGCTGGGCCGGGCGGTCGCAATTTCCCGCAGGACACTGTCGTGGAAAATGACGTAGGGCGGCACGGACTGGACCTTCGCCTCGCCTGAGCGCCACGCCCGCAGGGCATCGAACAATGGGTTGTCCCCTGCAATGGTCGGCGGCCCGGCGGCAGCGCGGTCCCGCTTGGCCCTGCTCCGCGCCGGGGCGGCTGGCGTATCTGCTTCTTCCCGCAGCATGACAGTTGTTTCCTTGCGCAGGATCGGCCGGGCCTGCTCCTCGACCAGGGACAGCGTCGCATACTCGCCGCTCTCGGTCCGTAGCGCGCCGCGGGCTATCAACTGGCGAATCACCCCGCGCCAGAAGCCCGGCGAACGGTCGGCGCCGATGCCCCAGGTCGGCAAGGCGTCATGGCCATGCTTCACCACCATCGGGTTTTCCTGGCCGCGCAATACCGAGATGATGTGCATCGCCCCGAACCGCTGCCCCGTGCGGTAAATCGCCGACAGCACTTTCTGCGCCGCCACGGTCCCGTCGAACAGCGCCACTGGCGACAGGCAGGTATCGCAGTGGCCGCACGGCTGCGCCAACTCCTCGCCGAAGCACGCGAGCAGCGTGGCGGTCCGGCAGGCCGTGGTTTCCGTCAGCGAGATCATGCTTTCCAGCCGCTGCCGCATCACCCGCTGCTGCGCCTCGGGCGCCGCGGACTGGGACAACCAATGCCGTGCACGGGCGATGTCCTCGCCGCCATACAGCAGCAGGGTGTCAGCCCGGTCGCCGTCGCGTCCGGCGCGGCCGATCTGCTGGTAATAGGCTTCCGGGCTGTCCGGCATGTCCAAGTGGACGACGAAGCGCACATCGGGCCGATCTATTCCCATACCGAAGGCGATGGTCGCCACCATCACCACCGCCTCGCCGCTACGGAACCTGGCCAGCGCCACCCGCTTCTCCATCGCCGACAGCCCGGCGTGGAACGCCATCGCCACCAGGCCCTCCGCCTTCAGCCGCGCCGCCATCCGCTCCGTCTTGGCTCGGCTGTTGCAGTATACGATCCCGGCCTCACCCTTGTGCCGGGCGAGGAAGGCGAGCAGCTCCTGCACCTCTGCGGCCTTGGCCTGGGCGGCGATGTGCAGGTTCGCGCGGTGGAAGCTGGCGCTGAACACCTCGGCCTCGTCCATGCCGAGCGCATGAAGGATGTCGCCGCGGGTCCGAGGGTCCGCGGTCGCGGTCAGGGCGATGCGCGGCACGCCGGGGAACGCATGACCCAGCCGCGCCAGTCCGCGATACTCCGGACGGAACTCATGCCCCCAGGCCGACACGCAATGCGCCTCGTCTATGGCGACCAGGGAAATCTCGCGCCGAGTCAGGCGCTCCAGGGTGCCCGGCATCAGCAGCCGCTCCGGCGAGACATACAACAGGTCCAACCGGCCCGCGTCCAAGTCGCGGCTGATCTGCCGGGCCTCGTCCGGGTCCACCTCCGAATGCAGGGCGCCAGCCGTGATGCCGAGCTGTCGCAGCGCGGCAACCTGGTCGTCCATCAGCGCGATCAACGGCGACACGACGATGGCGGTGCCGGACCGGCACAGGGCGGGCACCTGGAAGCACAGGCTCTTGCCGCCGCCGGTCGGCATCAGCACCAGGGCATCGCCGCCGCCCATCACTCGCGCGATGGCAGCCTCCTGCAAGCCTCGGAACGCCGGGAAGCCGAACACCTGGCGAAGCACCGCAGCGGGCGTGCCCAGTGATCCACCACCCTCGTGCGGCGTCGGCGGGTGGCGATGCCCGTCGTCAGGCATCGCAGCCGGGTAGACGCGAGTCAGCGAAGCTCAATCTCGACCCGTCGGCTTTCGACGCCGGGATCGCCGCCCTGGGCGCCCTTCGGCTGCAGGATGATGCGGTCGGTGGAGATGCCGTCCGCCACCAGCGTGTCCCGCACGACCTGTGCCCGCAGGCGGGTCAGGGTACGGTTGGCCTCCGTCGAGCCGAGCTGGTCGGCATAGCTGAGCACGAACACCACGCGCGTTGGGTCCGCCTTTGCGGCATTGGCGGCCTCGCTGAGGATGTGCAACCCCTCCGTATCGATGTTTGCCGAGAACGGCGTGTAGAACACCAGGAAGCTCGGCCCCGGGGCGCCCCGCATCGGCACGCAGGCTGCACCCGCGAGCGCTATCCCGAGGGCCGCGACGGCGCCGAATCGGTTGCGGGGTCTTCGCATCAGCACTGGCGGCATTGGGGCGTCCTTCGAGGAGATTGTTCTGCGTCTTAGTAGCCCCTGCCTCCCCGGCCGCGTCAACGTGCAACCTACCTGGACCAATCTCTGGTTAAGACAAAGCCAGGATTTCTTTAGATTTTTCAGAATTCAGAAACTTGCAGGCTAGGGTCCAGTCGCGCCGCACACGAATCCCGCCGCGGTTTGCACTACGCTGCCGCTGCGACGGCGCGGCCGGTGGATAGGCGGTATATGCGGTCCAGCCGCTCCACCCCCAGCAAGCGATGGACGATCAGAATGACGGTGCGGCCCGGCGCAACGTCGTTCAGCGTCGTCAGGAAGGCACGCTCGGTGTCCGCATCAAGCCCCGTCGCCGGTTCGTCCAGGATCAGCACCGGCGCGTTGGACAGCAATGTCCGCGCCAGCGCCAGCCGCCGGGCCTGACCGCCCGACACCGCCGCGCCGCCCTGACCGATCCAGGCGTCCAGCCCGCCTGGCAAGAGGCGGACGACCTCCGCCACTTGCGCCTGCTCCAGCGCTGCCCACAGGTCCGCGTCGGAAGCATCGGGGCGGCCAAGCAGCAGGTTCGCGCGCACGGTGTCGCTGAACAGATGCGTGGCTTGGCTCAGCCACGCCATGCGAGACCGGACCAGGCCAGCCGGCAGATCCGCCATGTCCATGCCGCCCAGAAGGATGCGTCCGGATGCCGGCGCCACGACCTTCAGCAACAACGCGGCCAGGGTGGACTTGCCCGATCCGGACGGCCCGAGAACCGCCACCCGGCTGCCTGCCGGGATATCGAGCGTCAATCCATCGAGTACCCGCGGACGGTCCGACGTCCAACCATAGACAACCCCCTCGAACCGGATCGCGGTCCCGGTGGGCAATGCGGTTGGCGCTACCGGCTCCGGCTCCGGCACCGGCGATGGCGAGTCTGCTATTGCGAGTACCCGGCTTGCGGCGGCGGCGGCATACCCAGCAAGGGCCCCTGCCCGCGGCATTCCGGCCACGAGTTCGAATGTTGCTAAGGTCATGAACGCTGTTACGGCAGCCGCCGGTCCCGCCGGTGCGAGCACCAGCACTGCGAGCAGCGCCGCAGCACCGCAGGCGGCGGCTCCGGCCTGCGCCAGCGACGCCATGCGCGCAACGGAGCGTTGCGCCTGGAACAGCGTGGCCTCACGAGCCTGCACAGTGGCCAGCATCCGGCCCTCGGCGCCATAGGCGCGGACCTCGCGGAGTCCGTCCAGCGTGTCCATCGCCGCAATCCGCAGCCCGGCCCTGGCTGTGGCAAGCCGTTCACCGGCGCGCTGGGACGCCGTTGCAGCAACCAGTGGCAGCACCAGCCCGGCGATGAGGAATAGGGCCAGGACGACAACAAGCGCCACCCAACCGTCCGGCAGCAGCACCCAGGCCAGCAACGGCATCGCCAGCGCCGCGACGAAGCCGGGCACGAGGATGCGCAAGTATAGCCCGTCCAGCGCCTCGACATCGCCGACGATGCGGGACAGGGCGTCGCCGGACCGCAGCAGGCCGAGGCCGCCCGCCGAGCGCACAGCCAGGCCGCGGAACAGCCAAGTGCGCAGGGCCGCCAGGGCATTGAACGTCGCGGCATGGGTGATCAGCCGCTCGGCATAGCGCCCCACGACCCGTGATGCCCCGAGCCAGCGCAAAGCTGCGGACGCTGCGAGCAATGTGCCGGCTGCGGCAGGGACTCCGAATACCAGCGTGGCCGACGCCACCGGCAACGCCAGGCCAAGCCCAGCGGACACTACCGCCGCCGCCAGGCCGAGCAGCAACAAACCCGGCTGCTTTCGCCACAGCGCCAGGATGCGGAGCAGTGCGGTCATGCCGCGCCGCGGACTGAACGTGCCTGTCCCTCCGACAGCAGGAGCCGGCGACCGCCGAAGGCGTGGGCAGCGGCGGAATGGCTGGCCAGGACGACCGTCCGCCCCAATGCAAGACGGCCGAGGCTGTCCAGCACATCCGACTCCGTCGCCGGGTCAAGGTGTGCGGTCGGCTCGTCAAGCAACAGGAGCGGCGCGTTGCGGACAAAGGCGCGGGCGATTGCGATCCGCTGCGCCTGACCGCCGGATAGCCCATAGCCTCCCTCTCCGACCGGCGTGTCGAGGCCAAGGGGCAGCGCATCGGCGAATTGGGAGATGCGTGCGGCCCGCGCGGCGGCCTGCACATCCGCATCGCTGGCGTCCTCGCGCCCGAAGCGGATGTTGTCCCGGATCGTGCCGGCGAAGATGACCGGGTTCTGCCCGATCCATGCCGTCATGCGCGCTAGTGCCGCGGGTACGATGCTGGCGATGTCGGCGCCGTTGATGGTGATGCGACCGGCGTCCGGCTGCACGAAGCCAAGCAACAGTTCCAGTATCGTGGACTTGCCGGCGCCGGACGGCCCGACCAGCACCACTGTCTCCCCAGCTGGAACTCGGAACGATAAGCCATCCAGCACCGGGCCGCGCGCTGCGTCCCAGGTGAACGACACATTCTCAAATGCAATGGCCACGCCGGATGCCTCGACGGTGCGCGTTGCCACGGGCGGGCCGCCTGCGGCCGGAGCTGCTGGCAGGGCTGCCAAGTCTGCCGCGGCGGTGCTTGCCTGCAAGCGGTCCTGGTAGACCGCCGCGAACACGCGCAACGGCGCGAAGAACTCCGCCACCAGCACCAGCACGAATATTGCGGGCACCGCTTGCAGCGCCCCACCTTGCAGGGCGGTTGCGTAACGCACCGCCAACAAAACCAGCGCCGCCGCGGCCGCCAGGTCCAGCACGGCCGATGACAGGAAGGCCACCCGCAGCACCCGCAGCGTCCGGCGCGACAGGTCCGCCGCGTCGGCCTGCAAGCGCATGGCTTCGTCCTCCGCCCGGCCAGCGAGCACGATGGTGGCAATGCCCCGCATTCGGTCCAAGAAGCGGGACTGCAAGCGGTCCATCGCCACGAACTGGCGTTGCGACGCCGCGGCGGCGCCGAGCCCGGCAAACGCCATGCCGACCGGAACCAGCAAACCTGTTCCCAGCAGGATCAGCGCCGCCCAGGGATCGACCAGCGCCGCTGCGAGCAGCACAAGCGCAGGACCTGCGACAGCAAGCCTTGCGGCGGGAAGCCAGCGTGCGAACAACCCTTCCAGCGCCTCGATCCGGTCCACGGCCACCCCGGCCAGCTCGCCAGCCTGGCGGTTCCGCAGCACCGCAGGCCCGGCTGCGAGCAGTCCTGCAAACACCAGGGAGCGTAGCCGCCGCCGTGCCGACACGCCGGCAGAAAAGCCGGCACTGTCAGCCGCGACGCCCAGCCCTGCACGCAGCAAAGACAGGAGCGCGAACCCTGCCGCCCATAGGGCTGACGCATCCACCGCCTCACCCAGCAGCCGCGCCAGCAGCATGGCTATGCACCATGCCTGACCGATCCCAGTTGCGACCCCGGCGACACCCAATAGCACGATGGGCCGCGTCGCATGGCGACCCACTGCCGACTGTGCAGCCAGCCAGGCCCGACCAGGCGCGGCCACCCGCGGCCGCTTCGCCCTTGCCGCCATCAGCCGGCTGCGAGTGCCTGGCGTGCCGTCGCCGCCAGCCATCCTGCAGCAACTGGCAGGATGTCGTCGTTGAAGTCGTAGGCGGGATTATGCAGCTCGCGCCCGTTATCTACTGGGCCGTTGCCAATCCAGGCGAACGCGCCGGGCCGTTCCTGCAGGAACCAGCCGAAATCCTCGCTCGCCATGGTTGGCGCCAGGTCGCGACGTACGGCGGCGCCCGTGGACGCTGCTGCCGCAGCAGCAAGATCCGCCTCTGCCGACGTATTGATGGTGGCGCTGACGCCGGTGTGGATGTCCACGTCCACCTCGACCCCGAACGTCGCAGCCACACCGGCAGCGACCCGGCGGATCGAGGACGCGACGAGGTCGCCGACCTCGGCAGTATGGTTACGGTAGGTTCCCGTCAGGATGGCGGTCCCGGGTATCTGATTACTGGCGACGCCGGCCTGCATCGTGCAGACCGACACGACGGCGGCCTGCACCGGATCCACATTCCGGGACACGATGGATTGCAGCGCGACGATCAGGTGGGCCGCGGCCAGCACGGGATCGCGCGTTGCCTGCGGGATGGCGGCGTGTCCGGCGTGACCATGTACCTCAAGACGCATCCTGCTTCCTGCCGCCATGACTGGTCCGTCGTGCAACGCGACGACGCCGGCCTCCAAGCCGGGCCAGTTGTGGTAGCCGAAGATGCGCTCCATTGGGAACCGCTCCAGCAGGCCATCGGCCAGCATCGCCCGGGCGCCGCCATAACCTTCCTCAGCCGGTTGGAACACCAGTTGCACCGTCCCTGACCAATCCGGGTCCGCCATGAGCAACGCGGCGGCGCCGAGGAGGCTGGCAGTATGTCCATCATGACCGCAAGCGTGCATGATGCCAGGGGAGCGGGACGCCCAGGGTAGGCCAGTTACTTCCGTCAGCGGCAGCGCATCCATGTCAGCCCGCAATCCGACGCACCGGTTGCCGCCACGGGCGATGGTCGCAACGACGCCATGACCACCAATGCCGGCGGTGAAGGGAACCCCCAACTCCTGCAGGGTCCGGCAAACAAACGCAGCAGTACCGGCTTCATGCAGCGACAACTCAGGGTTTGCGTGCAGATGGCGGCGCCAGGCTTGTAATTGGCTAGAGGCAACTGTTGACATTCGGCGCTCCGGTTGACCCAGAAGATGTGCCGTCTGCCGAGGAGTTCCGCAAGGCCGCTAACTGCCGGCGCGCCCCGGGGCTGCCCTGAAGACTGGACTGCTGATGCGCTCTTTCCGCAGCGGCATGCGGACCAGATACTCCGTTCCGTTCCCTTCCTGGATGTCGAGCGTGGCGCCGAGCTGGCGGGAGAAGCCCTTGATCAACTGCAAGCCGATTCCATCCCGCGTTCCGGCTTCCGTCTCAACCCGCCCGGCGGGGATGCCAACCCCATCGTCTCGCACCTCCAACTCGGCTGTTTCACCGTCGGTGCTTAGACGCACCCAGACGTTGCCGTGACGGCCGGCTGGAAAGGCATACTTGACGGCATTGCTGACAGCTTCCGTCACGATCAGTGCCATCGGAACTGCTTGGTCACTGGACATCTTCAGCTCGGTCGCATCTATGTGGAGCTGCAGCCGCTTGCCGGGTATTTCACCCATGGCCTGGAATAGCTGCCCGCAAAGCTCGACCAAGAATTCCCGCATATCGATGGTGTGGACTTCACCATGGGCATACAAATGCCGGTGCAGGGTCGCCAATGCCCGCACCCTGTCCCGGGCAGACTGGAACTCCGCCCTTGCTTCCGGCAAGCGGATGCGGCTGGCCTGAAGGTTCAGCAGACTGGCGACGATCTGCAGGTTGTTTTTTACACGATGATGGATCTCCTGCATCAGCAGGTCCTGCTCTATAATGGCAGCTTGCAGCCGGCCTTCATGCCGGTCTAGCGCGAGCGTCGCGCGCTTGAACGACACAGCAAGCCTGCGGAGATCACGGTGTGCGTTGCGGAAGGGCCGGGCATCGAACGCATCGCCAACACGCCAAGCATCAACGGCCAAGCCCAATCGCCACAGATGCGGGTTGAACCATAGAGAAGTGCCGCAGCCCACCACGGCAACCGCCACAAATACGCATGTCACGGCTAAGCCATGCGATACCGGACCATGTGAGCTTATCAGCAACGCGCACGGCGAAAGTGCCACCAAATACAGGGTGACCACTTTAGTAACTGGCGATCGAACCAGCATACGGCCGAAGCGTATCCAAGTCGGCGCGGCATGCACCATGGCGTCGCCGTATCCTAGCCTCTAGCCTCGCTGGTCACTTCTCTCGGCTCTCCTCAATCAACTTGAGAAGGTCCGAAGGGATCGGCTCGCGGGCAACGTCGTCGAAAATTTTGTGCAAACCCTGCTTAAGCCAAGTGTCAAACGCCTTGTCACTTGACTTTTTCGCCCCTGAAGGATCGGCCGGCGCCGTAGGCTTGTGCCTAGTCATAATAACGGCCTGCACCGCATCATCACCCAAGCTGGCATGGCTTCCAGCCGACCTTTGGACAGCGACCCAGCCATCCCGTACGTGGCCCGCTGTTTAGACCAACGCTTGCGTCTGGGAACCAGCAGGCAAGGTCGCGCTGGCTTCTGCCAATTTGGCAACCCGCACCGAGACACGCGGAGCCGGCTTTTCCTCACCAAGCAGCCAGGCTTCCAATTGCCGCCGGGCGCGGAATACGCGGCTTTTGGCGGTTCCCACGGCGCATCCGGTCGCCTCAGCCAATGCCTCGTAGCTCATGCCGTGTATGACGACCATCACCAGCGCTTCCCGCTGATCTGCCGGTAGACGGGTCATCGCCTTGCCGAGTTCCTTCAGGGCCAGACGATCCTCATGCGGCGCCTCGGACGCAAAGGCTGACTGGGGCACATCGTCGATATCGGTTGTGTCACGACGCTTGCGCAGGTTGGAGATGAACCGGTTGCGAAGGATGCGATGCATCCAAGCCGCAAAGTTGGTCCCGGGAATAAAGCTGTTGCTGGCCGATAGCGCGTTGCAAACGGCGTCCTGCACCAGGTCTTCTGCTGCGGACCGGTTGCGCGTCAACGCAAGTGCCTGGATGCGCAGCTTCGGGAGGATGTGTATGACTTGGTCATGGAACGTGGTGCTCATGGTGCCGCCTCGTGTCGTCATATCGGGTCAATGACGCGGTGCCGCCCGCGTTGCATCGCCGACTTCACGTAACCGCGAGCAAAGCCAACTAGGGAGCAGCACCCTCCTCCGATGCCAAGCGGGATAGCGCAGCGCGCGCACGGGACAGCCGGGCCTTCATTGTCCCCACCGGCACCTGGCAGACCGCAGCGGCCTCGTCGTGGGAAAGTTCCTGCGCCCCCACCAGGATCAACGCTTCACGCAATACTGGCGGCAGCCGCCAGATAAGCGCCTGCAGCTCGTGCAGCTCGGCGCGGGCGAGCTGCTGCGGTTCGTCGCCCTCCTCGCCAGTGAAGCGGGCGTCCATTGCAGCTATTTCGCGTTTCCGCCGGCGGGCCTGTTCATAGAATTGATTTCGCAGGATCGTGAACAGCCATGCTTTCAGGTTCGTCCCCGGTTCGAACTGATGCAAGGCGCCCAAGGCGCGGACCAGGGTGTCTTGCACCACGTCATCGGCCAACACGCGGTCGCGCACCAGAAACCGTGCAAAACCGCGCAGATCTGGCAGCAATGCGGTGATCTCGCGCCGCAGGTCGGCGTCACCCATGCTTCGTATTCTCCTGATGCGTTTCGCCCGGCGGCACCGTTGCCGCGATGGACCGGGCATGGCATCCCGGTCACAAGGCCTGTAATGCGTGCCGCAAGGCCCGACGTGTCCCACCGGTGCCATTCCACCGGGGGCCAATACGATACTGTGCAAGAAAAGGAAGCTGCATGACCAGCCTGCGCCGCGAAGACCTCATCCGCGCGCTGCCCTATGCCCGGCGGTATGCCCGCGCCTTGACTGGCAGCCAGCCCCGGGGTGATGCCATGGTTGCGGACAGCTTGCGCGACTTGCTGGAGGACGAAGCGCCCACGGAAGACGCCCGCATCACCCTGTATCGCGCCATAACCGGCCGCTACGATGGCCTGACGACGCTGAGCCTGCCCGCGCTGTCCGGTAGCCTGACTGGCCTGCAACGCAAGCTGCTGTTGCTGACATCCTTGGAGGAGCTATCAGTGGAGGCGGCTGCCAGCGTTCTGCAGATGCCGATGGCAGAGGCGGCGGCCCATGTCGCGGAAGCACGTGACCACCTGCGTGCCGGGGCGGCGACGGACGTGCTCATCATCGAGGACGAGCCGATCATCGCCATGGACATCGAGGAGCTGGTGCTGAACTGCGGCCACCGTGTCGTCGGCATGGCCACGACTGAAGCGGAAGCGGTCGAGCTTGCCGAACGTCACAAGCCCGGCCTGATCCTGGCCGACATCAACCTGGGAATCGGCGGCGACGGCACCGCCGCGGTGGCGCGCATCATGAAGCACCACTATGCCCCGGTAATCTTCGTGACCGCATATCCCGAGCGTCTGCTGACCGGGGAGGACCTGGAGCCCGCCTTCGTGATTACGAAGCCGTTCGAGCCGCTGACCCTGGCCATCGCAACCTACCAAGCCGTAACCGGGGGCGTGCGCCTGGAATAGGCCGCTGTGCTCCCGGCGTTTCCAGACATATTAGCCGGCGATATGTTCATCAGGTATATCCATGTTGCACCGCGCAACTTAGCCGCCCACAAGGCGATCTTACGGGCGGCGCGCGGCACGGCAGTTCAGCGGCGGAGACATCCTTGGACCAGAATGTGATCCCGGCAGTTCCACTCAAGGTTGCTGCTCCTCTCAGGCCCTCCATTGCCGATTTGACCGGGGCTGAGTTGGCACCGGGCAGCTTACGCGCTGCGGCTGTTGCCGGCTTCGGCATGGTGCTCGTATCGTCCGGAGATCCGGATGTGCTGCAGTCCGTCGCCGCTGCCGGCCGGGACGCAGGGCTTGCCGTGCTGGCGGACTTCCGCCTGGATCGGGCGCCTGCAAACCAGGTGGCAGACGCTGGCACCTTGTTCACCGTTCTTCCTGCGCCGACCCGCGATCCCCGGCGCCCAGTCGAGCGTGCCGATCACGCGGTTGCCGCGCTAACTGGCCCAGACGACGCGATGGTCCTGGCATCCTGGGCCGCGAACCGGATCAGGGCGTCCATGCGGTCCGGTGCGGCTGGGGTGAGACTTACAGGACTGGACAACCTGCCAGGGACCGCGTTGCAGCCCCTGCTGGGCGGCATCCGGCAACTGTGCGGCGACGCCGTGCTGTTTGCCTGGACCCACGGCCTGTCGTGGGACGTGCTGCAAGCGATCCAGCCCGGCACAGTGGACCTGGTCGCATCTTCCCTGCCCTACTGGGATGGCGAGGGCGAATGGATCTGGCGTGAGTTGGACGTCCTGCGGCGGATCGCTCCCGTCGTTGTCCCTGTAGGTCCGGCAGCCGGCCCCTATGTAGCTGCGGCCGCGATTCTCGCCGATGGTTGGATGGCGCCCCTGCCCGGGGGCGCCGACGGCGCAGGGAAAACTTCGGATGCCGCGGCTTTGAACCGGCTGCGGTCCACGCCTGGTTTCGGGGCGGGACCGGGTCGCCTGCTGACGGCGCCGGGCACTACTGTGCTGGCCATGCTGCGGACCGATACCCTGGATCCCCGCCGTGCTGCACAAGGTACTCTGCTGCTCCTGAACACATCGGCAGAGCCTGCTGTTGCCGGCTTGTCGCACTTGCTGCCCGAGGCGGGAGCCGCGTTCGGCCCGTTCCGTCCCGTATTGCCGGCCGACGGTCCCGCCCTTGGCGTCGGCGCCGTAATTGCGCTGCAGCCGCGCGAAGCGAAGCTGTTCCAAGCGGAGGCGCTTCCACTTCCGACCGCTCGCGCCATTAGCGCTGAGTCCGCCATGCAGGCCGCAGGCCGGGCACGCCTGGCGATTGAGGCGCCGACGCCCAGTGTGGAGGGCGGCCGCTTCCCGGCCCGACGCACGGTGGGCACCCTGGTTGCGGTGGAGGCCGACATCATCGGCGACGGCCACGACAAGCTGGCGGCGGTCCTGCGTTGGCAATCGCCTGGCGGCGAGTGGCAGGAAACGCCGATGGCGCTCATCAACAACGACCGCTGGACCGCTTCCTTCCCGCTGGAAGGATTGGGCATACATAAGTATGAGGTGCACGCCTGGCGTGATGCGTTCACGACCTATGCGGATGAGCTGTTCAAGAAGCACAAGGCCGGCGTTCCGATCGTGCTGGAATTGCGTGAAGGTGCTGCCCTGGTTGCCGCTGCCGCGGCACGGACGTCGCCAGCCCAGGCGAAGCTCAAGGCCGCATTGGCCAGTCTCAAGAAGTCTGATGCCGAGGCGCAGCGCACGCTGCTGCTGTCGCCCGAGTTCGCAGGGCTAATGCAGGTGGCCGATAATCGGCCGCATCTGGCGACCATCGGCCCGATCCCGGTGCAGGCCGAGCGGACGGCAGCAGGTTTCGCAAGCTGGTATGAGGTGTTTCCTCGCTCACTCAGCGACGACCCAAACCGGCACGGTACCTTCCGCGACGTAGAGCGCCACCTACCGCGCGTGCAGGCCATGGGCTTTGACGTGCTCTACTTTCCGCCGTTCCACCCGATCGGTCGCGTGAACCGCAAGGGCCGCAACAACACGCTCACCCCGACCCCTGACGATCCTGGCAGCCCTTATGCCATCGGCTCCAGCGATGGCGGCCACGATGCGCTGCATCCGGAGCTGGGCACGGTCGAGGATTTCCAGCACCTGCGCGCGGCCTGTGCCGATCATGGGCTTGAGCTGGCGATGGACTTTGCCATCCAGTGCTCGCCGGACCACCCTTGGCTGAAGCAGCATAAGGACTGGTTCACCTGGCGCCCCGATGGGACCATCCGCTACGCCGAGAACCCGCCGAAGAAGTATGAGGACATTGTTAACGTGGACTTCTACGCCCCGGGTGCGGTGCCGGGGTTGTGGGTCGAGCTATGCAATGTGGTGCTGTACTGGGCGGGACAGGGAGTCCGGTTGTTCCGGGTTGACAATCCGCACACCAAGCCGATGCCATTCTGGGAATGGATGATCGCCGAGGTGCAGGCGCAGTATCCCGACGCAGTGTTCCTGGCAGAGGCGTTCACCCGGCCGAAGGTGATGTATCGCCTGGCCAAGTCGGGCTTCTCCCAGTCCTACACCTACTTTACTTGGCGCGAGGCGAAGTGGGAGTTCGAGCAATACCTGACGGAGCTGACCGCCGGGCCGCCACGGGACTTCTTCCGCCCGCATTTCTTCGTCAACACCCCGGACATCAATCCCGTTTACCTGCAGGGCGCGGGACGTGGGGCTTACCTGGTCCGTGCCGCCCTGGCGGCCACCCTGTCAGGGCTTTGGGGCGTGTATAACGGCTTTGAGCTGTGCGAGGGTACGCCGGTGCCGGGTAAGGAGGAGTATCTCGACAGCGAGAAGTATCAGCTCCGGGCCTGGGACTGGGATCGGCCCGGCAACATTGTGGCGGAAATCACCCAGCTCAACGCCATACGACGCCGTAACCCGGCGTTGCACAGCCATCTCGGCATCACGTTCCTGCCCGCCAGTGGGGAACAGGTGCTATTCTTCGAGAAGGCTTCGCCTGACCGCGGCAACGTCGTCTTGGTTGCGGTTAGCCTGGATGCCCGTACGACGCAGTATGCAGACCTGACCGTGCCGGGCACGGACGCGGTGGATCTATTAATGGATCGTCCGGTGCATTGGTCCGACCGCATCCAGCGTATCGCGCTTCCGCCCGACCGTCCCTACGCCATCTGGCGTTTGCGCAGCGGCCTGTGACGTCACTCAGATTGGATACCATGAACGACAGCCCCGTTGACCTGACCGCCGGTTCGGTGCCTTCAACCGCCTCGCCGCACGCCGAAGACCCGCTTTGGTATAAAGATGCGGTCATCTACCAGATACATCTGAAGTCCTTTTTCGACGCCAACAACGATGGCGTGGGCGACTTCCAGGGCTTGATGCAGAAGCTGGACTACATATCCGAGCTTGGCGTCACCGCGGTTTGGATGCTGCCGTTCTACCCCTCTCCGCGCCGCGACGATGGTTACGACATCGCGGAATATACCGGGGTGCATTCGGATTACGGCACCATCGAGGATGTCCGCCTCTTCATCGAGGCCGCGCATGCCCGCAACTTGCGGGTCATCACCGAACTGGTCATCAACCACACCTCAGACCAGCATTCCTGGTTCCAGGCCGCACGCCGCGCGCCGCCGGGCAGCCCGGAGCGGGAACGCTACGTGTGGTCCGACACGGATGAGAAATACAACGGCACCCGCATTATCTTCCTGGATACCGAGACCAGCAACTGGACCTGGGACCCCGTCGCCAACGCCTATTACTGGCACCGCTTCTACTCGCACCAGCCAGACCTGAACTTCGACAACCCGGCCGTGCTGGAAGACGTGCTGACCATCATGCGGTTCTGGCTGGACATGGGCATCGACGGGCTGCGCCTGGATGCCGTGCCCTACTTGGTGGAGCGTGAGGGTACCAACAACGAGAATCTCCAGGAAACCCACGACATCCTGAAGCTGATACGCGCCGAGCTGGACCGGCACGCCCCTGGCCGGATGCTGCTGGCCGAGGCGAACCAGTGGCCGGAGGACGCGCAGCAATACTTCGGCACCGGGGACGAGTGCCACATGTCGTTCCATTTCCCGCTGATGCCGCGCATGTATATGGCCATCGCGCGGGAAGACCGCTTCCCGATCACCGATATCATGCGCCAAACGCCGGAAATCCCGGCGAACTGCCAGTGGGCGGTATTCCTCCGCAACCAC
>CAXTCI010000018.1:0-29553 GCA_964242325.1 uncultured Acetobacteraceae bacterium
GCGAACTCGTGCAGCAGCTTGCCCAGGATGCCGCCCATGAACAGGATCGGGATGAACACCGCCACCAGCGAGATGCTGATGCTGATGACGGTGAAGCCGATCTGCCGGGCGCCCACCAGCGCCGCCTGCATCGGCGGCAGCCCGCGCTCCTGATGGCTGAAGATGTTTTCGATCATGACGATGGCGTCGTCCACGACGAAGCCGACCGAGATCGTCAGCGCCATGAACGAGAAATTGTTGAGCGTGAACCCCAGCAGATACATCGCCGCCAGCGTGCCCGCCATGCTGAGCGGCACCGTCACCGCCGCGGCCAAGGTCGGCACCAGCCGGCGCATGAACAGCGCCACCACCAGCAGCACCAGCACGACGCTGATGAAGAACGTGCCTTCCACGTCGGCGACGCTCGCCCGTATGGTCAGCGTGCGGTCGCTGATGGTGTCCACCCGTATGCCGGCGGGTATCCATTGCAGCAGTTGCGGCAGAGCGGCCTGCACGCGGTCCACGGTTTCGATGATGTTGGCGCCGGCGGTCTTGGTAACGGTCAGCAGGATGGCGGGCTCCGTCCCCTCCCAGGCCGCCAGCTTGGTGTTGGCGACACCGTCCATCACCTCGGCCACGTCGCCCAGCCGCACCGTCGCGCCGTTCACGCTTTTCAACACCAGCGAGGCATAGTCCACGGCCTGGGTGATCTGGCCGTTGAGCTGGATGGTCTCCGCCCGCTGCGGCCCCTGGAAGCCGCCGGTCGGGCCGTTCACGTTGGCATTGCGTATGGCGGTGTAAACGTCCTGGCTGCTCAGCCCGGCAGCCCGTAGCGCCGCCGGATGCAGGCGCACCCGTACGGCGGGCTTCTCGGCGCCGTTCACCTGCACCTGGCTCACGCCATCAATCTGGCTCAGGCGCTGTGCCAGGATGGTGTCGGCGGCGTCGAACATCTGCGCACGGTTCAGCGTGTCGGAGGTGAGCGACAGCGTCAGGATCGGCGCCTCGGCCGGGTTGAACTTGCGGTAGTAAGGCCGGGTCGGCAGGTCGCTCGGCAGGTCGGTGTAGGCGGCGTTGATGGCGGCCTGCACGTCATGCGCCGCGCCCTCGATGGGCCGGTCTATGTCGAACTGCACGACGATACTGGTGCTGCCGGTGCTGCTGGTGCTGGTGAGTTCGGTGACACCCGGGATCTCGCCAAGGCGGCGCTCCAGCGGCGAGGCGATGCTGGCGGCCATCGTTTCCGGGTCCGCGCCGGGGCGGCCGGCAAATACGACGATGGTGGGGATGTCCACGCTGGGCAACGGCGCGACCGGCAGGAAACGCACCGCGACGAGGCCGGTCAGCAGCAGGCCGATGGCCAGCAGGAAGGTGGCAACGGGCCGATGGATGAACGGCGCGGAGATGTTCATGAGATAGCACTACGTCGTCTGCTCCCTCTCCCTCCGGGAGAGGGTCGGGGTGAGGGGGTCTTGGCTGCGGAGCGGAGTGCGTTGCGTGCCGAAGGACCGCAGCCCTGCCAGGGGAAAGCTCGGCGCTTGCCCGCCCCCTCACCCCAACCCTCTCCCAGAGGGAGAGGGAGCAGGACGCAGTCCACCTCCATCACTCCGCCGCCGCCAGCCGCGGCGCAGTGAAGCGCTGCCGCAGCCGCTCGAACGCCAAGTAAATCACCGGCGTCGTGTACAGCGTCAGCAACTGGCTCAGCAGCAGCCCGCCCACGATCGTCAGCCCCAAGGGATACCGCAACTCGGACCCGGTACCCCGCTCCACAACCAGCGGCAGCGCCCCAAGCAGCGCCGCAGCCGTCGTCATCATGATCGGACGGAACCGCAGCAGGCAGGCCTCGGTGATGGCGTCCAACGGCGACAGCCCCCGGTCCCGCTCCGCTTCCAGCGCGAAGTCGATCATCATGATCGCGTTCTTCTTCACGATCCCCATCAGCAGCACGATCCCCACCAGCGCCACCAGCGACAAATCCTGCCCGGCAAACAGCAGCGCCAGCAGCGCCCCGATGCCGGCCGACGGCAGGGTGGACAGGATGGTGACCGGATGGATCGTGCTCTCATACAGCACGCCCAGCACGATGTAGATCACGATCACCGCCGCCAGGATCAGGTAAGGCTCGGACGCCAGGCTGCTCTGAAACTCCGCGGCGTCGCCGGAGTAGCTGCCGACGATGGTGGAAGGCAGGCCCATCGTCTGCTCCGCGTCAGCAACCGCCGCAACGGCACGGCTCAGGCTGGCGCCCGGCGCCAGGTTGAAGCTCAGGGTGATCGCCGGAAATTGGCTCTGGTGCGTGATGGCGAGCGGGGCGGTGCCCCGGCTGATGGTGGCGATGGCAGACAGTGGCACCTGCGCCCCAAGCAACCCCGGCACCCGCAGCCGCAGCAGCGAGTGCGGGTCGGACTGCCAATCCGCGTCCGCCTCCAGGATGACGCGATACTGGTTGGATTGGCTGAAGATCGTGCTGATCTGCCGCTGGCCAAAGGCGTCATACAGCGTGTCCTGAACCACCTGCATGGATACGCCCAGCCGCATGGCGGCGTCCCGGTCCACCTCGATCCGGGTGGCAAGGCCGTCGGTCTGCTGGTCGCTGGTCACGTCCTGCAGGTCGGCCATGCCGGCCAACCGCGCCTGCAAACGCGGCGCCCATTGCGCCAATTCGTCGGCGTCCGTGTCCATCAGAGTATACTGGAACTGGGTGCGGCTGATGCGGGTGCCGATCTGGATGTCCTGCACCGGCTGCATGAACACCGACATCCCCGGTGTCCCGCCCATCGCACGCTGCAACCGCGCGATCACTGCCGGGGCCGGGTCGCGCTCCCGCCGGGGCTTCAGGGTGATGGTGATGCGCCCGGTGTTGGGCGTGGCGTTGATCGCGCCGGCGCCGACGAACGACACGACCCCCGCGACTGCCGGGTCATGCAGCGCCGCCTCCGCCAACCCCGTCTGCAGCGCCGCCATGCGCGGGATGGATGCGCTTTGCGCCGCCTCCGTCACCGCGACGATCACCCCGGTATCTTGCTGCGGCAGGAACCCCTTGGGCGTCACGACATACAGCGCAAAAGTGCCGAACAGCGTGCCGACCGCCACCAGCAGCACCAGCCCCTGATGCCGCAGCGCCGTGCGCAGGGTCCGGCGATACAGCCGCGTGGTCAGCAGGAACCCGCGCTCGAACCATCCCGTCAGCCAGCTCGGGCGCTCATCCGCATGCAGGAAGCGGCCGCACATCATGGGCGTGAGGGTCAGCGACACCACGGCCGAGACGATGACCGACGTGCTGAGCACCACCGCGAACTCGTTGAACAGGCGGCCGACCACGCCCGTCATGAACAGCAGCGGGATGAACACCGCGACCAGGCTGATGGTGAGCGACACGATGGTGAAGCCGATCTGCGCCGCGCCCTTGTAGGCCGCAGCCAGCGGTTTCTCCCCGGCCTCGATGTATCGGACCACATTCTCGATCATCACGATGGCATCGTCCACGACGAAGCCGGTCGCAACCGTGAGCGCCATCAGCGACAGGTTGTCCAGGCTATAGCCGCATAGCGCCATGACGCCGAACGTGCCGATCAGCGACAACGGCAGCGCAACCGCCGGGATCACCGTCGCCCGCGCGCTGCGCAGGAACAGGAAGATCACCCCCACCACCAGCACGATGGACAGCACCAGGGTGTATTCCACGTCCGCGACCGAGGCCCGGATGGTTTCGGTCCGGTCGGTGACGACGGTCATCTTCACCCCGGCCGGCATGGAGTTCTGCAGCGCCGGCAACGCCTCCTTGATGGCGCCGACGGTGCTGACGATGTTGGCGCCGGGCTGGCGCTGGATGTCCAGCACGACGGCAGGCGTGCCGTTATACCATCCGGCGACCCGGTCGTTCTCGACCCCGCCGATCACGCTTCCCACGTCGGACAGCCGCACCGGCGCAGTGTTCTTGTAGGCGATCACTAGGTCCCGGTAAGCATCCGGCGTCACCAACTGGTCGTTGGCACCCAGCGCATACGCCTGGCGCGGCCCATCGAACCCGCCTTTGGCCCCGTTCACGTTGGCGGCGGAGACGGCGTTCCGCACATCCTCAAGCGCCAGGCCATAGGCAGCGACCCGCGCCGGGTCCAGCCGCACGCGGACGGCGGGGCGCAGACCCCCCTGGACCGACACCTTGCCCACCCCGTCGATCTGGCTGAGCTTCGGCTGCAGCAGCGTGTCGGCGGCGTCGCTGATGCGGTCCAGGGTAATGGTGTCACTGGTCAGCGCCAGCGACAGGATCGGCGCATCCGCCGGGTTCACCTTCGCATAGATCGGCGGGTAGGGCAGGGTAGTCGGCAAGGTCCCCGCGGCGGCATTGATCGCCGCCTGCACGTCTTGCGCAGCGCTGTCCAACTGGCGGTTCAGGTTGAACTGCAGGGTAATCTGGCTGGTGCCCTCGCTGCTGGTGCTGGTCATCACCTGCAGGCCGGTAATCTGGCCGAACTGCCGTTCCAGCGACGCGGTGATCAGCGTCGCCACCGTGTCCGGCCCGGCGCCGGGCAGTTGCGTCGTAACCTGGATGGTGGGGAAGTCCACCGTCGGCAGCGCCGACACCGGCAGCGCCCGGTAGCCCATCAGCCCACCCAGCAGCACAGCCGCCGCCAGCAGCCAAGTGGCGACGGGCCGCGCAATGAACGGGGCGGAGATGTTCACCCGTTGCCCGCTGTGCGCCGCCGTCCCCCGCCGGCCGTGCCCGGCGCATTGCGCTCCCGCGGCACGGCGTCCGGCGCATTGCCGTCAGGCCCGGCCACGGCGACCTTGGCCCCGTCCGTCAGACGCTGGGCGCCATCGGTGACGACCTCCTCGCCCGGTGTCATCCCCTCGGCGATGACGCTGATGCCGTCGTCCTCATGGCCGACCTTCACATCGCGGCGCTGCGCCTGGCCGGCTCCGTTCACGACGTAGAGGTATGCCCCCCGCGGACCCCGCTGAACCGCGGCAGTGGGCACCGCGGTGACACCGCGCAGCGTCTGCGACAGCATACGCACGTTCACAAACCCGCCGGGCCAGAGCAGCAGCTTGTCGTTGGGGAACGTGGCCTTCAGCTTGATGGTGCCGGTCGTCGGGTCCACCACGTTATCCAGCACCGCGAGTTGGCCGCGCTCCAATGGGTCCGCGGTGTCACCGCCCTGGCGCAACGCCAGCACCGCGGGCATCCCATCCTCCATCGCAGCGGCCACGGCTGGCAGGGCCTGCTGCGGCAGGGTGAACACCACCGAAATCGGCTTCAACTGCGTCAAGACCGTCAGCGGCAACACGTCCGTGGCGTGCACCAGGTTCCCCGCATCCACCTGGCGGATGCCGATCCGACCATCAATCGGCGCTGAGATGGTGGTATAACTCAGGTTGGTCCGCGCCGTGTCTATCTGCGCCTGGTCGCCGCGCACCTGCGCCTCCAACTGCGCGGCCGTGGCTCGGGCGGTGTCCACCTGCTGCCCGCTGCTATACTGACCCGCGGCGAGCTTGGAATACCGGCCAACGTCCAGCCTTGCGTTGGCGAGGGTGGCCTCGTCCTGCTGCTTCTTGGCAATCGCGGCATCCAGGCTGGCCTGATACGAACGCGGGTCTATCCGCGCCAGCAGATCGCCTGTCTTGACGTTCTGGCCCTCCTGGAACCGGACCTCGACCAGCGGCCCGTCCACGAAGGGGCGGACCTGCACCTGGTTGAACGCCTGCACCGTTCCCAGCCCGTCCAGCCAAACCGGCACATCCCGCTGCTCGCTGCGGGCCGTCAGCACCGGGATCGGCGTGCTGTCCGACGCCCCGCGTCGCCGACTGCCGCCGCGCGTGGGCGGATCGCCGGCAGCGGCCTCCGCGGCCGGCTCCCCACGCACGACATGCCAATAGTAAGCGCCGCCGCCGGCCGCACCCAGCAGCAGCACGATCAGCAGGAAGCGCTTCATAATTCGACCGCCGGGGCGCCGCCGGACCAGCCGCCGCCGAGCGCCTTATACAGGTTCACCAACGCCTGGAACCGGGTCAGCCGAACCTGCGTCAGCAGGTCGAGGTCGTTATACAGCGTGGTCTGGGTATTGAGCGATGTAACGATGTCTATGGTCCCCGCTTCGAGCTGCGCCCGTGCGATGTCTGCCGAACGCTGCGCCACGGCGACGGCTTGGCGCTCCAGCTTTTCCTGTTCCGTCGTAAAGCGCAGCGCCACCAGCGCCTGCTCGACGTCCGTGAAGCTTTGCAGCGTCGCCCGCCGATAGCCGGCCAACAGTTCATCATAGCGGCCCTTGGCCTGATTGAACTGGCCGCGTGTCAATCCGTTGTCAAAGATGGTCTGCGTGACGTTCGCGGCAAGCTGCGCCACCACCGTTCCCGGCCCTGTGATGGCGCTGAGCGCAGCCGAGGTCAGCCCACCGGATGCGGTCAACTGCACCGTCGGGAAGAATGCCGCCCGCGCCGCGCGTATATTGGCGTTCTGCGCCTGTAGCTGCGCCTCGGCATTGGCGACGTCGGGGCGCCGGGCCAGCAGCTCGCTCGGCAGTCCCGGCGCCACCAGCGGCACCGGCAGCTTTTCCAGCGAGCCGCCCTTCACGTCCAACCGCTCCGGCGGCAGGCCAGTCAGGAGACCGAGGCCGATGCGCTGCTGCTCGACGTTGTTGCGGTAGTTCGGGATCAGCGCCCGCTGCCCGGCCACCAGCGCCTCCTGCTGCGCCACATCCAGCGCATTTGCGGTGCCGACGACAAGCCGTGCGCGGTAGGCGGCCAGCACCCGCTCGGCGTCGCGCAGGTTGCGTTCCGCAACCCCCAGCCGGTCCTGCGCCGCCAGTACCTGGAAGTACGTATTGGCGACGGAGGTCACGACGGTCAGCGCCACCGTTTCCTGATCGAACCGGGTGGCGACGGCGCTGGCCTGCGCCGACTCCGCCAGCGCGCGGTTGCGGCCCCAGAAGTCCACGTCATAGGACACTTGCAAGCTGGCGCTGTAGGTGCGGAAGTCGAAGTAGTGCTGGACGTTGGTGCTTGCGCCGGCGCTGGTTGCAGTTATGGCCGCGCCCGTCACTGGGTCTATGGCCGTCGCTATGCTGCTGCTGGAGCCGCTGGAGCGGGTCCCGCCGGTGCCGCTGCGCTGATAGGTTTCCCCAGCCACGCCGTTCACCGCCGGCAGCAGGGGCGCCCCGCTGATCCGCACCTGGGCATCCGCTTGCACGATCCGCGCCGCCGCGGCAGCTAGGTCGGTGTTGTAGGCCCGGGCGGTGGCGATCAGCCCATCCAGCTCCGCCGAGCGGAAATTACGCCACCATTCCGCCGAGGGCCACGCCGCCGCCGCCGTGTCTGCCGTCGCTTGGAAGGCAGCCGGCACGTCCAGCCGCGGACGCTCGTAAGCGGGGCCAAGCGAGCAACCAGCCAATAAAGCCGCTGCTGCAGGGAGCACCTGCCACCTCACCGCCGCCCCGGCCGGAGCGACGCCTCGGCCAGCCGGGTGCGGCCGTCCGGCGACAACTCGCCGATAGCGGAAAGCAGGCTATCGCCAAACCGGTTGCTGGTCTCGATCCAATGGACCTGCCAGTCATGCATCCGTTCGCGAACCAGGGCCTCGTCATAAGGCTGCTGCGCGATCGCCTGGGACAACTGCTCCCGCGACTCGTCCATCTGCCGCCGGGCCAGTTCATACCAGGGCCGCTCATGCGCGAGCGTCGCACGGAACCTGGCGGCATCGGGGTCGGGCAGGGCGATGGCCATGTGTTCCACCACGCCGTCCAGCCCGGGCGGGCCGGGGTGATGATGCATGGCGAGGTGCGCGGCAATCAGCCCACCAGCAAACAGGTTGCCCGCCAGCGAAAGCCACAGCACGCGCGTGCGCCAAGGGTCGCGGAGCCAGATCATCGGACGTAACCTGTCAGCAATCATCGGACGCCACTACGGGCTGCTGGCAACCGTCACCGATTGCACCGCCACGAAACCATCGGCAGCGTCCGTGCCGGCGTCCGCACTGATGTCCGAGGCCGCCGCAGCCCCCAGATAAAGCCCGGCCGCAGTGCAAGCCACCAAAACGCCCCACCGGAGAGCGAAAGTCAGTGGCGGAAGCTGCAACACGGCGCACTTCAAAGCCCCCTGCATCCGTACCAAGGCACAACGGTCCGGTGGAGCGGAGTCGGCGTCGTCGCGCGCCAGCGCATCAGCCAGCACGGCACGTGCGGCTGGACTGCTGCGCAACAGGGCGATCGCCGCTGCCCGGTCCGCCTGCGGCCAGTCGGCCATGACGGTGCCGCGGCTACGCAACGCCCAGTCAAGGCCGCGGGGAGTCATGCGCCATGCGCCTCAAGGTAGGCGCGGAGCACCTTCCGGCCGCGATGCAGCAGCCCCTCCAGCGCACGGGTGGAAACGCTCAGGGCACGGGCGGCGTCCTGCCCCGACCAGCCCTCGCCATAGGTCAGCGCAATGGCCGTGCGCTGCCGGTCGGGCAGGGTGGCGATGGCCTGTGCCAGCAGCCCCTCCCGTTCCCGCAGGATCAGCGCGGTGTCGGCAGTGGGTGCAGGGTCGGCCAGGTCCTCAGGCATGGCGCCGCCCGGACGGACGGCACGCAGCCGGTCTATGGCGGCATTGACGGCGATCCGGTGCAGCCAGGTGCTGACGGCGGCCTGCTTGGGATCATAGGACTCGGCCCGGGTCCAGGCGCGCAGCAGCGCGTCCTGCGCCACGTCCTCCGCCGCCGCCGGGTCGCCCAGCACACGCAACGCAGCCCGGCGCAGACGCAGCAGATAACGCGCGGCCAGCGCATCAAACGCGGCACGGTCGCCTGCAGCAGTGCGGGCCATCAGCAGATCGTCGGGAACGTCGTCTTGCATTCGGGAAGATAGCCTAATGAGTTACGCTCGATACGTGTTGCCGCCTGCCACCCCACGGTGACCGGCGTCAAGCCGGTATCGAGGCCAGAATCCGCTCCGCCAGCTTCAGATGGGGCCGGTCGATCATCTTTCCATGGAGGGCGAACACTCCGGCGCCCGGCCGTGCGGCAAACCCGGCCTGCACCGCACGCGCCCAGGCCACGCGCTCGGCCGAAGGGGTGAAGGCCGCATTCACCGGCGCGACCTGATCGGGGTGGATGCACAGCTTCCCGGCAAAACCGTCTTGGGCCGCCATCGCCGCTTCGGCCGCAAGGCCCACGGGGTCACGCGGGTCGGGCCAGGGCGTATCCAGCGCCGCGACGCCGGCCGCCACCGCCGCGGTTATCGTCTGCGCACGGGCGGCGGCGACCGGCGCCGCAACGCGGCCATCTCCGGCGCGCGGGCTGATGCCGAGGTCGGCCGAAAGGTCTTCCGCCCCGAAGCACAACCCCAGCAGCCGTGCCGGTGCGCCGGTGTAGTCCATCCGCATCAGCGACGCCGCGGTTTCCGTGACCAGGGCAAGCACGCCGATGCCGCCAACCGGCAGCCCGGCCGCGGTCTCCAAGGCTTCCAGGTGGTGATCCAGCGCCTGCAGGTCGTCCGGGCCGCCGCATTTCGGCAGCATCACGGCTGCCGGCCGGGCAGGGACGGCGGCGGCCAGGTCGAGGAGATACCACGGCGTGCCCCGCGGATTGATGCGTATGACGATGCCGGGACGGGACAGCGCCGGCACTGCCCAGGCAACGGCGGCCCGGGCGGCATCCTTGCCCTCGGGCGCCACGCTGTCCTCCAGGTCCAGCACCACCCCATCCGCCGGGCCGGCAGCGGCCTTTTCGATCTTGCGGGCGCTATCGCCGGGTGCGAACAGCAGGCTACGGAGCCTCATGGGT
Source organism: uncultured Acetobacteraceae bacterium (assembly GCA_964242325.1). Lineage (GTDB taxonomy): Bacteria > Pseudomonadota > Alphaproteobacteria > Acetobacterales > Acetobacteraceae > DASWOJ01. The sequence continues at coordinate 9,734 of CAXTCI010000018.1, forward strand.
GCGGGCATTGGCATCCTCCTGCCGGGCGCAACCTGCCCCGACCCGCCGCATGGCATCCGTAACGATCGGCAGGCGCAGTCCGCGTTAATCTGTGCATCAATCTTGCGCCGAATGTGCCGATATGCAAAGCAGGCGGCTAAGGAATGCAAAAATTGGGGAGCGTCGCGGTGGAGGTTGCAAGGCCAGACGCCATTCTTGAAACGTCGGGCATGACGCGGGAATTCCGTGGTTTCATCGCCGTGAACAACGTGGACCTGCGGGTTCAGGAAGGGACGATCCACGCCCTGATCGGCCCCAACGGCGCGGGCAAGACCACCTGCTTCAACCTGCTGACCAAGTTCCTCGCGCCGACGCGCGGCACCATACGATTCAAGGGCCAGGACATCACTGGGCAGAAGCCGGCCGACGTTGCGCGGCTCGGCCTGGTGCGGTCGTTCCAGATTTCCGCGGTGTTTCCGCATTTGACGTCGCTGGAGAACGTGCGCCTGGCATTGCAGCGGGCTCGCGGCAGCTCGTTCGACTTCTGGCGGTCGGAAACGCTGCTCCGCCAGTACGACGACCGCGCCCGCGCCCTGCTGGCCGACGTGGGCCTGTCCGAATACGAGGAAACGCAGGCGGCGCTGCTGCCCTATGGCCGCAAGCGCGCGTTGGAAATCGCGACCACCCTGGCGCTCGAACCAACCATGCTGCTGCTGGACGAGCCGACGGCCGGCATGACGCACGAGGACGTGGACCGCGTGGTCGCCCTGATCCGCCGCATCCGCACCGGCCGCACCATCCTGATGGTCGAGCACAACCTGAGCGTCGTCGAGGGCCTGTGCGACCGCATCACCGTGCTCGCCCGCGGGCAGATCCTGGCCGAGGGTGACTACGCCGCCGTCAGCCGCAATCCCGACGTGGTCACCGCCTACCTGGGGTCCCCCGATGCTTGACGCCGCCACCCCCGCCGGCTCCCCGATGCTGCAAGTCTCCGGCCTGGAAGCCTGGTATGGCGAAAGCCACGTCCTGCACGGCGTGGACTTCCAGGTCGGCGAGGGTGAGGTGGTCGTGCTGCTGGGCCGCAACGGCGCCGGCAAGACCACCACCATGAAGAGCATCATGGGCCTGGTGCCGCGCCGCCGCGGCAGCATCCAGTTCCGCGGCCACGAGACCATCGCGATGCGCCCGGACGGCGTCGCCCGCGCCGGCATCGCCATCTGCCCGGAGGAGCGCGGCATCTTCTCCAGCCTCAACGTCACCGAGAACCTGATGCTGCCGCCGGAGATCGCGCCGGGCGGCATGAGCGTGGCCGAGATCTACACCCTGTTCCCAAACCTCAGGGAGCGTGCGGGCAGCCAGGGCACCAAGCTGTCGGGCGGCGAGCAGCAGATGCTCGCCATCGGCCGCATTCTGCGCACCGGCGCCCGGCTGCTCCTGTTGGATGAGCCGACCGAGGGCCTGGCGCCGGTCATCGTGCAGCAGATCGGCAAAACCATCCGCGAGATCAAGGCGCGCGGCTACACCGTGCTGCTCGTTGAGCAGAACTTCCGCTTCGCCGCCACCGTCGCCGACCGTCATTACGTGATGGAGCACGGGCGGATCATCGACATGATCCCCAACTGCGACCTGTCCGCCAACATGGACAAGCTGCACGAGTATCTCGGCGTCTAACCGGCCAAATCGACTGGAGCTTTTTGCATGACGCTATCCCGCCGCACCCTCATCGGGTCCGCCGCCGCCCTCCCCATCCTGGGCGGCCGCCGCGCCCGTGCACAGGGCGCCAGCACGCTGAAGGTGGGGGTGCTGACCGACCTTTCCGGCACGTATCGCGACGCAGGCGGCCCGGTGTCCATCGCCGCGGCGCACCAGGCGGTCGAGGAGTTCGCCAGCAAGGGCTTCACCGTCGAGGTCGTCCAGGCCGACCACCAGAACAAGACCGACGTCGGCGCCGGCATCGCCCGGCAGTGGTATGACCGGGACGGCGTGGACCTGATCCTGGACGTGCCGAACAGCGGCGTTGGCCTCGCCATCGCCGGCGTCGCGAAGGACAAGAACAAGGCATACATGAACAGCGGCGCCGCCACCTCGGACCTTACGGGCGCCCAGTGCAACGCCAATACCATCCATTGGGCCTACGACACCTACGAACTGGCGAAGTCCACCGGCTCGGCCACGGTGAAGGCCGGCGGCGATAGCTGGTTCTTCATCACCGCCGACTACGCCTTCGGCACCGCGCTGCAGCGGGACACGACGGACTTCGTGACGGAGGCGGGCGGCAAGGTGGTCGGCAGCGTCAAATACCCGTTTCCCGGCACGACCGACTTCTCCTCCCTGCTGCTGCAGGCGCAGTCCTCGGGCGCCAAGGTCCTCGGCCTCGCCAATGCCGGGGCGGACAGCGTCAACAGCATCAAGCAGGCGCAGGAGTTCGGCATCAGCCAAAGCATGAAGATCGCGGGTCTGCTGGTGTTCATCAGCGACGTCCACGCCATCGGGCTGGAGATCGCCCAGGGCCTGCTGCTGACCAACAGCTTCTACTGGGATGCCAACGACCGCACCCGCAAGTTCTCCGAGCGCTTCAAGCCGAAGGCACCCACCGTGCGCCCGACGATGATCCACGCCGGGGTTTATGCCAGCGTGCTGCACTACCTGAAGACCGCTACCGAGAAGGGCGTGCCCTTCATGAAGGCGGACGGCGCCGCCGCCGTCGCCGCGATGAAGGCGATGCCGACCGACGACGACTGCTTCGGCCAGGGCATCATACGCGCCGACGGCCGCAAGCTGACCCCGGCCTACCTGTGGGAGGTCAAGAAGCCCGGCGAAAGCAAGGGACCCTGGGACTACTACAAGCTGGTCGCGATGACCCCACCGGACCAAGCCTACCGCCCGCTCGACAAGGGCGGCTGCTCTCTCGTTCACGCCTGACCTCGAACCCAACGGGACCGCAATGACCCTCGACCGCCGCACCCTGCTTGCCGCCGCCGCGGCGACCCCGCTCATCGGGCGCCGCGCCCGTGCCCAGGCGCGGCCGATCCGCGTCGGCGTGCTGAACGACCAGACCGGCCCCTACCGCGACATCGGCGGCCAGTTGTCGGTCAACGCCGTGCGGCAGGCCGTCGCCGAAACCACCACCGGCCTGCAGGTCGAGGTCCTGTCCGCCGACCACCAGAACAAGCCCGACGTCGGCGCCGGCATCGCCCGGCAGTGGTATGACCAGGAAGGCGTGTCGCTGATCCTGGACGTGCCCACCAGCTCCGTGGCGCTGGCGATCAACGGCGTCGCCAAGGAAAAGAACCGCGCCTACATCAACACCGGCGCGGCGACCTCCGACCTGACGGGGACGCAGTGCACGCCCGTTACGATCCATTGGTCCTATGATACCTACATGCTGGCGCGCAGCACCGGCCGCGCCATGGTCGCGGCAGGCGGCGACAGTTGGTACTTCCTGACAGCCGACTACGTGTTCGGCCAGCAGCTGCAGCGGGACACGACCAAGTTCGTGACCGACAACGGCGGCAAGGTTCTCGGCGCCTCGACGTATCCGTTCCCCGGCACGACGGACTTCTCATCCTTCCTGCTGTCGGCGCAAAGCAGCGGTGCCAAGGTGCTCGGCCTGGCCAATTCCGGGGCAGACACGGTGAACAGCATCAAGCAAGCCAACGAGTTCGGCCTGACCCACGACATGAAGATCGCGGCGCTGCTGATGTATATCGCCGACGTGCACGGCCTCGGCCTGGACACGGCGCAGGGGCTTTACCTGACCGAAAGCTTCTACTGGGACATGAACGACCGCACCCGCGCCTTCACCAAGCGGTTCCAGACTCGGATGCCGGGCATCTGTCCGAATATGACCAACGCCGCCTGCTACTCCGGCACCCTGCACTTCCTCAAGGCGGTGCAGGCGCTGGGTGGTGCGGCCAAGGCGCTGGACGGCGCCGCGGTGGTCGCGCAGATGAAGGCGACCCCGACCGACGACGACGCCTACGGCCCCGGCACCATCCGGCAGGACGGGATGGCGATGTTCCCGTCCTACCTGTTCCAGGTGAAGACCCCCGCCGAAAGCAAGTATCCCTGGGACTACTTCAAGCAGATCATCGCCACCCCGGCGGATCAGGCGTGGAAGCCGCTGGCCGACGGCGGCTGCCCGCTGGTGCGGACCTAGACCCGTGTCCGCCACCACCGTCCCGGCAGTCCGCCCGCTGGGCGAGCGGCTGCCGCTCCGCACCACCGGCGTGATCGTCGGCATCGCCGTGCTGCTGTATGTGCTGAACGCCACCGGCACGATCCGCCTGTACCGGCCGCTGCCGGCGATCTTGGGACAGTTGTCCCTCGGCCTGATCAACGGCGCGTTCTACGCGCTGCTGTCCCTGGGCTTGGCCGTGATCTTCGGCATGCTGAACATCATCAACTTCGCCCATGGCGCGATCTTCATGCTGGGCGCCTTCACTGCCTGGGCGCTGGCGTCGCCGGCCATCTGGTTCCCGATGATCGGTCTCTCCGCGCCGGACTGGCTGCAGATGGGCTACTGGCCCGCCCTGATCGTCGCGCCGCTGATCGTCGGCCTGTTCGGCCTGGGGCTGGAAAAGACCATCATCAGCCGGCTGTATAAGCTCGACCACCTGTATGGCCTGTTGCTGACCTTCGGCCTGGCCCTGATCCTGGAGGGCCTGGTGCGGAACCAGTTCGGCAGCTCCGGGCTGCCCTACCGCATCCCGCAGGCACTGTCCGGGCCGGTGGACCTCGGCTTCATGTTCATGCCGAAGTATCGCCTCTGGGTCGTGGTCGCCGCCGGCGGCATGTGCCTGCTGACCTGGCTGCTGATCGAAAAGACCCAGCTCGGCGCACGGCTGCGCGCCGCGACGGAGAACCCCAGCCTGGTGCAAGCCTTTGGCGTCAACGTGCCGCGGATGATCAGCCTGACCTATGCCGGCGGCATCGCGCTGGCGGCATTCGCCGGCGTGCTGGCGGCGCCGATCTACTCGGTCAACCCCAACATGGGGTCGGTGTTCATCATCAAGGTGTTCGCCGTCGTGGTGATCGGCGGCATGGGCAGCATCTTGGGCAGCATCGTCACCGGCTTCATGCTCGGCATCGTCGAGGGGCTGACCAAGGTTTACTACCCGCAGGGATCGGAAGTCGTTATCTTCGTCGTTATGGTCATCGTGCTGCTAGCCCGGCCTGCCGGGCTGTTCGGAAAGGCGGCTTGACATGAGCGTCACCACCCTTACCACGGCCAAGGCGCCAGCCCGGCCCTTCAACCTGCTGGGGTTCAGCAGCGCACAGGCTTGGGCGCTACTGGCGCTCATCGCGCTGATCGTGGTTTGCCCCTGGTTCATCTACCCGATCTCGCTGATGCGCCTGCTGTGCTTCGCGCTGTTCGCCTGCGCGTTCAACCTGCTAATCGGCTACGTCGGGCTGATGAGCTTCGGCCATGCCGCCTACTTCGGCATGGGCAGCTACATCGCTGCCTGGACCGCCAAGAACTGGGGCCTGACGCCGGAGCTTGCCGTGTTGCTCGGTGGCGCCACAGGCGCGGCGCTGGGCTGGGCGTTCGGGGCGCTGGCAATTCGCCGCCAGGGCATCTACTTCGCCATGATCACCCTGGCGCTCGGGCAGATGGCGGCGTTCTTCTGCTTGCAAGCGCCGTTCACCGGCGGCGAGGACGGCATCCAGGGGGTTCCGCGCGGATCGCTGTTCGGCCTGATCTCGCTGGGTCCGGACATGGTAATGTATGCCGTGGTCGCCGTCGTGTTCCTGGTGTGCTTCCTGCTGATCCACCGGATCGTCCATTCCCCGTTTGGGCAGGTGCTGAAGGCGATCCGCGAGAACGAGCCGCGGGCGACCTCGCTCGGCTATCGCACGGATGACTACAAGCTGATTGCCTTCGTGCTCAGCGCCGGCTTCGCCGGGATCGCCGGCGGGCTCAACTCCATCGTGGTCGGGCTGAGCACGCTCACGAACGTGCAGAACCCGCTATCCGGCGAGGTCGTGCTGATGGCGCTGCTCGGCGGCATGGGCACCATCTTCGGCCCGGTGGTCGGCGCCGGCATCATCGTCTGGACCGAAAACGCGCTGTCCAGCTTCGGCTCGCTGGTGACGGTCACCCAAGGCTTCATTTTCGTCATCTGCGTGCTGGCGTTCCGCCGGGGTATCGTGGGGGAGATCGCCGCCAAGCTGCGGGTTTCGCTGTAGCCCCACGGCAACGCACGACGGGGGAACTGGCAGCGCAGGCCTTCGGCACGGGACAGTTACCGAAGATTTAGCAACCCAAGCCTATGCTCCCGGGTTATGCTGCACTGCACAATAGAGCTGGGTCCCATGCCTCTCCTCCGTGCCGGCACCACGGGACGCTTCCGCCCGGCCAGCCTGTTCCGGCCTGAGTCCGTCGTTGTGATCGGCGCCGGCGCCGGCATGGGTGCGACGGTGATGCAAAACCTATTGGCCGGCGGCTACAAGGGAGCCATCCTCCCGGTGCAGGACGGCGTCACCGCCGTGGGCGGGGTCCTGGCCTATCCCGACGTGCCATCTCTGCCGGTCGCACCGGACCTAGCGGTGATCGCATCCGAGCCCGGCAGCGTTCCCGCCATGTTGCTGGCACTTGCAGCGCGCGGCACCTTCGCGGCGGCGTGCCTGACGCCGGTGCCGGGCCTGCTGGCGGCAGCCAGGGCGGCGGGCATCCGGGTGATGGGTCCCAGCGCCTTCGGCCTGATCGTGCCGGCCATGGGCCTGAACGCCTCCACCGCGCACCTGCAGCCAGGAATAGGCAAGGTGGCGCTGGTGTCGCAATCCGCGGCGCTGTGCCGGGCCGTGCTGGATTGGGCTGAGCCGAACGGCGTCGGCTTCTCCACGGTTGTCGGAACCGGCGGCAACGCCGACATCGGCTTCGGCGCCGTGCTGGACTGGCTGTCCCGCGATCCCGACACCGGCGCGATCCTGCTCGACATACGCGGCATCACCGACCGACGCCGCTTCCTGTCTGCTGCCCGAGCCGCGGCCCGGCTGCGCCCGGTGGTGGCGATCCATGCCGGCGGCCGCCTATCCGACCCGACGGGCCGGGCGGATGCGGTGTTCAACGCGGCGCTGCGCCGGGCCGGGGTGATCCGGGTGGAGCGGCTGGCTGACCTGCTGGCAGCCGCCGAGACCCTGACCCGCGCCAAGCCCGCCCGCCACGAATCCGTCGCCATCGTCCACAACGCCATCGGCCCGGCGCAACTGGCGGCCGACGCCGCCCTGACCCTCGGCCTGCCGCTGGCGCAACTGTCGCCCGCGACGCAGGAGGTGCTTCGCCTCAACCTGCCGCCTGGCCCGCCCGACGCCGGCATGGTCTGGACCGGCGCCACCAACGCGATCCGCCTGGCGGAAACCGCGGCGATGCTGTCCGCGGCGCCGGAGGTCGGCGGCGTCGTGGTCATCATGTCGCCGAACGGCGCCGGAGACGCCGCCGCCATACAGGCCCTGGCCGCCTGCCAGCCGATGATGCGCGTCCCCTTGCTCGCCTGCGTCCTGGGAGAAACCACGGGGGCCATGCATCGCCGCACCTTAGCGGACGCCGGCGTACCGGTGTTCGCGACGCCCGAGCAAACCATGCGCGGGTTCGCACAACTCGTCGCGCAGCGCCGCGCCCGCGCCGCGGCGCGCGAGCTGCCGGCCAGCACGGTGCTGACCCTTGCGCCAGACCGCGCCGTCGTGCGCCGCCTGTTCGCCGCCGTCCGTGCCGAGGGACGCACCGGGCTGCTGCAGGATGAGGCGCTGCAGATCCTGACGGCGTATGGCGTCCCCATCGTCCCCAGCCGTCCCGCCCTGTCCGCCGATGACGCCTGCGCCGCCGCCGCCATGCTGGGCTTTCCCGCCGTGCTGAAGCTACGCCGCACCGGCGCCCCACGCCCAGGCGGTCCCGGCGGCGTCGTGCTGGACCTACCGGACACCGACGCAATCCGCCTGGCGGCGCAGGTCCTGGACCGTCGCCGCGCCCGGCTGAGCCGGGAGGAACTGGCCGAGGGCTTCCTGGTGCAGCGCCAGATGGGCCGGGCACGGGAACTGCGGATCGGCGTCGCCGAGGACCCGCTGTTCGGCCCGGCCATCCTGTTCGGCAGCGGCGGCAGCGCCGCGGACCTGCTGGGCGACGTGGCGGTGGACCTGCCGCCCCTGAACCTGGCGCTGGCGGACGGATTGATCGCCCAAACCCGTGCCGCCCGCACCTTGGGCGAGCTGCACGAGCAGGCCGCCGCCGACCGGGGCGCCGTTGCCGACGTGCTGGTCCGCATCAGCCAGCTCGTGGTGGACTTCCCCGAGATCGCCGCCATGGACCTGAACCCGGTGTTTGCCGACCCCGACGGGGTGTCGGTCGGCGACGCCTGGATCGCGCTGCGCCCGGCCGGGGAGGCCGGCGTGCTGGCGATCGCTCCATACCCCGCCGAGCTGATGGAGCACTGGTCGGCCAAGGGCGAAACGCTGCTGATCCGCCCGATCCGCCCCGAGGATGCCGAGGCCCACGCCGCCCTGTTCAGCCGCCTGACGCCCGAGGACATACGCTACCGCTTCTTCTCCATGCTCCGCGCCCTGTCCCCGGAGCAGGTCGCCCGCATGACCCAGGTGGACTACGACCGGGAAATGGCCCTGGTCGCAGTGCGCGAGTCCACCGGCGAAACCGTGGGCGTGTGCCGCCTGGTGCGCGAACCCTACACCACCACCGGCGAGTTCGCCGTGCTGATCGAGCCAACCATGAAGGGCCGCGGCCTAGCCCGGCGGCTCATGGAGCGCCTCATGGACTGGGCGCGCTCCCAGGGCATGACGGACATCACCGGCCAGGTGCTGTCCGAGAACCGCCCGATGCTGGCCTTCATGCGCCGCATGGGCTTCACCCTGCGCCGCCTACCGGACGAGCCGGACGTGATGGAGGCCGCAATGACCCTGCAGCAGCCGGCGCTGGCGGTGGCATAGCGCGGGTTCCACGGCACGGAAACGCGGGAGGGACGCACAGGTCCTGGCCCTCTTCTCCCTCTCCCGCTGGGAGAGGGTCGGGGTGAGGGGGTCTTGGCTGCAGAGCGGAGCGTGGACGGTGCTATCGAAACCCGCCCTCATTTCGGCATAGACTGCGCTCCCCCCCCCTTCACCCCAACCCTCTCCCGGAGGGCGAGGAAGCAGCACCAGCAGGCTCAATCAACCCGAGCAGCCCTTCCAGCACCGCCCGCAGCTCCTTCGCCGCCAGGCTGCGCGGCGCCGCCTCCGTAACACCCATTCCCTCCGCGAACGCCTGGCTGAACGCCGTTCGGTTGCCCAGCACCGCCGGCAGCACCGCCATGCCGCGGGCGTGCAGCTCCCGCAGCGCCCCATCCTTCATCCGGCTGCCGGAGCCGACGCGGTTCAGCACCAGGCAGGCCAGCCTGTGCTCCGAAGCCGCCAGCTTGAGCGTCCCTTCCGCCGCCCAGATGTCGGGCGCGCTGGGCTGCACCGGCACCACCACCAGGTCGGCCCCGCGTATGGACCGGCGCGCATCGCTGTCGATCACCGGCGGGCTGTCCACGATCACCACGTCGAAGCCGCGGCGCAGCCGGTCCAGCTCGCCCGCCAAGCGCCAGCCCGACAGGTCGGAGAACGCCAGCGCAGCCGCCCCCGGGTGATGGGCGTGGCGGATTGCGTGCCACCGGGCCAGGCTGCCCTGCGGGTCTATGTCCAGCACGGCCACCCGGCGCGACGGCGCCAGCGCCACCGCCAGGTTGGTGGCCAGCGTGGTCTTGCCGGAGCCGCCCTTCTGCTGCGCGACCGTGATCACCAATGCCATGATCGTTGCACCCCAAGCCATCCGCACATTGCACGGCGGCCCGGACCTGTCCAAGGATGCCTGCCATGCCCGATCCTTCCGCCCGCAGCCTCCACGCCCTGCTGACCCCAGCCGAGATGGGCCGGGCCGACGCGCTGGCCGCCGCCGCCGGGGCACCCGGCCCGGAGCTGATGGAGGCCGCGGGCCGCGCCGTCGCCCGTGCGGCGCGGCGGCTCGGCTCCTGCCGGACCCTGGTGCTATGCGGCCCCGGCAACAACGGCGGGGATGGCTACGTCGCGGCGCGGCTGCTGGCGGACTGGGGCTGGCCGGTCCAGGTCGCCGCCCTGGCGCCGCCGCGCCCGGGATCGGACGCCGCCGCCGCCGCCGCACTCTGGCGCGGGCCAGTCACCGCCCCGTCGCCCGGCGAGGCGGCACGGGCCGACTTGGTGATTGATGCGGCCTATGGCGCCGGCCTGCGCGACGACATACCGGCGGAAGTATCGGACGTCCTCGCCGCCGCCCGCCGGGTGCTGGCAGTGGACGTGCCGAGCGGCCTGGACGGCGCCACCGGCCAGCCCTGCGGCCGCGTGCGCCCGGCGGAGCTGACGGTGACCTTCTTCCGCCTCAAGCCCGGCCACCTGCTGCTGCCCGGCCGCACGCTATGCGGAGAGGTCCTGCTGGCCGACATCGGCTTGCCCCCGTCCGTGCTGGATGCGGTGACCCCGTCGGCATGGCGCAACGCCCCGGACCTGTGGCGCATCCCGCAGCCGGGGAGCAGCAGCCACAAATACACCCGTGGCCACCTGACGGTGCTGGGCGGCGGTGCGATGACCGGCGCCGCCCGACTGTCCGCCGGCGCCGCCCGCCGCACCGGGGCAGGCATGGTGTCCATCGCCGCGGCGGGGCACGGCGACCTGTATCGTAGTGGCGACCCCGGCCTGATCGTCACCGACGCGCCCCTGACCGAACTGCTGCAAGATAGCCGTCGCAACGCCTGGGTCTGCGGCCCCGGCCTGGGCCAGGACGCCGCCCGCGCCGCCCTGCCGCCGTTGCTCGCCGCCGGCCGCCTGGTCGTCGCCGACGCCGATGCCCTGGGCGCCTGCGCCGGCCAGCCCGACGCCCTGCGCGGCGCCGCCGTGCTGACCCCACATGAGGGCGAGTTCACCCGCCTGTTCGGCCCGCCTGGCCCCGACAAGCTGGCCGCCGCCCGCTCTGCCGCCCGCAGCATCGGCTGCGTGGTGCTGCTGAAGGGCGCCGACACCGTAGTCGCCGCCCCGGACGGCCGCGCCGTGGTCAACGCCAATGCCCCGCCCTGGCTGGCGACGGCCGGCGCCGGCGACGTGCTGGCCGGCATCACCGGAGCGCTGCTGGCTCAAGGGATGCCGGCCTGGGAGGCCGCCTGCGCCGCCGCCTGGCTGCACGGCCACGCCGCCGCCCAGCACGGCCCCGGCCTGATCGCCGAGGACCTGATCTCGCTGATCCCCCTCGCCATCCAAGCCTCTGTCTCCAAAGAATGTGCTACATAGGTGACGGCCTGCGTTATGATGGCCTGCAGCGACCCGAAGGCGACGACCTTATGAGCGTGAAAGTATGAGCGACGTAGCAGCCCCCGCCCCGATCGGCCTGTTCGACCGCGCCATCCGCCGCATCTCCGGCGTGTGGCGGGACATGGCGGACCGCGTCGGCACCAACGAGGACCAGGGCATCGCCGCCCAGATGCGCGCCTGCCTGCACGCCCGAGGCGGCGAGGTCAGCGCCCGCAACCGCGCTGCCAAGCTGGCCCAGGCCTACCTGATGCTGGACGACGCCGGTCGCCGCGACTTCCTGTGCGAGCTGGCGAGGTTCGACAGCGACCCCGACGCCGTCACCAAGGCCTACGAAACCGTCCAGTCCGCCCCCGGCTCGGCCGAGCGCGCCACCGCCCAGGTCGCCCTCCGCCGCGCGCTGGAGCCGCCGCGGGTCCGCCTGCTGACCCAGTTCACCACCATTCCCGACGGCATGAAGTTCCTGGTGGACCTGCGCGCGACGCTGCTGGACCTGACCCGCGGCGACCCGCATCTGGCCGCCCTGGAAAGCGACCTGCGCACCCTGCTGGCCAACTGGTTCGACATCGGCTTCCTGGAGCTGCAGCGCATCGACTGGAACAGCCCCGCCGTGCTGCTGGAGCGCCTGGTCGGCTACGAGGCCGTGCACGAGATCCGCTCCTGGTCCGACCTGAAGAACCGCCTGGACAGCGACCGCCGCTGCTACGCCCTGTTCCACCACCGGATGCCGAACGAGCCGCTGATCTTCGTCGAGGTCGCCCTAGTCCGCGGCCTCGCCGGCAGCGTGCAGCGCCTGCTGGACAAGAAGGCGCCGCTGCTAGACCCGGCCATCGCCGACACCGCAATCTTCTACTCCATCAGCAACTGCCAGCGCGGCCTGGCCGGCATCAGCTTCGGCAACTTCCTCATCAAGCGCGTGGTGGAGGTGCTGGGGCGCGAGTATCGCAACCTCAAGGCCTTCGCCACCCTGTCGCCGATCCCCGGCTTCCGCAAATGGCTCGACCCGAAGCTGGCATCCGATGAAAAGGGGCTGCTGAGCGAAGAAGAATCGTCCACTCTGCGCACTGCCGCACCCGCCGGGGCGCCTGCCGCCCCAACCGGCCCGCAGGCCCTGGCCGCCATCCTGCACCACCGCGGCTGGTTCCGTGACCCGGCGATGCTGAAGGCTGCCGAGCCGGTGCTGGTCCGCCTGGCCGCGCGCTACCTGCTGGTGGAGTCGCGCGGCAAGCGGGCGCTGGACCCGGTCGCGCACTTCCACCTATCCAACGGCGCACGCGTCGAACGGATCATGGCCCTGGGCGACACCAGCGGCAAAGGCATGCAGGAAAGCTCGACCTTGATGGTCAACTATCTCTACGACCCCTCGAACATCGAGACCTACCACGAGGACTACGCCGGCGAGGGCAAGCGCAACGCCAGCACCGTCGTCCGCAAGCTGGCTCGGGGCTGGTCGTGAACGCACCCGGCACAATCATCCCCGCGCCGACCCGGGAACGCCTGCACGGCCTGCACCAGATCGAGCGCAAGCTGCTGTGGCTGTCCGCTTGGACCATCCACAACGCCAACCACATCCGGCCCAACCGCGACGGCCTGAAGGTCGGCGGCCACCAGGCAAGCTGCGCCAGCGTCATCAGCATCATGACGGCGCTATACTTCGATGTGCTGCGCCCACAGGACCGGGTGGCGGTGAAGCCGCATGCCGGACCGGTGTTCCATGCCGTGAACCTGCTGCTGGGCCGGCAGGAGGCCGCCAACATGGAGGGCCTGCGCCGCATGGGCGGCATCCAAAGCTATCCCAGCCGCACCAAGGACGGCCCGGAGGTGGATTTCAGCACCGGCTCGGTCGGGCTGGGGGTGGCGCTGACCAGCTTCGCATCGCTGATGCAGGACTACGTGCGGCTGCATGGCCTGGACGCCGGGCTGCCGCCGGGCCGCTGCGTCGCCATTGCCGGCGACGCCGAACTGGACGAGGGCAACATCTACGAGGCCCTGCTGGAGGGCTGGAAGCACGACATCCGCAACGTCTGGTGGATCATAGACTACAACCGCCAAAGCCTGGACTCTGTCGTCCCGGACCGCCTGTTCGGCCGGATCGAGGGCCTGTTCCGCGACATGGGCTGGAACGTCGTCACCCTGAAATACGGCCGCCTGCTGCAAGCCGCCTTCGAGCGGCCCGGCGGTGACGCGCTGCAACGCTGGATAGACGACTGCCCCAACAGCCTGTACTCCGCCCTGACGTTCCAGGGCGGCGGCGCCTGGCGAGCGGCGCTGCTGGCCGAACTGGGCCGCGACGCCGCGGTGCGCGCCATCCTGGACCCGCTGCAGGACGACGAACTGGCGGCCCTGATGACCAACCTGGGCGGCCACGACGTTGACTACCTGATCGAGCAATTCCGCCTGGCCGACGCCGCCGGGGACCAGCCAACCTGCTTCATCGCCTACACCGTGAAGGGCATGGGGCTGCCCTTCGCGGGGCACAAGGACAACCACTCCGGCCTAATGACCCGGGACCAAATGGAGGTGTTCCAGGCCGGGATGCGCATCCGCCCCGGCCATGAATGGGACGTGGCCGAGGGTCTGGACCTGACGCCGGGCGAGTTTCAGGCCGTCATCAACGCCGCCCCCTTCGCCGAGAAGCTCACTCCCACCGGGCGCCGGCTGCCATCAGAACTCATCCACATCCCGGACCGTCTGCCGGTTGCCAAGCTGGCCGGCCGACGCACCAGCACCCAGGCCGGGTTCGGCGACATCCTGGCCGAAATCGGCCGCGGCCAGGGCGAGCACGCCGAGATGGCCCGCCGCATCGTCACCACCAGCCCGGACGTGACGGTATCCACCAACCTCGGACCTTGGGTGAACCGCCGCGGCGTATTCGACCGCCACACCCGCAACGACGTGTTCCGCGATGCCAAGCTGGCCAGCGCCCAGCGCTGGGGCATGTCCCCCACCGGCCAGCACATCGAGCTGGGCATCGCCGAGCAGAACCTGTTCCTGCTGCTGGCCGCTGCCGGGCTGCAGCACAGCCTGACCGGCGCGCGCCTGCTGCCGGTCGGCACGGTTTACGACCCATTCGTCAACCGCGGCTTGGATGCCCTCATCTATGCCTGTTACCAGGATGCCCGGTTCCTGCTGGTCTCCACCCCCTCCGGCCTGACCCTGGCGCCCGAAGGCGGGCAGCACCAAAGCGTCAACACCCCCCTGATCGGCATGGCCGCGGACCGGCTGGCCTCGTTCGAGCCGGCCTATGTTGACGAGCTGGCCATCCTGCTGCGCCACGCCTTCGTCCATATGCAGGCGCCGGACGGCTCCGCGGCGTGGCTGCGTCTCAGCACCCGGCAGCTACAGCAGCCCGACCGGGTGCTGGACCCGGCCGCGGTGATCGCCGGCGCGCACTGGGTGGTGCCGCCGGGGCAGGGGGCACGGATCGCCCTGGCCTACCAAGGGCCAGTCGCGCCAGAGGCCGAGGCGGCCTTTGCCGAACTGCGGGAGGACGTGCCGGACGCCGGACTGCTGGCGATTACCAGCCCCGATCGGCTGCACGCCGGCTGGACCGCCGCGGCCCGGGTACGGCGAGGCGGCACGCCATCCACCTCGCACATCGAACACATCCTGGAGCCGCTGGCCCGCGACGCCGCTCTAGTGACGATCCTGGACGGGCACCCCGCCGCGCATAGCTGGCTCGGCGGCGTGCGCGGGCAGCGGGTGGTGCCGCTTGGGGTGGACCGGTTTGGTCAGAGTGGCGATTTGCCGGACCTTTACCGGGAATACGGTTTGGACACCGACGCCATCTTGGACGCTTGCGCGCAGGCACTGCTGGGCTGATCGCCCCGCAGCCGAGACCGCGTTCTAACCGCCAGCCCTGTTCCGTTCATGAACCCGACGACACCCGCCAGCCCGGCACGTTAATTGCAAATAACTACAACCTAGGAGCGAAAACCACCGGGATTAAACCCGACCAAGAAAGGGCCGGCCCATGACCGCAAGCAGCCAGAGCGTCCCGACCCTCGTCATCACCGGAGCGCATCCC
Source organism: uncultured Acetobacteraceae bacterium (assembly GCA_964242325.1). Taxonomy (GTDB): domain Bacteria; phylum Pseudomonadota; class Alphaproteobacteria; order Acetobacterales; family Acetobacteraceae; genus DASWOJ01. Next base: position 25,041 of record CAXTCI010000018.1, read on the forward strand.
AAGCTCTACAATCACGACCTCGCACCGACGGCGCCCGAGGGGCGCACCTGGGGCGTATTCAGCCTGTTCGCCATGTGGATGTCCGACGTGCATTCGGTGGGCGGCTACACCTTCGCCGCCAGCCTGTTTTTCCTGGGTCTGACCGGATGGCAGGTGCTGATCTCCATGCTGGTCGGCATCACCGCCGTTTACTTCCTGATGAACCTGATCGGGCGCCCATCCCTGCGCTACGGCATCCCGTTCCCCGTAGTGGCCCGCATCTCGTTCGGCGTCATGGGCGCGAACCTGGCAGCCATGGTGCGAGGCGTGGTGGGCATCGTCTGGTATGGCGTGCAAACCTACTTCGCCTCCAAGGCGGTGCAGGTCCTGGTCGTCACCCTCGCGCCATCGGCAGCGGAATTCACCCACAACAGCATCCTGGGCCTGTCCACCCTGGCCTGGTTCAGCTTCCTATTCATGTGGTTCTTCCAGCTCATCATCTTCCTGAGCGGCATGGAGCGCATTCGGAGGTTCATCGATTTCTGCGGACCCGTGGTCTACCTAGTGATGTTCGCCCTGGCGGCGTGGATGCTATGGCAGACCGGCTTCTCCAGCCTGTCCCTGCAGCTCAGCCCCCCCGCCCCGACGATGGCGGCGACGCTTGGCGTCATGGCCAACGCGGCCATGCTGATTGTCGCCTACTTCGCGGCGCTGCTGCTCAACTTCGGCGACTTCGCCCGCTTCGGCAAAAGCGAGGCGGCGATGAAGCAGGGCAACCTGCTCGGCCTGCCCGTCAATTTCCTGGTGTTCTCCATTATCACCGTGATCGTGACCGCCGGCACGCTCAAGGTGTTCGGACAGGCGATCATGGACCCCGTGCTGATTGTCGAGCGCATCGGCAACCCGGTGGTCGTCATTATCGGCTCAATCACCTTCATCGTCGCGACCATGGGCATCAACATCGTCGCCAACTTCGTCTCGCCTGCCTACGACATCGCCAACCTGTATCCGGAACGCATAAATTTCAGGCTGGGCGGGTTGATCACCTCCGTGCTGTCGGTGCTGGTATGCCCCTGGCTGTTCGTCGCCAGCCCGCAGGCGATTACCTTGTTCGTCAGCATCTTCGGCGCGGTGCTGGGGCCGATGTTCGGGATCATGGTCGCCGACTACTACTTGGTGAAGCGGCAGTTGGTCGTGGTGGATGACCTTTACACCATGTCGCCCGCAGGCAGCCTCTATTACGACGGCGGCTGGAACCGCAAGGCGCTGGTGGCCCTGGCGGTGTCCGGCGTCCTGTCCATCGGGCTGGCGCTGCTGGGCGCCTATAGCCTGATTCCGAACGTCGGCGACTGGGGCTGGCTGATCGGGGCCGGAGCAGGCGCGATCGTGTATCGCATCCTATCCGGGCAGGGCAGCCCGGCGGTGGGCCTCGCCGCGGGCCGTGGAAACCTTGCGCCGGCGGCGGACGGCAGCGGCAGGCTGACGTCCGGCGGGGCTGGCCTACCAGGCGAATGAAGGCGCTGCACACCCTGGATCGCCCGGTTTCCTCTTTCCCCCAATGGGAAAGGGGAAAAAGGCGCCCATCAACTAAGCTTTCCAGCTAACACCAACGGCGGTTCGTAGTGATCCATACGCTGCCGCACCGTCATTGCGAGCCGCTTGCGGCGCGGCAATCCAGGGCCGCCAGCGCAGTCCTTGCCGCCCTGGATCGCCGCGCCGCTACGCTCCCCGCAATGACGGAAACGGTCAGAGTAAAGGCCGATTGATATGCCAGGAGATGGCCGGCCCTAGTGATTCGCCCCATGCTTCACAATCTTCTGCGCCAGGCTCCAGCGATGGACCTCGCTGGCCCCGTCGTAGATCCGGAAGCCGCGGACCTCGCGGAAGATGCGCTCCACCATCGTCTCCCCAGTCACGCCGATCCCGCCCAGCACCTGCACGCAGCGGTCGGCAACCCGCCAGATGGCCTCGCTGCACACCACCTTGGCGATGCTGCTCTCGGTGCCGGCCCGCTCGCCCTGGTCCAGCAGCCAGGCGGTATGCCAGATCGTCAGCCGGCTGGTGCGTATGTCCATGTCGTTGTCGGCCAGCATGAAGCCGATGCCCTCATGCTGCGCGATCGGCTTGCCGAACGCCTCGCGCTTCGCGGCATAGCCCACCGCGATGTCCTGCGCCCGCCGGGCCGCGCCGAGCCACCGCATGCAGTGCGTCAGCCGCGCCGGAGCCAGCCGGACCTGCGCATACCGGAATCCCTCGCCGACCGCGCCCAGCACGTCACCAACCGGCACGCGCAGCCCCTCGAACTCCACCACGGCATGGCCGCCGGCAAAGCCCTGGTCCAGCGTGTCCATCACCCGGGGAATGCGTATGCCGGGCTGGTCCATGTCGGCGAGGAACATGGTCGCGCGCCCGTCCTCGCCCTTCGCCATGATGATGGCGAAACCCGCGCCGACCGCCCCCGTGGTGAACCACTTGGTGCCCTCGATGACATAATGGTCGCCGTCACGGGTGGCAGTGGTCAGCAGCGCCGCCGGGTCCGACCCGGCGCCAGGCGGCGGCTCGGTCATGCAGAAGCACGACCTGATCTCGCCAGTCGCCAGCGGACGCAGCCAGCGATCCTTCTGCTCGGGCGTGGCGACCACCTCCATCAGGTGCATGTTGCCCTCGTCCGGCGCGGACAGGTTCATCGCCAGCGGCCCAAGGACGGAATAGCCCGCTTCCTCAAACACGATGGCCCGGCCGACATGCCCCAGGCCCAGCCCGCCATACTCCTTGGCGACATGCGGGGCGAGCAGCCCGGCGTCCTTCGCCAGCGCATTCAGCTCCCGCCGAAGCTCGTCCGTCGGACCATGCCGCTCCTGCCGGGCGTCGCCTTCCAGCGGGATGATCTTGTCGCGGATGAAAGCACGGGTGCGGTCCTGCAGGTCGGATAGCTCGGGCGGGATGGAAAAGTCCATGTTGTCGGCCTCGTTTGGGGTGGGTTAGATCGGCTTACTTCCAGTCTGGACGCAAGCCGATCTAGCTTCTTTGTTTGCGAGCAGCGATTTGCAGGTGGGTCCAGTTGGTGCGAGTCCGGACCTGCCTGCAATCTGCTCTATATCGCGGCAATATGTGGGCGTGCAGGCCATGCCTGGAACACCCGCCCCGCCGGAACCTCCTGCGCGAACCCCGGCAGCCTCGCCGCCAGCAGGCCGGACCCGGCATAGCGCGGGTCCAGCGTCCAGGTCATGCCGTGCCCGGCCTGATGGCTGGCGACGGCGTTCCAGTCAGGCCCGGTCATGCCCCGCACGATGCCGGGCCGCCTTCCTTTCGTCCACCCGCCGCCCTAGCTTCCCCGGCAAAGCATTGGGAGCGCCCGCCATGACCGAAGCCTACATCTGCGATTACGTCCGCACTCCCATCGGACGCTACGCCGGCGCACTCAAGGACGTGCGGGCGGACGACCTGGCCGCCCACCCCCTGCGGACCCTGCGCGAGCGCAACGCCGGCGTGGACTGGGACATGCTGGACGACTGCATCCTGGGCTGCGCCAACCAGGCGGGGGAGGACAACCGCAACGTCGCCCGCATGGCGCTGCTGCTGGCCGGCCTGCCCACGAGCGTGCCCGGCGCCACCATCAACCGCCTGTGCGGCAGCGGCCTGGATGCCGTAGGCACCGCCGCCCGAGCCATACGCGCCGGCGAAGCCGACCTGATGCTCGCCGGCGGCGTCGAGAGCATGACCCGCGCCCCCTTCGTAATGGCCAAGGCCACCGAAGCCTTCGCCCGCCAGGCGGACGTCTATGACACCACCATCGGCTGGCGCTTCGTGAACTCCCTGATGCGGACGATGCATGGCACCGACTCCATGCCGGAAACGGCGGAGAACGTGGCGGAGCAATACCAGGTCTCCCGAACCGACCAAGACGCCTTCGCCCTGCGGAGCCAGCAGAAAGCAGCCGCATCCCAAGCGTTTTTTGCCCAGGAAATAGCCCCCGTCACCATCAAGGGCCGCAAGGGCGACACCGTGGTAGACCGTGACGAGCATCCCCGCGAAACCACCATGGAGGCGCTGGCGAAGCTGAAGACCCCGTTCCGCAACCCCGGCACCGTCACTGCCGGCAACGCATCTGGCGTGAACGACGGCGCTGCCGCCCTGCTGATCGCCAGCGAGGACGCGGCCCGGCGCCACGGCCTGACGCCTCGCGCCCGCGTCGTCGCCATGGCGACCGCAGGGGTCGAGCCGCGGGTCATGGGCATCGGACCCGTGCCCGCCGTGCAGAAGCTGCTGGCCCGCACCGGCCTGGACCTGAGCGACGTGGACATCATCGAGCTGAACGAGGCCTTCGCCGCCCAGGGCCTGGCGGTGCTGCGGCAGTTGGGCGTGGGCGACGACGACCCCCGGGTGAACCCGCATGGCGGTGCCATCGCGCTCGGCCATCCCCTCGGCGCCAGCGGCGCGCGCCTGGCGGGCACGGCTGTCCATGCCTTGCAGGACGGCGGCGGCCGCCGGGCGGTGGTGACCATGTGCATCGGCGTGGGCCAGGGGATTGCGG
>CAXTCI010000018.1:29653-41970 GCA_964242325.1 uncultured Acetobacteraceae bacterium
CGCCCACCGTCCCGCCCGCCATCCCGCCTGGCGTGATGCTGGCGCGGGACGCTTGGCGCCTGGGCTTCGGCGCGATCCGGACCATGCCAAACCTGTTCGGCGGCACCTTCGTGCTGCTGCTGGCCTTCGAGCTGGCGTTCCGGTGGCAGCATCCGCCGTCCAGCGGCTGGCCCACCATGTCCGAGCTGCTGCTGGGCTTTGCCAACGACCTGGCGACGGACGTGATCGCCGCCGCGGCGATGGTTGCCGTCCACCGATCCATCCTGCTCGGGGAGGGAGCGGACCGCCCGGTGTGGCGGCTGCCGCCGGGCTACGACCGCTACCTCGGACGGCTGGTTGCGCTAAGCCTGCCGTCGCTCGCGGCCACGGCCGGGCTGGGCCTGGTTGACGGGCCTGACGCCGCGCCTGCTTTCGCCTTGGCTGCCTTAGTCCTGATCCTGCTGGTGACGGCGTCCGTGGTCGTCTCGGTGCGGCTGGCGCTGGCGCTGCCCTTGGCGGCGGCCGACATTCCCGGCGCGGGCTGGCGCACCGCCTGGCAGGCTTCGCGCGGCAAAGGGTGGCGGCTGTTCGGCATAGTCCTGCTGACCTTCGTCCCGATGGAGGCCGCGGCGATGCTGGTCGCCGGGCTGTTCCAATCAGCCGACGGCTTGGCTGCGGTCCTGCTGGACGCGCTGGGCGACGCCGCAAAGGCGCTGCTGTGGTCGTCAATCGGCGCGGCGCTGTGGTCCCGGCTGCTGCAAGCCTATGGGGGCGCACTCGCCCGTCCGCCGGTCTGGCGGTGAAGGTGCGCGGCCCCCGAGCGCCGTGCTAGGGTCGCGGCATGAACGCCCTCGCGAAGATGCCGGTGTGGCTGACGGTGGACGAGTTCCTGGCCTGGGAGCCAGGGGACGGACGCAAGTGGCAACTGGTGAACGGAGAACCGCAGGCGATGGCGCCAGGCAAGCCGACGCACGCCTTCCTGCAAGCAGAGCTTGCACGACTGATTGGCAATCACCTGCTCCAACAAGGCAGTCCGTGCCGGGTGGCAGTCGAGCCCGGCATTGTGCCCCGCGTCCTGTCCAGCCGCAACTTGCGCGTGCCGGACATTGCGGTGACGTGCACACCCGGCGATGGCGACGAAGATGCAACGCTGTCCGAACCCGTCCTGGTGGTCGAAATATTGTCCCCCAGCAACCGGTCGGAAACCTGGGACAACGTGCTGACTTACCCCACCATTCCTACCGTCCAGGAAATCCTCGTCCTGCACAGCACCCGCATCGGCGCCGACCTGCTGCGCCGCGGACCGGACGGCGCTTGGCCGGCCGACCCCTCGACGGTCGAGTCCGGCGACCTCGTGCTGGACAGTATCGGCTTCCGGATGCCACTGGCGGACATCTACCGCACCACCCGGCTGCACCGCACTTCCTAATGTCCGATATCGCACCATTCACGGGGTCACAAAGCCCGGTTGCCGTGCCATACCTTCGATTTACCTGACAAGGACACCGCCATGCGCCGCCTCCTGATGCTCGGCCTGCTCACCGCAGTCTTTGCTCCCAACCTGACAAACGCCCAAACCGTCCGCCGCATCCGCGGTACCGTGCAGGCGCTTGATGGCAGCACACTGGTGGTACAGTCCCGCGAGGGTGAAACGCTCCGCATTCAACTGCCCACGCCTCCGGTCATCACCTCCGTAATGCCCGCGATGCTGGGGGACGCCAAGCCCGGCACCTTCATCGGCACCGCCGCGGTCGGCCCCAAGGACAACATGCGCGCCCTGGAGGTGCTGATCTTCCCCGAAGCCATGCGCGGCACCGGCGAGGGCCACTACCCCTGGGATCTCGTGCCCGAAAGCACCATGACCAACGCCACCATCGAAGCCGAGTCCACCGGCGCCGACGGTCGCACCCTGGCACTGACGACCAAGGGCGAGAAAATTAACCTCATGGTCCCCGCCAGCACGCCCATAGTGACCTTCGGTCCCGGCGACGCCGCCATGCTGAAGCCCGGCGCAAAGGTGTTCATCGGTGCGCAGCAGGCTGCAGACGGCACCCTGTCCGCCGCCCGCGTTGCGGTTGGCAAGGACGGGCTTACGCCGCCAATGTAGCCCTGATCTCCGCCAACCCGCGCCGGGCAGTACCGTCCGGCGCGAAGTTGGCAGGATCCAGCCAGGCCTGCAGCGCGCCGCGGCAGGCCGGCCACTCATCGCCGACGATGCTGTAGAAGGCGCTGTCCCGCAGGCGGCCCTTTAGTACGTAATGGGCGCGCAGCGTCCCCTCATATGTAAAGCCCAGCCGTTCCGCCGCCCGGCGGGACGGGGCGTTCAGCGCATTGCACTTCCAGACCAACCGGCGATAGCCGAGATCGTCGGCAGCCAGGCGCAGCAGGAGGAACATCGCCTCCGTCGCGGCGCGGGTGCGCTGCAGCGCCGGGCCGAACCAGATATGGCCCAACTCGATGGCGGCGAACTTGGGCAGGATGTCCATCAGCGTCAGCCAGCCCGACACGACCCCGGTGCTGATGGGCCGCACTGCCCATGCCATCGGATCGTGTGTGCTGGCGAAGTCCGCGACGAAGGCGGCCAGCGCCTCCCGCGTCGGGAAAGGGCCATAGCCCATATAATCCCAGCTCGCATCCGCCTCCGGCCCGGCGGCGGTCCACAGCTCCTCGGCATGGCGGCGATGCAGGGGCTCCAACACGACATAGGTACCACGGATGGGAACCCGCGCCGGCAAGGGACGCGGAGTAGAGTCAACAGGGGGGCCAACTGGACGTTCCATACCGGCCAGCATGGCACGGTTCCGCCCGGCTGCCTTCCCCCTCTCCCTCCGGGAGAGGGTCGGGGTTAGGGGGTCTTAGCTGCAAGCGGGGCGCTCGACATGCCGTCCGGACTCATCCCTCCCCGGCACGTAACGCGCTCGCCCGCCCCCTCACCCCAACCCTCTCCCGGAGGGGGAGAAGGCAGCGCGACGTTTACTCCACAACCTCCGGCACCCGCTCCGCTGGCGGCGTGTTCCGGCTGCGGCCGCAACGGACGATGCCGTCTATCACCACCATGCCGATCCCCGGCAGATCGCCGCCGCGCACGCTGCTCAGCAGGTCGGCGCCGGCGGAGTGCTGTGCCCGGTCCATGAACACCAAGTCCGCCGCGCGGCCAGGCTCGATGGTGCCGCAGTCCAGCCGCCGCATCCGGGCGGTATTGCCGGTGGCGCAGCAGAACAGCACCTCCGCCGGCACGTCGCCGAGCGAGGACAGCATCGCCACCATCCGCAGGATGCCCAGCGGCTGCACGCCCGACCCGGCCGGAGCGTCCGTACCCAGGATCACCCGCTCCATCTGCCCTAGCTCCCGCGCATAGCGCAACGCCGCCAAGCCGGCCAGCTCGTTGCCATTATGCACGATCTCCAAGGCCCGGCCGCAGCCCTCGCACAGGCAGCGTATCTGCCGCAGGGGCAGGGCGGTATGGCCGCCGTTGATGTGGCCGATCACGTCGGCATCGGCCTGCAGCACGGTGTCGGCGTCCATGTAGCCGCTACCGGGCACGCTGGGACCGCCGGTGTGGATGGTGCTGACCATGCCGTGCTGGCGCGCCCAGGCCACCATCGTACGCGCCTCGTCGCCGGCCTTGACGCTGCCCAGGCCGACCTCGCCGAGCATCGTAACGCCGGCGGCGGCCAGGTCGGCAAAGTCCTGCTCGACCATGCCCTGCTCGACGATGGGCGCACCAGCCAGCACCTTGACGCCGCTAGGGCGGTAGTTGCTGAAGGCCCGCTGGGCCGCAATGGCCAGGGCCTTCAACCCCACGATGTCGCGGGGACGGCCGGGCAGATGGACCTCCCCGGCCGAGACCATGGTGGTGACCCCGCCGTGCATGGTGCTGTCGATCCAGCCCAGGGCGTTCTGCCGGGGCGTCCAGTCGCCGAAGGCGGGGTGGACATGGCTGTCTATCAAGCCTGGGCTGACGGCACAGCCGTGGGCGTCAATCATCACGCGGGCGCCCTCGATGTCCAGGTCGGCCGCACGTCCGACCGCGGTGATGCGGCCTCCTTCCGCCACCAGGGCATCGGCGCCCAGGATCGGCTCCTCCAGCCGCCCGGACAGCATCAGGCCGACGTTGCGGACGACCAGCTTGCCGCGTTGCAGTTCAGGACCGGCCGGGAGCGCCATGTCAGGCCACCTTTCGCAGCAGTTGCAGGAGCTGGCGCCGTTCGTCCGGGCGTAACGGGGCGAGGGTGGCGTCGGTAATGGCGCGGGCGGCCGGGATAACCTGGGCCGCCAGGACGACGCCCGCCGGGGTGGGCGCGAGCACGGCGGTGCGGCGATCCGCTGGGTCGGGCAGGCGGGTGACCAGGCCGCGGGCGACCAGGCGGCGCACGACGCCCTGGATCGTGGCGGGGTCGGTCGCGACCAGCCGGCCCAGGTGGTTCTGCGTGACCCGGCCCATCTCCACGGTGCGGACCAGGGCGCTGAACTGCATCGGCGTCAGGTCCGCGGCGGCCATGCCCTCGGCGAACAGCGCGGTGTGCCGCTGATGCGCCCGGCGCAGCAGGAACCCGGCCTGGACATCAAGGTCATAGCCGTCGAGGGGATCAGGTTCAGGGTGGGGCAGGGCCAGGATGCGCCTCCGGCGATCATTCGCGTGCGAAGGATCAGGGGTGGAGGCAAGGGCGTCAACCGTAGGGTGCCGCACCTCTCCCTCTCCCTCCGGGAGAGGGTTGGGGTGAGGGGGTCTTGGCTGCGGAGCGGAAAGCCTATAGCGCCGCCAGCACACGGCCCAGCCTTGGAAAAGGCAGCGCTTACTCTCCCCCTCATCCCGACCCTCTCCCAAAGGGAGAGGGAGAAGCAGCCGGGCCGGGGATCAGCCAATCCTTGGCCCGGTAAACGTCAGTTGGTCCGGGCTGCGCCGGGCAGGGCTGGTGTCATGGATGGAACCGTCGTTGCGTCGCGCGGCATGGCGGACGCAGCGCCGGGCATGCCAACCGGTGCTGTCCCGCCGCCAGACGTGCCCATCAGCGGCGCGGCGGTCACCGCCACCTTCGGCGACGCAGCAACGGTCCCGGGCGCCTTGACCTCGGGCGTCGCGGCGACGTGGTGAACCCGCGCGTGCTGCACCGTCCGATGGTGCATGGTGCGGATCTGGTGGGCGCCGATCGTCGGCTGCGCCAGCGCCGGCAGCGCCAGCAAGCCGAACAGCGCGGTGGCAAACATCATGCGGGAGGTAGTCATGGCGGGTTCGCTTCCTTGTGGCCGGCATCATCGCCGGCAAGGGAAACATCGTGCCGCCAGGTGTCCGCATCGGGGCGCCGCCGTGTCGCCGCCAAGGCAGTTCATGCAGGGGCGCTGTCTCTTACGGGAAGCCGGAAACGAGCAATGCCGCCCGGGGAGGGACGGCATTGCGAAGGGTGGGCACTGGGCCAGCACGATGCCGGCCCGGCAGGCAGACCGAAGTTCTAGTGCGCGGTCGCCCCCTCGGCCCCGATGCCCGTCTCCGACCGGACGTACTGCGCCTGGAACGCCGCACGCTCCCGGTTGGCCGACGCGCTGCGGTCCAGCGTGGACACCACCCAGCATACGATGAACGCCGCCGGCATGGTGAAGATGGCAGGCGACGTATAGGGGAACCAAGCCGATCCCGCCGGGTTGCCCAGCACCGACACCCAGATGGCCGGGCTGAGCACCGTCAGGACCACCGCGCTGATCAGCCCGGTAAAGCCGCCCAGGAACGCCCCCCGCGTCGTCAGCCCCGGCCACAGCATAGACAGCAGCAGCACCGGGAAGTTGGCGCTGGCGGCAATCGCGAAGGCCAGCCCCACCATGAAGGCCACGTTGATCTTCTCAAACGCGATGCCCAGCGCGATGGCGACAATGCCGAGCACCACGGTCGTGATCTTGGACACCCGCACCTCGGACCCGTCCGACACCATGCCCCGGCGGAACACGCTGGCATACAGGTCGTGGCTGACCGCGCTGGCGCCCGACAACGTCAGGCCAGACACGACGGCCAGGATGGTGGCAAAGGCGACCGCCGAGATAAAGCCCTTCATCACGTCACCGCCCACCGCGTGCGCCAGGTGGATGGCCGGCATGTTGCCGCCGCCCAGCAGCGCGCCCTTGGCGTCGAGATACTCCGGGTTGGTGCTGACCAGCACGATGGCGCCAAAGCCGATGATGAACGTCAACAGATAAAAATATCCGATGAAGGTCGTCGCCCAGAACACCGACTTCCGCGCTTCCTTGGCGTCCGACACCGTGAAGAAGCGCATCAGGATATGCGGCAGCCCGGCCGTCCCGAACATCAGCGCGATCCCCAGCGAGATCGCCGAGATCGGGTTTGCCACCTGCGGCCCCGGCAGCATGATCGCGTCATGCTTCGGATGCACCTCGATGGCTTTTGCCAGGAAGGCGCTGACGTTGAAGTCGAACTTGGCCAGCACCAGGATGGAGATCAACGTCGCCCCCGACAGCAGCAGCCCGGCCTTGATGATCTGCACCCAGGTGGTGGCAATCATGCCGCCAAAGGTGACGTAAACGATCATCAGGATGCCGACGATGACGACGGCATACGCGTAGGGCAGGCCGAACAGCAGCTCGATCAACTGTCCCGCGCCGACCATCTGCGCGATCAGGTAGAACGCCACCGTCACCAGCGTGCCGGTCGCCGCCATCGCGCGGATCGGCGTCTGCTGCAGCCGGTAAGACACCACGTCGGCGAAGGTGAAGCGGCCGAGGTTCCGCAACGGCTCCGCCATCAGGAACATGATAATCGGCCAGCCCACCAGGAAGCCGATCGCATAGATCAGCCCGTCGTATCCATAGGTATAGAACAACGCCGAGATGCCCAGGAACGACGCCGCCGACATGTAGTCGCCGGCGATGGCGACCCCGTTCTGGAAGCCGGTGATGCCGCCGCCAGCGGTATAGAAGTCGCTGGTGGTCTTGGTGCGGCCCGCGGCCCAGTAGGTGATGCCCATCGTCAGCGCCACGAAGCCGGCGAACATGGCGATGGCCGTCCAGTTGGTCGCCTGCCGAGTGCCCGCCTCCAGCGGCCCGGCAGCCCGCGCCGCGGTGCTCGCGAGCACAACCAGCAGCGCAGGAAGGACGCGCAGCAGGCGGCTCACCGCACCCCTCCCATGCTGGGGACCCGCGCAGTGCTGGCAGTGTCGGCGGCGATGATGCGGCGGCTCAGCTCGTCATAGGTGCCGTTGGCGCGCAGGACGTAAACGCCGGTCAGGATGATTGCGCTCAGGATCACGCCGATGCCCATCACCAGGCCGACGGTGATGGAGCCGAACAGCGGCTGCGCGATCAGCGGCTTCTGGTAGGCCACGAGCGCGATGTAGCCGTAATAGATCAGCAGCATGATGATGGTCAGCGTCCAACCGAAGGACTTTCGCGACCGCGTCAGCTCGATGAAGTCAGGATTTCGTCTTATCCGGTCCACTTGCGTTTCGCTCAACGTGCCCACCCTATGCTTTTGTTTGTTCCAACGTTCTTACAGTGCCGAACGGAAGATGCGAGATCATAGACCGGGCACGATGGCGCCGCGCGTAAAAAGTTTCCTTGCGTCAAAAGTTTGTGGACAGACCCCGCCCATGCACGAGATGCCCTGGGGGCGGAGCAGGCAAATCAGTCATCGGCGAAAATGTCGCGCTTCCTGGTTTCCGGGATGAACAGCGCGCCCACGACCACCGTGATGCCTGCGAACACGATCGGATACCATAGCCCGGAGTAAAGGTTGCCGGTCGCTGCGATGATCGCAAAAGTGGTCGCCGGCAGCAGCCCGCCGAACCAGCCGTTGCCGATGTGGTAGGGCAGGGACATCGCGGAGTAGCGGATGCGCGACGGGAACAGCTCCACCAGGGCCGCGGCGATCGGGCCGTAGACCATCGTCACATAGAGCACCAGCACCGTCAGCAGGCCGATGATGGTCAGGATGCGCGGCTGGAACAGGTCGAAGGCGCCATACATCTTGATCACGGACGCATTTGCCGTCCTCGGGTAGCCTGCCGAGACCAGCGCCGCCGCAACGAAGCGATTGAGTTGCGCCCGCGCCGCCGCGGCGCCGGCGCCCGCCTCCCGTGCGTTGAACGACGGCACCGCGCCGACGTCGCCAGCGCGTATGGTGGCGATGCTGCCCGGCGCCGCATTCTCCCGCGTATAAGGAATGGACAGCGACGCCAGCACCTGGGAGGCAATGTCGCAGGACGAGGTGTAAACGGCCGTGCCGATTGGGTTGAACTGGAAATGGCAGTCCGCCGGGTCGGCCGTGATGACGACCGGGATGTTCTGTTGCGCCGCATACAGCGCCGGGTTGGCCTGCTGCGTCAGCGCCTCGAAGATCGGGAAGTAGGTAAGGGCGGCAATCGCGCAGCCGGTCAGGATGATCGGCTTGCGGCCGACCTTGTCCGACAGCCAGCCGAACAGCACGAAGCCGCCGGTCCCCAGCAGAAGCGCATAGGCGATCAGCAGGTTCGCGGTGTAGCCATCCACCTTGAGGATGCTTTGCAGGAAGAACAGGGCGTAGAACTGGCCGGTATACCAAACAACGGCCTGGCCCATCGTCAGGCCGAACAGCGCCAGGATGGCGATCTTCGCATTCTTGAAGGTGCCGAAGGCTTCCTTCAGCGGCGCCTTGGACAGCGTGCCCTCCTGCTTCATCGCCTGGAAGGCCGGGCTTTCATTCAGTTGCAGCCGGATCCACACGGAGGCGAGCAGCAGCAGGATCGAAACGAGGAACGGCACGCGCCAGCCCCAATCGGCGAAATCGGCCTCGCCGATGGTGCTGCGGGTGACCAGGATCACGAGCAGCGACATGAACAGCCCGAGCGTCGCCGTGGTCTGGATCCAGCTCGTGTAGAAGCCGCGGCGACCCTGGGGCGCATGCTCCGCCACATAGGTCGCGGCGCCGCCATACTCGCCGCCCAGCGCCAGGCCCTGCAGCAGGCGCATCGCGATCAGCACGATCGGCGCCAGTACGCCGATACTGTCCGAGGTCGGCAGCAGGCCGACGACGAAGGTGCTGACGCCCATCATCACGATGGTGATAAGGAAGGTATGCTTGCGCCCCACCAGGTCCCCCAGCCGGCCAAACACCAAGGCACCGAACGGCCGCACCAGGAATCCCGCCGCAAAGGCCAGCAGGGCGAAGATGTCGCGCACCGTGGGGTCGAACTGACTGAAGAACTTGGCGCCGATGATGCCGGCGAGCGAGCCATAGAGATAAAAGTCATACCACTCGAACACCGTGCCGATGGACGAGGCAAGAATGACTTTGCGGTCCTCGCGCGTCATCACGCGGTTGCGCGGCTCGACCGCAGCAGTAGTGGCCGGCATGGTGACACTCATTGGGAACCTTCCAAAGGAAATGGCGCGGTCATCGGTCCTGTATCTGCCTTTGGGCAGCGGAGGCATCGCCCCGGACCAAATAATTTGATCCAAGGTCGTCCCCTCGCGTTTGTTACAATTGCCGTGCGAATTGGGATAGGGTGCTATGACAATTGATAACGATCCATGCCGGTATCAGACGGCTTACCAGGCTTCGGCAGCCGACCCGGAGGGCTGGTGGGCGCAGGCCGCCGCCGGCCTGGACTGGAGCACCCCGCCGGCCCGGATCTTCGATCCCGCACTCGGCGTTTTCGGCCAATGGTTCGCCGGCGGCACGCTGAACGTTTCGGCCAACTGCCTGGACCGCCATGCCGACGGTGGCCGCGGCGGACAGCCAGCCCTGGTATGGGACAGCCCAATGGCCCAGCAGGTCCAGTCGTTCACCTATGCCGAACTGCGCGACCGCACCGCGCGCGTCGCCGGGGCACTGGCGGCGCTGGGCGTCGGCTACGGCGACCGCGTGGTGATCTACATGCCAATGGTGCCCGAGGCGGTGATCGCCATGCTGGCCTGCGCCCGGCTGGGCGCGGTCCACTCCGTGGTGTTCGGCGGGTTCGCCGCGGCGGAGTTGGCCAAGCGGATCGAGGACGCGGAGCCCCGCGCCGTCGTGTCGGCGTCCTGTGGACTGGAGCCGGGTCGCGTGGTCGCCTACAAGCCGCTGCTGGACGCCGCCATCGCCATCAGCGCGCACAAGCCCGCCCACTGCCTGATCCTGCAACGCCCCATGCTGGCATCCACCATGCAGCCTGGCCGCGACCTGGACTTCGCCGAGGCAGAAGCCGCCGCGGCCCCGCATCCCCCTGTCCCGGTGCTGGCGACCGACCCGCTATATATCCTCTACACCTCCGGCACGACCGGGAAGCCCAAGGGCGTCGTGCGCGACACCGGCGGCTATGCCGTGGCGTTGCACCAGTCCATGCGGATGATCTACGGCGTGGGCGCGGGCGACACCTACTGGTGCGCCAGCGACGTCGGCTGGGTGGTCGGGCACAGCTACATCGTCTATGGCCCGCTGCTCGCAGGCTGCACGACCATCCTCTATGAGGGGAAACCGGTCGGCACCCCGGACGCCGGAGCGTTCTGGCGGGTATGCCGGGACCACGGCGTGCGGGTCCTGTTCACCGCCCCCACCGCGTTGCGCGCCATCCGGCAGCAGGACCCGGACGCAGCGCTGATGGCGCAGTACGACCTGTCCCGCCTGGAGGCGCTGTTCCTGGCCGGCGAGCGCTGCGACCCGCCGACCGCCATCTGGATCGCCGGCAAGCTCGGTGTTCCCGTGGTGGACCACTGGTGGCAGACCGAGACGGGATGGCCGATCACCGCGGGGTTCCGCGGCCTGGGCCTGTTCCCGTTCAAGCCCGGTGCAGGCGGGCGGGCCTGCCCGGGCTATGACGTGCAGGCGCTGGACGACACCGGCGCGCCGCTGCCGCGCGGGACCGTGGGCAACCTGGCAATCCGCCTGCCGCTGCCGCCGGGCTGCGCGCCGACCCTATGGCGGAACGCGGCGGGCTACCGGACTGCCTACCTGGACGACTTCCCCGGCTGGTATCGCACGGGGGACGCCGGACAGGTGGACGGGGACGGCGACGTCTGGGTGATGGGCCGCACGGACGACATCATCAACGTCGCCGGCCATCGCCTGAGCACCGGCGCGATGGAAGAGGTGCTGGCCGCGCATCCCGATGTGGCCGAGTGCGCGGTGGTGGGCGCCGCGGATGCGCTGAAGGGCCAGGTGCCGCTGGGCCTGGTGGTGCTGAAGGCCGGGGCGAACCGCGACGAGGCCGAAGTGGCACGCGAGCTGGTGGCGCTGGTGCGGGACCGCATCGGGCCGGTGGCGGCGTTCAAGGACGCCCGGGTGGTGGCGCGCCTGCCCAAGACGCGGTCGGGCAAAATCCTCCGCGCCTCGATCCGCCGGCTGGCGGACGGGGAGGCAGCGGCGCCTCCGCCGACGATAGACGACCCGGCGATCCTCGACGAGATCAAGACGGTGCTGGGACGTTAGGCCAGGCGCGGCCTGGCGCACAAACCGAGCCAAGCCGTGTCGGGCCTACGTGGATCGTTCCCGCTACGCCTTCGTCGGCATCGGCCTCGCTTGGCATACGCCCTGTTTGGCGTAGGCCCCGTTTGGCAATGGCACTGTCCCGCGGCCTGTTCTAGGCGGTGTAGGCAACGCCGGTGGGTCCGTGCCCCGCCGCTGCCACAAAGGTCGAGGAGACAGTTGATCCCCCAAGTTGTATCCCGGCCTCATGAGCAGGACCGGTGCGGCATGACAACCTTACGGCTGCTGGCCGACGACCTGACCGGCGCGCTGGACACCGCGGCGGAGTTCGTGGGCCTCACAGGCCCGGTGCACGCCTATTGGCAGGGCGTCCGACCCGGCGCCCTGCCGCCCAACGCGGCCCTGGACACCGGCACGCGCGAAGCGGACGAGGCCGCGGCACGTTCCGCCGTGGCCGCAGCCACCCCCACCCTGGCCGGAGCCGGCATCGCCTACAAGAAGCTGGACAGCCTGCTGCGCGGCCACACCCTGGCGGAGCTGGCCGCCTGCTTCGCAACAGGCGGGTGGCAGCACGCGGTGCTGGCCCCAGCCTTCCCGTTCCAGGGGCGCATCACCCGCGGCGGCCAGCAATGGGTGGCGGACGGCGCGGGTTGGGCGCCTGCCGGGCCGCCGCTGGTTGACGCCCTGCGCACCCTCGGCCTGACGGTGCACCGTGGCCGTCCCGGGGCCGCCTTGGCGCCGGGCGTCACCGTGTTCGACGCCGACACCGACGCCGACCTCGACGCCGTGGCTGCGGTAGCTACCGGCGCCCCTGTGCTGTGGTGCGGCACCGGCGGCCTGGCCCGGGCGCTGGCGGCCGGGCATTTCCGCCCAGCGCTGCCGCCGCTGCCCCACCCGATCCTCGGCCTGTTCGGCAGCGACCAGGCGGTGACCGCCGGGCAGCTTGCCGCCTGCG
>CAXTCI010000019.1:0-2381 GCA_964242325.1 uncultured Acetobacteraceae bacterium
TGCAGGAATGCCGCCGCAATCCCCGCCCACTCATGCAGTGCCCAGTAGCTGTCCTGCCACGACCGGGCACGCGGGACGAAGTCGGACAGGTGGCCCTGTGACCCCTCATCCATCCGCACCGGCGCCGCCGTCATGGCGATGCCGGTACCGGCAAAGGCCAGCACCGACCGCTTTATATGCCAGGCATGGGTCACGACGTAGGCCGATCGCACCCCATCCCGCAGCAGCAGCGGCGCACTGAACGCGGCATTCTCCCTGGTGTCCCGGGACACCTCCTCCACCCAGCGGACCGGCACGTTGAAGTCGTCACGGAGGCTGCGGACCATCGTCGCGGCGAGGGTGCCGTCGTCATCGTCGTCGGCCTTGCCCCCGGTCACGAGCACCGGCAACCCGGTGCTGCGATACAGGGCCGCGCCGGTACGCAGGCGTTCCAGCGTCAGCGGCCCCGGCTCCAGCACGCCGTTGTCGCGCAGGGCCTCGGCAGACAGGATCACGATGGCGCCGGGCGGGTCGGTGGCTGGGGGCGTCAGCGGCAGGTTGGTTTCCAGCGAGGCGATCAGCGCCCTGGAAACCACCGGCAGGGACAGCACCAGCAGCCCGGCCATCCCCGCCGTCAGCAGCAGCCGTGCCGTCCGCGGCCGGCGGCGCCATAACAACAGCCCGGCCACACATGGCACCAGCAAGTTGACCGGCGGCAGCAGCAGCGCGGTGGGCAGGGCGCTCAGAGACATATTATTTCCCAACCGGCTTCCGCCGGCGCTCCGGGCGCCCGTGCGGCCGCCACTAAGGCAGCAGCTTCCCCGGATTCATGATCCCCAGCGGGTCCAGCGCCGCCTTGATGCGGCGCATCATGTCCAGCTCCGCCCCGCCGCGCCAACCCGGCATCATATAAGGCTTCAGCAGCCCCACCCCATGCTCGGCCGAGAAGCTGCCGCCCAACTCCGCCACAACCCCGTTGACCGCCTCCATGATGTCGCCGCTGCGCGCCAGGAAGGCGTCGTCGGCCCAATCCTCCGGGCGCACCAAATTAAAATGAATGTTGCCGTCGCCCAGGTGGCCAAACGGGACCGCGCGTATGCCGGGGATCAGCGCCTCGCACGCCGCAGTTGCGCGGACGATCAGGTCCGGCACCCGGCTGGTCGGCACGCTTACGTCGTTCTTAACATTGGCACCGGCGCGCTTCTGCGACTCACTGTGCTCCTCGCGCAGCCGCCACAGCGCGGCCCGCTGGGCATCGCTTTCGGCCAGCACGGCGTCCAGCACGAGGTCGTCGGCCATCGCCGCTTCCAGCACCGACTCCATCGCATCCCGCAGCCCGGCATCTGGGCGGGGCGTGGCCAACTCCACCAACACATAATGCGGGGCAGGAGCGCCCAGCGGCAGGACAGCGCCGGGAATATGCCGCAGCACCAGGTCCAAGCCAGGGCCAGACATGTATTCGAACGCCTGCACCGCCGCCGGGTCATGCGCCAGGAAGCGGCGGCACACGGCGCTGGCCGCCTCCGGCGAGGGCACGGCCACCAGCGCCACCTCCACTTCCCGCGGCTGCGGCGCGAGCTTCAGGACGGCGGCGGTGATGATGCCCAGCGTTCCCTCCGCGCCGACGAACAGGTGGCGCAGGGCATAGCCGGTATTGTCCTTGCGCAGGCTTCGCAAGCCGTTCCACACCTGGCCGTCCGGCAGCACCGCCTCCAGCCCCAGCACCAGGTCGCGGGCATTACCATAGCGCAGCGTGTTATTGCCGCCGGCGTTGGCGGACAGGATGCCGCCGACCTGGGCCGTACCCTCGCTGCCGATGGACAGCGGCAGCAGGCAGCCGGCGTCGGCGGCGGCGTCCTGCGCAGCCTTCCAGGGCGCCCCGGCCTCAATCGTCAGCGTCCGGTCGAGCGGGTCCACCGCCCGGATGCGGGTCATCCGGGACAAGGACAGCACGACCTGGGTGCCGTCCCCGGATGGGGTGGCGCCGCCGACCATGCTGGTATTGCCTCCCTGCGGCACGATGGGAACGCCGCGCGCGGCGCACAGGCGCACGACGGCCGCGACCTCCTCCGTGCTGCCGGGCCGCACCACGGCCGGGGTACGGCCGTGATACAGCCGGCGCCAGTCCTCGCAGTACGGAGCGGTGTCGGCCGGATCGGTCAGCAGCCCGCGGTCGCCAACAGCCGCGTGCAAGGCCGGCAGCAGGCCGGCGTCGGAAGGCAGGGAGTGATCGGGCACCGGGACGTTCCTTATCCTGGAGTGGCCTGGCGGGCATAACCCAGGCGGGGACGTTGGGCGGCAGCCGGCGCCCGCACCGTCAGCCCCGACTCCTTGGCTGCCTCGACCGCCTCGGCTGCAATGGCCTGCCGCACTGTCCGCCGCGTGCGCGAGATCATCGCCAG
>CAXTCI010000019.1:2481-28373 GCA_964242325.1 uncultured Acetobacteraceae bacterium
CCACACCGCGAAGCGCTGCACCGCATGCGGCCCACCACCGAGCAGCGGGTGGTCGAGCGCGATCAGCGTGCTGACCTTCCAGGCATTCACCCGGCCGAGAAAAGAGCCGTCGGTTTCGGCCTGGTTGATGCTGTTCAGCCGCTCGAACCAGCTTTCCGGCGCCAATCCCCAGATCAGCCCACCCGCCAACGCCACCAGCACCAGGCTGCTGAAGCGGCTGCGGCTGTTCTTGACCATGAACGCCGCCAGCACCAGCAGGCCGACGAAGCCGCCGCGCGAGTAGGTGGCAACCACCGTCACCAGGCACAGTCCCATCGCCGCCAGCAGGCCGATCCGCACGAGGCGGATTTCGGTATAGCGGGACAGGTAATACAGGAACGGCGTCAGCATCAGCAGCGCCGTCGCCAGCGAGTTGTTGTCGCCGACGCTCTGCATCCCCTCGACATGGTGGCCGCCGGCGGTCAGCAGGAAGATCAGCCCCTCCTTCACGCCGATCATGCCGAAGCCCGCGCAGGCCGCCAGCACCAGCAGGTGCAGCCGGTGCCTGCTGCTCATGACGCTGGCGATGGCGGCCGTGAGCGCAATCTCCTTGAGCAGCTTCTGATACAAGCCATCGCCGTCGTCGGACGGCACGATGCTCGTCGCCCAGGAGCAGGTTGCAACCAAGGCGAACAGCACCAGCAGCACCAGCAGCGGGTCGAGATACCAGTCTTTCTTATCCCGGTTGAACATGATGACCAGGATCGTCACGACCGCGACGATGCGGTTTATCTGGATGCTGGCCATGAAGCCGTACAGCAGCTCGTTCGGCGACAGCAGCGCCGTCCACACCCAAACCAGCACGCCCATGCACGGCGACACGAAGACGGCCGGCAGCAAGGCCGCGAATATCAGCCCGAATGCGGCGTCGCGCACTAGATGCGGCTCCCCTTTTCCCGACTTTGGGCGATGCGGCGGCGGCGCTCCTCTGCGGCGTCGTCCACCCGGCGGGTGCCGGCCTCCGTCATGCGGAACAGGCTCCGCAGCTTCATGCCCGGCGGACGGCGGTCATCGCGCAGACCCATGTAGACCACCACGAACATCATCAAACTGTCGAGCAGCAGCAGCAGCGATTCCAACTGGCTTCCCCATCCCGCACGCGGCGCCCGGCGCGGCCCTCGCCATCAGCCTGCTCGCAGATATCCCGTTAGCACCGGCGGCCCTGTCATGTCACCGCAATCAGGTGCTGACATACATATGCTAACCCCGGGGCGCCGCCGCCCGCTGCAGCCGGTCATTCACCGCCAGCCCCAAACCCTCCGCCGGCACTGCCATCGCCGCGATCCCCTGCAGCCCCAGCCGCGCGCCCTCCGCATCCAGCCAGCGCAGCCCGGCGAACAGCCGTGACGCCGCCTCCACGGGATCGCCCGCCGCGCTGAGCTGGAACACCGCGCCCGCCCCTGCAGGAAACGGCCCGAAGGCCAGCAGCGCCTCGTCCGCCCCCGCCGACACCGCCCCCAACCGCACCGGCAACCGCGGCGCGTAGTGCGACACCAGCAGCCCCGGCGAGCGTAGCGTCCGCGGCGCTTCCGCCGCCAAGGGCGTGATCCCGCGTCCAACCGGGCCGATGACGGCCTCGATGGCGTCCAACGGCACGCCGCCGGGGCGCAGCAGGAACGGGGCGCCAGCCGACAAATCCAGCACCGTGCTCTCGACCCCCACCGCGCACGGCCCGCTGTCCAGCACCGCGGCGATGCGCCCGTCCAACCCGGCCAATACGTGCTCCGCCGTCGTCGGCGACACCTCGCCGGACCGGTTGGCCGAGGGCGCCGCAACCGGGCGGCCCACCGCGCGCAGCAGCCGCAGCGCCGCCGGATGCGCCGGCACCCGCACCGCAAGCGTTTCCAGCCCGGCGCCTGCCAGCAGCGCCACCGGGCAAGTCACCCGCCGCGGCAGCACCAGCGTCAGCGGCCCCGGCCAGAACAGGGCCGCCAGCCGCACCGCGGCCTCCGGCGCCCCCACATGGGCAAACGCGGCATCCGCGTCGGGATAGTGCGAGATCAACGGGTTGAAGTGCGGCCGGCCCTTGGCATCGAACACGCTGGCGACCGCCGCGTTGCTGGTGGCGTCGGCGCCCAGGCCGTAAACCGTCTCCGTCCCAAATGCCACCAGCCAGCCTTCCCGCAGCAGCGCCGCGGCACGGGACACCCCGGCGTCGTCATCGGCCAGCCGCTCGGTCGCCCCGCCTATACCCCCGCCTGCACCAGCATCCGGCGTGATCATCGTCCCGTGCAGATAAAGGAAGGGTTCTCCCAGCCGGGCTTGCCATATGACAGCGGCGTGCCATCGGCGGCGCGTACCTGCCCACCCGCGGCCTCCAGCACCGCGTGGGGGGCGGCGGTGTCCCACTCCATCGTGCGGCCGAACCGGGGATACAGGTCCGCCGCCCCCTCGGCCAGCCGCACGATCTTCAGCGCCGATCCCATGTTGGTCACATCTGCCACCGGGCGCCCTTGCAGATACTCCCGCAGCCGCGGATCATTGGCGAGGCTGCGGCTTGCGAGCACATGCAGCCCGTCCGGCGGCGGCACCCGGGCGCGTATGTCATGCTCCCCGGCGCCGGTGCGCTTCCAGGCACGCGGGCGCAGGCCGAGCAGCCCGCCGAACATCTCGCCAAGCGCCGGCACGCCCACCGCGCCCAGCACCGGGCGGCCATCGCGGACCAAGCCGATGTTGACGGTGAACTCGTCCCGTCCCGCGGCGAACTCGCGGGTGCCGTCCAGGGGGTCCACCAGCCAGTATTCATGATGCTCGGCCCATTCGGCGCCGGCCGCGTGCTCCTCCTCGGCGACCACCGGGATGCCCGGCGTTGCCGCGCGCAGGCCCTCGACGATCAGCGCCTCCGCCGCATGGTCCGCCTCCGTCACCGGGCTGGCGTCGCTCTTGTGCAGGGTGTCGAAACCCCTGGCGCGCACGGCAAGGATCACCGCCCCCGCGCGTCGGGCAAGGTCGGCAGCAAGCGTCAGCATGGCAACATCTTCCATGCGTCACAGTGGACCACACCCCCCCAATCCACGCAAAGTGCCCCGTCCCGCTACTGCTCCCTCTCCCTCCGGGAAGAGGGCCGGGGTGAGGGGTCTTGGCCGCGGAGCCGAGAATCGCTGGTGCTGACGGCACACGCCCCCGCTTCGGCAGCAGCAGCGCCTTCCCGCCCCCTCACCCCAACCCTCTCCCCCCGGGAAGGAGAAGTCCGCTCCTCTCCCCCACCGCCACCCCCGCCCCCTGGCCAACCAGGACCACGCTGTTAAGGTGCGCCACACCGCATCCAAGGACCCCCAATGCCCGAGATCGCCTTCGCCTCCGCCGACCTGCCCGCCACCGGCGCCCTGGTCCTGCTGCTGACCGAGGCCACGGCGACAGCCGGCCTAGGCGCCGGGGCGGGCCTGGCCGCCCAGGCCGACGCTGCCTGCGGTGGTGCGCTGACCCGCGCGATGGCCGCCGCCGGGTTCACCGGCAAGAAGGGCCAGGCCTGCACCGTGCTGGCGCCGAACGAGACGCTATCCCGGATCGTCCTGATCGGCCTGGGCAAGGAGTCCGACCACACCCTGCGCGGCATGGAGGAAGCCGCAGGCCACGCCGTCACCGCCCTGGCGCGCGACCCGGCCGCTGCCATCGCCGCCGACGGGATGCCCCCCGCCCACGCCGCCCACGCCGCGCTAGGGGCCACCCTCCGCACCTACCGCTTCGACCGTTACCGCACCAAGGAGGGCGCTGACGACAAGCCCAAGCTGCAGACCCTGACGGTGCTGACCGACGACCCCGCCGCAGCCCAGGCCGCCTGGGCGCCGCTGCAAGCCACCGCCCACGGCGTCATCCTATCCCGCGACCTCGCCAGCGAGCCGCCGAACGTCCTGACCCCCACCGAACTCGCCGAACGCTGCCGCCCCCTGGCGGATCTGGGCGTGGAGGTAGAAGTGCTAGGCCCCGCCGAGTTGGAGCGGATCGGCATGCGCGCCCTGCTGGCCGTGGCAATGGGCAGCGCCCAAGAGGCGCGTGTCGTCACCATGCGCTGGAAGGGCGGCCAGGACGGCACCAAGCCCGTATGCTTCGTCGGCAAGGGCGTCACCTTCGACACCGGCGGCATCAGCATCAAGCCCGCGCCGGGAATGGAGGACATGAAGTGGGACATGGCCGGCGCCGCCGCCACCATCGGCGTCATCGCGGCGCTCGCCGGCCGCAAGGCCCGCTGCAACGCAGTAGGCGTCGTCGGCCTGGTCGAGAACATGCCCAGCGGCAACGCCCAGCGCCCCGGTGACGTCGTACGCTCGCTATCCGGCCAAACCATCGAGGTGCAGAACACCGACGCGGAGGGCCGCCTGGTGCTGGCCGACCTGCTATGGCACGCCCAGGACGCCTTCGACCCGGCGATCACCGTGGACATGGCGACCCTGACCGGCGCGATCATCGTCGCGCTGGGCCATGAGCACGCCGGCATGTTCTGCAACGACGACACCCTGGCCGACCGGCTGCTGGCAGCGGGCAAGTCAACCGGGGAGGCAGTATGGCGCATGCCGCTCGGCGACGCCTACGACAAGCTGATCCGCTCGGACATCGCCGACATGAAGAACATCGGCGGCCGCCCCGGCGGCGCCATCATCGGCGCGCAGTTCGTCCAGCGCTTCGTTCGCGGCCCCTGGGCGCACCTGGACATCGCCGGCACCGCCTGGGCCACCAAGGATTCGGCCACCACGCCCAAGGGCGCGACCGCCTTCGGCGTACGTCTGCTGGACCGGCTGGTGGCGGACAACTACGAGGCCTAGGTGCCGCCCGGACCGACCGAGGTCGGCTTCTACCACCTAACCCGCACCACGCCGGACGCCGCCCTGCCGGCGCTGCTGGGCCGGACCTTGGCCGCCGGGCAGCGCGCCCTGGTCCGGCTCGGCACCCCGGAGCGGGTAGCCGTGCTGGACGAACTGCTCTGGGCCAGCAAGGACCCGGAATGGCTGCCGCACGGCACCGCGCGGACTGGCAAGGCACCGCTGCAGCCGATCTGGCTGACCGCCAGCGACGACTGCCCGAACGGCGCCCGCTACCTATTCCTGCTGGACGGCCTATCAGCGGCGGACCTAGACGGCTTCGACCGCGTATTCGACCTTTTCGACGGCAGCGACCCGGCCGCGGTGGCCTCGGCCCGCCTACGCTGGGCCGCAGCAAAGACGTCCGGCCTATCGCTGACCTACTGGCAGCAAGGCGATCGAGGCTGGCTCCGAGGCCCCACCACTTCCCCCTCTCCCTCCGGGAAAGGGCCGGGGTGAGGGGGTCCTGCTGCGGAGCGGGGCGCCACCGCTGCAACCAGCACGCGGCCATCCCACGGCAAACGCCGAGCCCGAAGCTGTCTAACCTCCACCCTCTCCGGTAGAAAAAACTACCCCGCAGCCTCCAGCGCCTCCTCCGCTGCCATCCAAACCCCCTCCGCCGCTGCAATCTCCCGAGCGATGGCTGCCAGCCGCGTGTTCGCCTCCGTAACCTCCGCCCCGCGCCCCGGCGCATACAGCGCCGGGTCGGCCAACCGCGCCATCAGCTTGGCCCGCTCCCCTTCCAGCTTGGCTATGCGCGCCTCGGCGTCGCGGGCCTGGCGCCGCAGCGGCGCCAACTGCACCCGGTTCTCCGCCCGCTCCCGCCGTTCGTCCCGCCGATTCGGCGCCGCATCCGGCTTGGCCGCCGGGCGCGCCCGCTCGACCAGCAGCGCCCGATAATCATCCATATCCCCCTCATAGGGGCGCACCGTACCATCCCCGACCAGCCACAGCCGATCCGCCACCAGCTCCACCAGATGCGGGTCATGGGTAATCAGCAGCACCGCCCCCTGAAAATCCGCCAGCGCCCGCACCAGAGCCTCCCGGGCATCTATGTCCAGGTGGTTGGTGGGCTCGTCCAGGATCAGCAGTTGCGGCGCATCCCGCGTCGCCAGCGCCAGCAGCAGCCGTGCCTTCTCCCCGCCCGACAGGCTACCGACCGGCGTATCGGCCCGGTCGGCATCCAGGCCAAACCGCGCGAGCTGGCTGCGCACCTGCGGCGGCAGCGCCCGCGGCAGGGCGCGGGCCATATGGTCCACCGGTGTTTCCACCAACACCAGCTCGTCCGTCTGGTGCTGCGCGAAATAACCGACCCGCAGCTTAGGGCTGCGCCGGACCTCCCCCGCCATCGGCTCCAGCCGCCCGGCGATCAGCTTCGCCAGCGTGCTCTTACCGTTGCCGTTCGCCCCCAGCAGCGCGATCCGGTCGTCCATGTCCACCGACAACGACAGCCCAGACAGGATGCGCGTCGTCCCATATCCGGCGGCAACCCGCTCCAGCACCAGCACCGGCGGGCTGAGCCGTGCCGGCTCCGGAAAGTCGAAGCGGGTCGGCGCCGCCTCCACCACCGTATCTATCACCGGCAGCTTCTCCAGTGCCTTGATCCGGGCCTGCGCCTGCCGGGCCTTGGTCGCCTTGGCGCGGAACCGGTCCACGAAGCTCTGCATATGGGCGCGCTGTGCCGCGATCCGCTCGGCCGCGCGCCCCGCCTGCATGGCGTGCTCCGTCCGTATCCGCACGAACTCGTCGTATCCCCCCGGCGTCACGCTGAGCTTGCGCTGATCCAGGTGGGCAATGGCCTGCACCGCGCGGTCCAGCAGGCCGCGGTCATGGCTGACGATTAGGCAGGCACCGGGAAAGCGGGCGATCCAGCCCTCCAGCCAAAGCGTCGCCTCCAGGTCCAGGTGGTTGGTCGGCTCGTCCAGCAGCAGCAGGTCCGGGTTGGCAAACAGCGCGGCAGCGAGCGCCACCCGCATCCGCCAGCCGCCAGAGTAGCTGTCCACCGGCCGCGCCTGCCCCGCGGCATCAAATCCCAGCCCGGCCAGGATGGTGGCGGCCCGGGCCGGCGCGGCGTCCGCGTCGATGGCCCGCAGCCGCTCATGCACCTCGGCAACCCGCAGCGGCGGCGCCGTGTCCACTTCCGCCAGCAGGTCCAGGCGTTCCCGGTCGGCCTCCAGCACGGTATCGAGCAGCGACTGACCACCTGCCGGCGCCTCCTGCCGGACCCATGCCATGCGGGCGCGGCTGCTGAGCCTGATCTCCCCCCCATCCACCGCCAGCTCCCCGGCGATGGCCTTCAGCAGCGTGCTCTTGCCAGCGCCGTTGCGCCCGACCAGGCCAATGCGCCGTCCCGGGTCCACGCGCAGCTCCGCCCCGTCCAGCAGAACGCGGCCAGCCATGCGCAGGGTGACGTGATCCAGTGTCAACAGGCTCATGCCAACCATGTATGCGCCGCCGCCCACCGGTGGAAGTGCCCGCCTCCCTTCTCCCTCTCCCTCTGGGAGAGGGTCGGGATGAGGGGGCTTGGCTGCGGAGCGGAAAACGGCGAGTGCAACCGGCCCGGCGCCCGGCTTGAGATGAGAAAGCACCGAACGGCCCCGCTCACTCCCTCTCCCCGGAAGCAAGAGGACAAGGCAAGCCGGCAGGCTTGCCCCGCCCCGCCCCTTGGCCTAAACGCCCCGGCAACATTTCTTAGGACCCCCCATGCCCACCGAGCGCACCCTAAGCATCCTCAAGCCCGACGCCACCCGTCGCAACCTCACGGGCAAGATCAACGCCGTGTTCGAGGACGCCGGCCTGCGCATCATCGCGCAGAAGCGCCTGCACCTGTCCCAAGCACAGGCCGAGGCGTTCTACGGCGTCCACCGCGAGCGCGGGTTCTTCAAGGACCTGGTCGGCTTCATGGTCAGCGCCCCAGTCGTCGTACAGGTGCTGGAGGGCGAGGACGCCATCGCACAAAACCGCAAGCTGATGGGCGCCACCAACCCGGCCAACGCCGACCCCGGCACCATCCGCAAGCTGTTTGCCGAAAGCATCGAGGCCAACAGCGTCCACGGCTCCGACAGCCCGGAAGCGGCGGCGCAGGAAATCTCCTTCTTCTTCGCCGGCACGGAGATCGTCGGCTGATCCCAATGCCTCGGCTTATCGTCGGCTGGCGGAGCTTGGCGGTGCTGGCCGCCGCCGGCCTCGCGGCCTGCCAGCCCCAGCCCATCGTGCTGACCCCGCAGCCGCCCCCGGCCAACGCGGATGGCCGTTACCGCGGCACCGTGCGGCTGGTCCGGGCCGAAAGCCGGTTCTGCCCCCGCAGTGGCCCTCGGGTGCTGGCGATCAGCAACGGCACCGTCACCCTGTCCTACAGCGGCGACGAGCTGCGGTCCCGCATCCCACTGACCGCGACCATCGCCTCGGACGGACGCATCCAGGCAAGTGACGGAGTCGGCACGATGGACGGCCGGCTCAGCGACGGTCAGCTCGGCGTCACCGTCAGCAGCCGTGCCTGCGAGCACCGCTGGACGCTGAACAAGGTCGACTAGCCACCGCCTCCGCGGTGCGGCCCGGCACCGGCTCCGACGCCTGCCGCAGGCTGCCCGGGCAAGCCATGCTGCCCGGCGCCGAGGCGGCGTGCCGGTCCGCGCCAGCCAACAATTCCTGACAAATAAACGACGCAGCGCTGGCCCTATAAGGTTGACAGCCGTAAGCGCGCACCGTTCCCGTATCGCGCCGCCATAGTCCGCAACTGCAGAAAAGCCGCGGCCTCAGGGCCGTTAATCCTAACCAAACCTCCCATCCCCTAGATGGCCACGGCCAGAATTTCCCCGTCGTGCAGCCATTTCCTATGCTTATCGCAAGCCGTCCCGGTGCGGGACAGTGTAGCAACGACCGCTCCCTGGCCTTCCGGAACACGCCGTTTTGCGCAACTTGCGCAACGAATGCCGTCAAGACAGAAAGACGAATTATTTGTCATCTTTTGTTTAATAACGAATTGACAATGTGTGTGAGATTTCGTAAGAACTTTTAGGCGGTTTGTTGAGCTGGCCGCCTCATGACGGACCGAGCTTTCAAACTAGCGGACAGAGGTAGGACACATGGACGGTAGGGACATCGGTTTGCACGCGGCCATAGCGGCCCCGTCATCGGAACAAGCTGCCCTGCAAGCCTTATCCGTGTCGGAGCGCCGGGCGCCGCGGAACACCTGCATCCTTAGGCCCAACGACACCGGGGCACGGCTGCGGACGCTGCAAACGGGATGGGCGGTCCGCTGCCGCATGTTCAGCGACGGCCGCCGCCAGATCATCGGCATCCTGCTGCCGGGCGACACCTTCGGCATCGAGACCCTGTTCGACGACACGCTCGACCACCTGGTCTGGTCAACCTCCGCCGTCACCTACTCCGTCCTGGACGGGGATGCCGCCGCCAAGCTGTTCGACTCCGCCCCCTGGTTCCGCCGCCACCTGATGCGTACGCTCGGCGAGGAAAAGGCGGCCTCCGAGCGCTGGATGTCCCAGCTCGGCCGCTGCGACGCCGAGGAGCGGACCGCCTCCCTCCTGGTGATGCTGCATGAGCGCCTGTCCGTGCTGGGCCTAGCCACCCGCCGCCACTTCCGGCTGGAACTGACTCAGCAGGACCTGGCCGACATGCTGGGCCTGCACCTGATCCACCTGAACCGCATCCTGTCCCGCCTGCGCGCGCGCAAGCTGATCCAGATGCAGGGCCAGGAGATCACCCTCTCCGACCTGGACGGCCTAGCGGAACTAGTGCCAGTCAGCAGCCACGCAATGCAAGCCGCCCGCCCGGTCTAACGCAGCCACGCGCAACGGCCGGCAAGAATCGGCCGTATCGCTCCCAACCCGCGCCATAACCACCACCAAAACGTAGGGCGGATAAGCGAAGCGCCATCCGCTAAAACGTGCGCAAAGTTTCAACGCAGTGCGCCCGTGCTTCCCGTCCCAAACGCCCGAACCAGCAAGCCAGCCGGAACCCCCTCCGGCTACCATGCCGCCTCCCCAGCCTACCCCAGCGTCTCCGCCTGCAATCCCATCGCCAGGGCCAGCCGGTCCAGCCGCCGCTGGATGCTGTCGCCGGCGAACACCCCGCTCCCCTCCGCCAACCGCAGCGACAGCCGGCCCGGCATCACCCGCAGGTTGGCCCCCGCCAGCAGCGCCGGCGTCCCAGCCGACAGCGTATAGGCCAGGCGCAGCGCCGTCCCCAGCACCTCCGCCCGCGAAGCCGCCGCCGGGTCCAGCAGGCCGCGCGCCGGCTGCAAGAACGGCGCATCCATCTCCGCCTCATACCGCAGCGCCATCGTCAGCGCGAGCGCAGCCCGGTCCGGATGCGACAGCGCGATGCCAGGTTGGCGCAGGATGCGCAGGAACGCCTGCTCCGCCCGGTAGTCCGGGTGGTCATGGCTGCCCAGGTCGGACATCCAGCACGCGGCCTCCCGCAGCCGCGCGTCCGCCGGAGCCTCATCAGGAAACAGCGGCGCCGTCCAGGCAATCAGGGCCGGCGGCAGGCCGGTATCGCGCCCATACCGCGCGGCGATCTCATACCCCGCCGCCAGCACCGGGTCCTGCGCCCGGACCGCAAGCGGGACGTGCTGCATGAACCAGCCCTCGCGGATGCCGTTGGCGCTGAACACCACCCGGCGCGCCCCGGTCCCGCGCAGCAGGCGCCGCAGCACTGTGGCGGCATAGGGCAGGTCCTCGACCCGGCGGCGCGGCGCCCCGGCGATCCGCTCCGCCCCGCGGCGCACCGGCGCGATCAGCGACGCCGCCAATTCCCGCGCCGCCTCATTGCTAAGCGTATAATGGTGCACGATGGACAGCGGATAGCCGACCGCCTGCATATGGACCCGGGCCAGCGCGCGCCACGCACCGCCAACAAGATAAAGGTCACGCCCCGCCCCGTCCGCCAGCCAGCCGACCCCGGACAGGTCGGCCTCCGCCACCATGCGGGCACGGTCCAGGTCCCCCTCCGCCCGGTCGGACAGCCGGATCACGCCAAGACCCAGGCTAACGGCCTTGCGGGCCTCACCGCCCTCGATCCGCACCAGCTCCAGCGACCCGCCGCCGATGTCGGCAACGATGCCGTCGGCGCCGGGAATGCCGCACAGTACGCCGGCGCAGGACAAGGCGGCCTCCTCCTCGCCGGATAGGATGCGTATGGCAACGCCGGGCATCTGGGCCTGCAGGTTGGCCACGAACTCCGGCCCGTTGGCGGCGTCCCGCACGGCGGCGGTCGCCAGCACCTCGAACGGGTCGGCGCCCATCGCGCGGGCGATGGCGTTGTAGCGGGCCATGACACGCAACGCCAAAACCACCCCGGCCTCGTTCAGCCGCCCGGTGGTCTGCAGCCCGCGCCCCAGGCGCAGCACCGCCTTCTCATTGAAGATCGCGACCGGGTTCCGCCCCAGCCCCTCGAACACCACCAGGCGCACGGAGTTGGAACCAAGGTCCACGATGGCAGAGCGCGATGCGGCGCGCGTAGCCAGATCGTGGTGGGGCAGGGTGTCGGGCATAGGCTGGTCAATCCTCGCTGATGCGGTCGGGCCTGCGGTGGCCATGCCCTGCCAGCGCCCCGCCGTTCAGGGCGCTCCCCCGTCCCGACAGGGACGGGTTGGTCATGAAGTAGTCGTGCGCCGACACCGGCCGGTTGCCGGCCTCAACCCGGCGCCAGGCGCCATCCGCACCAAGCTCCCAGGATTGCAGCGTATCGCGCAGGTTCACGACCATGATCTGGTCCAGCACCTGGGCGTGAACGGTGCGGTTATGGATCGGCACCAGCGTTTCCACCCGCCACTCCATGTTGCGCGCCATCCAGTCGGCGCTGCTGATGAACACCGCGGCCTCATGGCTGGGCAGCCGCCGGCCGTTGCCGAAGGCATAGATGCGGGCATGCTCCAGGAAACGCCCGACGATGCTCTTGACCCGGATATTCTCCGACATGCCGGGCACCCCCGGCCGCAGGCAGCAGATGCCGCGGATGATGCACTTCACCTTCACCCCGGCCCGCGACGCGTCATACAGCCGGTCGATCAGCCGGTCGTCCACCAGGCTGTTCATCTTGAGCCACATCTCGGCGGGACGCCCGGCCTGGGCATGGACGATCTCGGCGTCAATCAGCCGCTCCAGCGTGGTGCGCGTGGTCAGCGGGCTGAACGCCAGGCTGTCCATCCGCTCGGGCTGGGCATAGCCGGTCATGTAGTTGAACAGCCGCGCGCTATCCCGGCACAGATCGGGATCGGAGGTGAAGAAGCTCAGGTCCGTATAGATGCGCGCGGTGATCGGGTGGTAGTTGCCGGTGCCGAAATGCGCATAGGACCGCATGGCGGCGCCCTCTCGCCGCACCACCAGCGAAAGCTTGGCGTGGGTCTTCAGCTCCATGAAGCCATAAACCACCTGCACACCCGCGGCCTCCATGCTGCGGGCCAGGCGTATGTTCGCCTCCTCGTCGAACCGGGCGCGCAGTTCGATCATCGCCGTCACCGACTTGCCGGCCTCGGCGGCTTCTATGAGCGCCTTGACGATCGGGCTGTCCCGGCTGGTGCGATACAGCGTCTGCTTGACCGCGACCACGTTGGGGTCGGCCGCCGCCTGGCGCAGGAACTGCACCACCACGTCGAAGCTCTCGAAGGGATGGTGGACGATGATGTCCTTGGCGCGTATGGCGGCGAAGCAGTCGCCGGCGAAGTCGCGTATCCGCTCGGGAAAGCGCGGGGTATAGGGCGGGAACAGCAGGTCCGGCCGGTCGTCCACGATCATCTGCTTGAGGTCGGCGGCGCCGAGCAGTCCCTGCTGCACCACGACCTCCTCGCCGGGGACGCCCTGGTGGTCCACATCCAGCTCGTCCTCCACCAGGGCGCGCAGGTCCAAGGGCATCCCGGCATCCACCGACAGGTGGATCGCCACGCCCCGGCGCCGGCGCTTCAGCGCGGTCTCATAGGAGCGCACGAGGTCCTCCGCCTCCTCCTCGAACTCGACGCCGGTGTCGCGGATCAGCCGGAACATGCCTTTGGCGACGGTGCTGAAACCGGGGAACAGGCGGCCCAAAAACAGGCTGACCAGGTCCTCCAGCAGCACGAAGCGGATGCGCGGCTCGGCGCCGGGGCGGGCGGGAAGCCGGATGAAGCGCTCGATCTGGCTGGGCAGCGGGATCAAGGCGTTCATGCTGTGGTTGTCGCTGGCCCGGTGCAGCTTGAGCACCTTGACCAGCCCCATGTTGGGGATGAACGGGAACGGATGCGCCGGGTCGATGGCCAGCGGCGTCAGCACGGGGAACACCCGCTCCATGAACCAGGCGTCGAGCCACGCATGGTCCTCGGCCGGCAGCGTGGCGGCGTCGCACAGCTCGATCCCGGCATCCTGCAGTTGGCCGCGCAGTTCCAGCCAAGCCTCCTGCTGCTTGGCGATCAGCGCCTGGGCGCGCGGCTGCACCTCGCCGAGCTGTTGCGCCGGGGTGCGCCCGTCGGCGCTCAACGCCGTGACCCCCGCCTTCGCCTGGCCGATCAGCCCGGCGACGCGGACGCTGAAGAACTCGTCCAGGTTGGAAGCGCTGATGGACACGAAGCGCAGGCGTTCCAGCAGCGGATGCCGGCGGTTCTCTGCCTCCTCAACGACCCGGTGGTTGAAGTCGAGCCAGGACAGCTCGCGGTTGATGAAGCGCTCGGGGCTGTCCGCGGTCAAAGCGGGGGCAGGAATGGTAGGGCTGATCCGGGTCATGTCGGGCGTCCTTGGCTCCGGTGCGGGCGCCGCCGGGACAGGCAGGCGGGCGGCGCGGGAACGTGGGGGTCGGGGCATGTTTAGAACAGCCGGGGGCCGGATGGCCAGGGATCGCCGGCCTCCGTATCCGAAGTGTCATGGACCATGTCCGCCAGCGCCGCCGCGGCCAGTCCGCGCGTGACCGGTGCACCGGCGGCCAACGCCGCAACGTCCAGCCGGGCCGCGGCCTCCCGCATGGCCGCGGGCGTGCGGGGGAGGCGGGCCAGCAGCCAGTCCTGCACCGGGTCCGGCACCACAAGCTGCCGGTCGGACAGCAGCCGCGCCAGCAGCGTCCGCAAGAAGGCGTCATCGGACCGGCGCAACTCCACCGCCGCCGTCGCCCGCAGCCGGCTTGCAAGGTCCGGCAGCCCGGTGGCCCACCGTGCCGGCGGCGCCTGCGCTGCCAGCAGAACTGGGTGGCAAGCCTCCGCGGCGGCATTCAGCAGGTGCAGCAGGGCGTACTCGTCCGTCACCAGGTCGGCATCATCCACGGCGACGGGCCCGCGCGGCCAGTGCGGCGTCGCAGCAGGCAGCAAGGTGGCGCGGTGCTGCCCGGCCCAAACGTGCAGCAGATGGGTCTTGCCCGCACCGGCCTCCCCCCACAGCACCAACCGGCCCGCCGGCCACCCCGCCGGCCGCGCCAGCCAAGCCAGCGCCGCCCCAGCCCCCGGCGCCGGCAAAAAATCGGCGGCCGTGAACACCGGCGCATGCACAAACGGAAGCGCAAGCTGACGAACCCCACTCATCCTTCCCCCTCTCCCTCTGGGAGAAGGCCGGGGTGAGGGGGTCTTGGCTGCGGAGCGGGGCACCCCCGGTGCTCGCAACACTCCGCCCCGCGTCCGCAAGAACTGCTCTCGAAGCCCTCCTCACCCCAACCCTCTCCCGGAAGGAGGGGGAGAAACCAAGCCCCCATCATCAAACCCCGCACCCCGGCCCCACCCCTACCCACCCGGCGGCGGGTCAAGATACAGCGCACTGGCGAGATACCGCCGCAGCCAGAACCGCAGCAGCACCCCCAGCGCCGCCGCAACCGGCACCGCCATCAGCACCCCCAGGAACCCGAACGCAGCGCCCCCCGCAAACAGCGCGAAGATCACCCAAACCGCATGCAGCTCCACCCGGTCCCCAAGGAAGCGCGGGTAGATCACATACCCCTCCAGCACCTGACCCGCCGCGAACACCCCGGCCACCGTCGCCACCCCGGTCCAGGTCGGGAACTGCGCCATCGCCAGGCCAATGCTGGCAACCCCCCCCGTAATGCTGCCGACATACGGAATAAAGGACAGCAGCCCGGCGCTCAGCCCAACGATCAGCCCAAGGTCCAGCCCCACCGCCGACAGCGCCACGGCATAGAATATCGCCAGCGCCACGCAGCACAGCGCCTGGCCGCGCAGCCAGGCCGACAGGATGCGGTCCACCTCCCGCGCCTGCGCCCGCAGCACGCCGGCGTAGCGCCGCGGCAGCCAGCTATCCACCCGCGCCACCGCCCGTCGCCAGTCGCGCAGCAGGTAGAACGCAACCACCGGCGTCACCACCACCAGCGACAGCACGTTGAACAGGGCAAAGCCGCCGCCAACAATCCGGCTCAACGCCCCTGCCACGAAGGCCAGCATCGCCCCGGCCTGGCCGCTCACCAGGTCCCGCAGCTTCTCGTCCACAAACTCCGACCCCAGCCGCTCCTGCAGGTGGCCGATGACCTCGCCTGCCCACAGCCGCACGGAATACACGTAGGACGGCACCCGGCCGATCAGCAGCCCGACCTGCGCCAGCAGCAGCGGATACAGCAACAGCGCAAACAGCAGGCAGGCCGCGACCAGCGCCACCACCATCAGCAGCGCCGCCAACCCCCGCGGCATCCCCGCGCGGGTCAGCCGCGTGGTAGGCGGGTCCAGGAAGTAGGCGATCCCCGCCGCCGCCACGAAGGGCAGCAGGATCGAGGCGAACAGGTGCAGCACCAGGTACGCCACGAGCATCAACCCGGCCAGCAGCCCCAGCCGCTGCGCCCGCGAAGCCGTCGGCGCCAGCGGCGGCGCGGTGGGCGGCAGGGCAGGCGGCGGCGTGGGGCGGGGCAGGTCGAGCGTCGTCATCGTGGCCCCTTCATCTCCTCATGCCCCCGTCTTCATGCCCCGGTCTTCATGCCCCCATCCTCATGCACCGGCGGACGCGATGCCCGCCACACATACATCGCACCCGACGTAACCGTGGACGCCGCGGTCGCCCACAGCAGCACCATCCGCAGCCCCGGCGCGCGCAGGCCAAAGGACTCGAGCGCCATTATCACGCAGACCAGCAGGATTTGCACCGCCGTGTTGAGCTTGCCCCACAGCAGCGGCCGAATACGGATCGGCCAGCGCCGCCACCGCATCGCGGCGATCCCGCCCAGGATCACCAGGTCCCGCCAAACCACCAGCGCCGCCATCCAGACCGGCATCAGGCCGGCGGCGGCCAGCGCCACGAACATCCCGACCAGCAGTGCCTTATCGGCAGCCGGGTCCATCCAGGCGCCCAGCACGGTGCCGCCGCGCCTGCGCGCCAACCATCCATCCAGCGCGTCCGAAGCGCCCGCCGCCGCGAACACCGCCAGCGCCCCGGCCATCCGCCCCTCCAGCACCAGCCAGACCGCGAACGGCACGGCGCACAGCCGGGCAAAGGTGATGGCGTTCGGCAAGTTCAGCACCTCGCCCCCCCAGGCGAGACGGGCTGGCGTTGCCGTGACGGGATCGCTGTGGTTGTGTCCGCCGAACTGTTCCGGACGCTGCATGGTCCGGACCCTACCGCATCCGCGCCGGCAACGCACCCGGCTGACCGACGAGGACCCCCGCATGACCTTGCCGCCCAACGGCGCGACCTACCGCCAGGCCGGCGTGGACATCGAGGCCGGCGACGCCCTGGTGGAGCGCATCAAGCCGCTGGCCCGCGCGACCAGCCGCCCCGGCGTGATGGGCGGGCTGGGCGGCTTCGGCGCCCTGTTCGACCTGCGCGCCGCCGGCTTCACCGACCCCGTGCTGGTCAGCAGCACGGACGGCGTCGGCACCAAGCTGCGCCTAGCCATCGAGACCGGGCGCCACGGCACCGTCGGCATCGACCTCGTCGCCATGTGCGTCAACGACCTGGTGGTGCAGGGGGCAGAGCCGTTGTTCTTCCTGGACTACTTCGCCACCGGCGGCCTGGACATCGAGCAGGCGGCCGCCGTTGTCGCCGGCATCGCCGAGGGCTGCCGCCAGGCCGGCTGCGCCCTGGTCGGCGGCGAAACGGCCGAGATGCCCGGCATGTATGCCGCAGGCGACTACGACCTAGCCGGCTTCAGCGTTGGCGCGGCCGAGCGGGACACGCTCCTACCGGCCGGCGTGCAAGCAGGCGATGCGCTGATCGGCCTGCCGAGCAGCGGCGTGCACAGCAACGGCTTCTCCCTGGTGCGTAAGGTAATCGGGATCTCCGGCGCCTCCCTTGACGCCCCGGCGCCCTTCGCCCCCGCCATGACGCTGGGCGAGGCCTTGATGACCCCGACCCGCATCTACGTCGCGCCATTGCTGGCGCTGCACCGGGCCGGTCTGCTGCGTGCGGCGGCGCACATCACCGGCGGCGGCCTGCCCGGCAACGTGCCCCGCGTGCTGCCGGACGGGCTGCACGCGATCCTGGACGCCGGCGCTTGGCCGCTGCCGCCGGTGTTCCCATGGCTGGCGCACACCGGCGGGATCGCGGCCGAGGAGATGCTGCGCGTCTTCAACTGCGGGCTAGGTATGGTCCTAGCCGTATCCGACCCTGCCGCGGCACTGGCCCTCCTGGCCGAACATGGCGAGGCCGCCCACGTCATAGGCCGCATCGAGCCTGGCGACGGCCCGGCGAAGGCCCGGGTCACAATTCCCAAAGGCTGGCTAGGATGACCAAACCCGCTGCCTTCTCCCTCTCCCTCCGGGAGAGGGTCAGGGTGAGGGGGTCTCAACGCCCATACCGTGGCCTGCGAAGGGCCTGGTCCCAACGGGTTCCGCAATGCCCAGCTCCTCAGCCAAGACCCCCTCACCCCGCTCCTCTCCCGAAGCAAGAGAAAGCAACACGCCCCACACCCACCGACGCTGGCGCCCCCGCATGACCCCCCCCATCCGCATCGCAATCCTAATCAGCGGACGCGGCAGCAACATGGCGGCCCTGCTGGATGCCGCGGCCAAGCCGGGCTACCCGGCCAAAGTCGCCCTAGTACTGTCCAACCGTCCCGACGCCGCCGGCCTGGACCATGCCCGAGCCCACGGGATCGAGGCGCTATGCGTGGACCACCGCCCCCACGGCCAAGACCGTGCCGCGCACGAGGCCGCAATCCATGCCGAGCTCCAGGCGCGCGACATCGGCCTGGTATGCCTGGCCGGCTACATGCGGCTCCTAACGCCGTTCTTTGTGAACGCCTGGGCCAACCGCATGCTGAACATCCATCCCAGCCTGCTGCCGGCCTTCCCCGGGCTGAACACCCACGCCCGGGCGCTGGCCGCCGGCTGCAAGCTGCACGGCTGCACCGTCCACCTGGTAACCGAAGTCATGGACGAAGGCTCCATCCTAGCCCAGGCCGCCGTGCCCGTACTGCCCAACGACGACCCCGAGACCCTGGCCGCCCGCGTGCTGCGCCAGGAGCACCTGCTCTACCCCCTGGCCCTGCGCCTGATGGCCGCGGGCGTGCCCGGCCAGTCCAACCCGGACGCCAGCCTAAGCAACCCCCAAGCCCATGAGGCCCACCTGCCCTTGCCCACCTCCGCCACCGGGACGTAGAACCGGACAACACCACGAGGCGCATCATGGCAACCACAGACACCGCTCCCGCGGCCACCCAGCCGAACCCCCGCCAGAACTTCTCCGCCGACGCCGCCCCGGCACCGGTCAGCGCCGCCAATACCGAGGTCACCGACGGCGGCATTGATGCAGCCTTCGTTGCCGACCGGCAGATGTTCTGGACGCGGTTCACCAGCTTCACGACCTATGCAGTGATTGCCGTGGTGCTGCTGCTGATCGCGATGGCGATATTCCTGGTGTAGCCGCCCTGCATCGCCCGCCATCCCACAAGGGTATTCGACCCTCGCGGTCTTCAACGTCTCTTGACTTGACAGGGTTCGGCGTCGTTTCGTCCGGCAACGGCAGCGCAGGAGCTGACGGAACCGGAGGTATCATTATGAACCGTTTGCTAGCGACGTTTGTGTTGTTCGGATTGGCCGCGCCCGGCCTGGCCCTGGCCCAGGAATCGCCCGCCATGCGCTTGAGCGATGGCCATGCCCGGTCCGCCATGATGCAGTATGGCTGCACCGCCATCAGCGGCCTCAGCGCCCGGCCCGACGGCCAGTATCAAGGCCAGTGCACCAAGGCCGGCAAGGTCGTCAACGTGTCCATGGACAAGACCGGCAAGGTGGAGGAAGTCGCAACCCTCAACCACATCACCGACGGCCAGGCCCGCTACTCCCTGACCCAATTCGGCTGCGCCAACATCTCCAACCTTGGCACCGGCCCCGGCGGCACATGGCACGGCCAGTGCTACAAGGCCGGCGCGCCAATCAGCGTGATGGTGGATGCCAAGGGCGTTGCCTCCGTCGGGGCGCCGACCCACGTGACCGAAAGCGCCGCGCGCTCCATGCTGACCGGCTTCGGCTGCAACAACATCTCCACCCTGACGATGGGCGGGGACGGCTCCTGGTACGGCCAGTGCGCCAAGGGCGGCAAGACACAGAACGTGTCCGTGGACAGCACGGGGAAGATGGCGACCAACTAAACATCCCGCCGCCTAGGTCAGCGCCCCAGCCAGGGCGGCTCGCACGCCAAGCAGGTCTTACCCCTCCCCTCCGACCGGGAAGGAGTGGGTAAGGCCCGCAGCTACACCCGCACCAGCTTGATCCGTTTGCCGTCCACCCCCAGCGTGATCCCACCGGACTTCAGCAGCAGCGCGTCGGCGCCGAACACGTCGCGCCGCCAGCCGTGCAGGGCAGGCACGTCCGGCTCGTTCTCCGAGGCCAGGCGGTCCAGGTCGGCGCCGCTGGCCAGCAGCTTCGGCGCGACGTTATGCGCCTCGCACTTCGCCGCCAGCAGCACCTTCAACAGCGACACCAGCGCAGGCGACGGCCGCGACCCCTCATGGCGGCCCGGCGCCTCGGGCAGCGCGTCGTCCGGCAGCGCCGCCGCGTCCTGCAATGCCGCCAGCAGCCCGCCGCCGCTCTTGCCCTCCGCAAAGCCCCGCGTCACCCCGCGTATGCGCGACAGCGCCTCCGGCGTGGCAGGGGCGACCGCGGCGATCTCCAGCAGGCTTTCGTCCTTCAGCAGCCGCCCGCGGGGAATGTTGACCCGCTGCGCCTCACGCTCCCGCCAGGCGGCGGCAGCGCGCAGCATCCCCAGCATCCGCCGGTTGCCGGTGCGCGGCCGCAGCCGCTCCCATATGCCCTCCGGGTCGGGCCGGTAGGTTTCGGGCTGTGCCAGCACCGCCATCTCCTCCGCCACCCACTCGGTCCGCCCATCCCGCGCCAAACGCTCCCGCAGCCGTTCATACACCCCACGGAGATAGGTGACGTCAGCCGCGGCATAGGTGACCTGGGCCGCAGACAACGGACGCGCCGACCAGTCGCTGAACCGGTGCGCCTTGTCGATGTGCCCGCCGGTCAGGCTGGACACCAGCGCATCATAGCCCACCTGGTCGCCGAACCCTGCGACCATCGCCGCGACCTGGGTATCGAAGATCGGCGCCGGAACCTGCCCGAACAGGTGCAAGAAGATCTCCACGTCCTGCCTGGCAGCGTGGAACACCTTCACCACCCCCGTATCCGCCAGCAGCCCGGCCAACGGCGCCAGGTCCATGCCCTCCGCCTCGGCGTCAATGACGGCCACGTCGGACACCCCGGCCAACTGCACCACGCACAATTCCGGGAAGTAGGTGCGCTCCCGCATGAACTCAGTATCTATGGTGACATAAGGCTCGGCCCGCAGGCGGGTGCACAGGGCCGCGAGGGCGTCGGTGTCGGTAACAAGAACTGGATCGGCGAAGCTATGGGTCGGGTGGGGCATGTCGGGTTCTACCCGGCAGCGCTTGACACCGCAAATCCCCGCGGTTTGTGTGCGCCCTTGGCAAAGGACGCCCTCAACATGCACGCCTATCGCACCCACACCTGCGGCGCCCTGCGCGCCAGCGACGCCGGACAGGCGGCCCGGCTGTCCGGTTGGATTCACAGCAAGCGCGACCACGGCGGCCTGCTGTTCCTCGACCTGCGCGACCACTACGGCATCACCCAATGCGTGCTGCCGGCAGGCTCCGCCGGCTTCGCCACCGCGGACGAGCTGCGCGTGGAAAGCGTCGTCACCGTCACCGGCCAGGTCGTCCCGCGCAGCCCCGCCACGGTGAACCCCCGCCTCCCCACCGGCGAGATCGAGCTGCAAGTGCAGGCGCTGGAAATCCAATCCGCCGCCGACACCCTGCCGATGCAGGTCGCGGGCGACGAGAAGTTCCCCGACGACATCCGCCTGAAATACCGCTTCATCGACCTGCGGCGCGACAAGGTCCACCGCAACATGATGCTGCGCGCCGGCGTCATCGCCAGCCTGCGCCGCCGCATGATCGCCGAAGGCTTCACCGAGTTCCAAACCCCGATCCTGACCGCCAGCAGCCCGGAGGGCGCCCGCGACTTCCTGGTGCCGTCGCGCAACCATCCCGGCACCTTCTACGCCCTTCCCCAGGCGCCGCAGCAGTTCAAGCAGTTGGCGATGGTCGCCGGCTTCGACCGCTACTTCCAGATCGCCCCCTGCTTCCGCGACGAGGCCAGCCGCGCCGACCGCAGCCCCGGCGAGTTCTACCAGCTCGACTTCGAGATGAGCTTCGTAACCCAGGAGGACGTGTTCGCAACGCTTGAGCCGGTGATGGCCGGCGTGTTCGAGGAGTTCGGCGGCGGCCGCACCGTCACCCCCGCGCCGTTCCCCCGCATCCCCTACGACGAGGCGATGCTGGTCTACGGCTCGGACAAGCCCGACCTGCGCAACCCCCTGCGCATCGCCGACGTGACCGCGGCCTATGCCGGCTCAGGCTTCGGCCTGTTCGCCCGTATCACCGCGTCCGGCGGCATCGTCCGCGCCATCCCGGCCCCAGGCGCCGGCAACCGTCCACGCGGCTTCTTCGACAAGCTGAACGAGTGGGCGCGCGAGCAGGGCGCCGGCGGCCTAGGCTACATCATCGTCGAGGAGGATGGCGGCCGCGGCCCCATCGCCAAGAACCTGGAAGCCGAGCGCATCGAGGCCATACGCACCGCCTGCGGCCTGCAGCCCGGCGACGCCGTGTTCTTCGCCGCGGGCCAGCCGGACGAGGCGGCCAAGTTCGCCGGCCTGGTCCGCACCCGCCTGGCCCAGGAGCTTGGCCTGATCGAGGAGAACAGCTTCCGCTTCTGCTGGATCACCGACTTCCCGATGTACGAGCGCGACGAGGAAACCGGCCGGATAGACTTCAGCCACAACCCGTTCTCGATGCCGCAGGGCGGGCTGGACGCACTCGACACCCAGGACCCCCTGACCATCAAGGCGTTCCAGTATGACATCGTCTGCAACGGCATCGAGCTATCGTCGGGCGCCATCCGCAACCATCGCCCCGAGGTGATGATCCGCGCCTTCGAGATCGCCGGCTACTCGGCCGCCGACGTCGAGGCGCGGTTCGGCGGCATGCTGGCGGCGTTCCGCTACGGCGCCCCCCCGCACGGCGGCTCGGCGCCGGGCATCGACCGCATGGTGATGCTGCTAGCCGACGAGCCGAACATCCGCGAGGTCATCCTGTTCCCGCTGAACCAGCAGGGCGAGGACCTGATGATGGGCGCCCCCGCCCCAGTGGACGCAGCCCGCCTAAAGGAGCTGTCCCTACGCCTAGACCTCCCCCCAAAACGCAAAGCAAGTTAGAAAAGAAGCACTTCCTTCTTCTCCCTCTCCCTCCGGGAGAGGGTCGGGGTGAGGGGGTCTTGGCTGCCGATGCGCGAACCGGCACCGCGATGTTGCACCTAAGCTAAGTAGAAGCAGGCACTACGCCCGCCCGTCCCCACCCTGTCCCAGGCCGCGCGTAGCGTCCCAATCGCTCAGGCACAAGGAGCACCCACCACTTTCACCCCCCGCCAGCCAAGCCTATGTGTGGCCCACCCTACCGGAGTTCATGCGCATGGCCTCGCGCCACCTCGCCGCCGCACTAGCCTTCACCCTCGTCGCCGCCCCGGCGCTCGCGGCCGACCCCGTGCCCATGCTGGCGCACCGCGCCGCCTACAACCTGGTCATGGACAGCAGCAAGGGCGGCGACGTCACCGCCGCCACCGGCACCATGGCCTACGAGCTGACCGACGCCTGCGAAGGCTGGGCCACCCGTCAGCGCCTGTCGCTCACCCTCACCAACCGCGACGGCCAGGATATCGACTCCGTCGCCGACTACGCCACCTTCGAAAGCAAGGACGGCCTGTCCATGCGCTTCCTGATGCGGCAAACCACCGACACCGCAGTGTCCGAGCAGATCGAGGGCACCGCCAGCCTGGACTCCATCGGCGGCCCCGGGCATGTCCATTACACCCAGCCGGAGGACAAAACGGTGACGTTGCCGGCCGGCACGGTGTTCCCAATGGGCCATACCGAGGCGATCATCGCCGCCGCCACCGCCGGCAAGCACTTCATCGCCCTCCCGGTGTTCGACGGCACCGGCGAGCGGGGCGTGCAGGACAGCTCCGTCGCCATCATCAACTGGGGACCGGGCGGCGCGGCGCCTTACCCGCAACTGGCGAACCTGCCGGCAGGCCGGGTCCGCATCGCCTTCTTCGACCGTGACAAGGCGCCCGACGCCCGGGAACGCGTGGCAGGCAGCCCGGACTACGAGGTAGGTATGAAATACTGGGCCAACGGCGTCTCGGACGAGCTGCAGATGGACTTCACCGACTTCGTCATGCGCGGCAAGCTGTCCGAGTTCACCCCGCTTGAGCCGCACTGCTAACCGCCTGTTCGAGGATGCGTCGCGCTGATCCCGCCGGCATGGCTTGCCGGGCACCGCAGCGGAGCGGGCACCAGGCCCGTGTTCTCCGCCCAACCCGGTCGTTGGGTGGAGGCAGCAAAAAAAAGCCGGGCCGGACGGCCAACGCATCAGCATTGAAACCGGCACTAGGCTGATGGCCTGGTCCCTAACGGATGCCCCGCGGCTAGACGGCAAGACCGCCATCGTCACCGGCGCGACTGGAGGGCTGGGCTGGGAAACGGCGCTTGGCCTGGCGCAGCAGGGCGCCACGACCATC
Organism: uncultured Acetobacteraceae bacterium; assembly: GCA_964242325.1. Classification (GTDB taxonomy): domain Bacteria; phylum Pseudomonadota; class Alphaproteobacteria; order Acetobacterales; family Acetobacteraceae; genus DASWOJ01. Next base: position 26,320 of record CAXTCI010000019.1, read on the forward strand.
CTGGCCGGGCGCAACCCGGTGAAGGGGGCCGACGCCCTGGCACGCCTCATGAGACGGACGCCGGGGACCACGGCCAGATTCGAGTTGTTGGACCTGGCCAGTCTGGACTCCGTGGCGATGTTCGCCGACCGGGTCGCCGCCGCGCATCCGGCGGTGTCGGTGCTGGTCAACAACGCCGGCGTCATGGCGCCGCCCAAGCGGCGAGTGACGGCAGACGGATTCGAACTGCAGTTCGGCACCAACTATCTCGGTCACTTCGCGCTCACCGCCCGTTTGCTGCCTCCGCTGCTGGCATCCGGCGCCGCCCGGGTCGTCAGCGTCAGCAGCGTGGCGCACCGGCGGGCGCAAATGAACTTCGGTGACCCGCAGGCGGCGCGGTCCTACAAGCCCTGGTCGGCATACGGGCAGAGCAAGCTGGCGATGCTGATGTTCGCGCGCGAGTTGCAGCGCCGGGCAACTGTGTCCAACTGGCCATTGCGAAGCATCGCAGCGCATCCCGGCTGGGCAGTGACCGACTTGATCGGCAACGGACCCGGCGCCGGTGCGCCGGGGTTGAAGGAGGCAGCCATGGAAGGCGCCTTCCGCCTGTTCGGCCAATCCGCTGCCCGTGGGGCGCTGCCAATCCTTTATGCGGCGCTGGCGCCGGAGGCTGACGCCGGCGGATACTACGGTCCCAACGGATTCATGGAGATCAAGGGCGAGGTCGGGCCGTCCCAGGTAATGCCCCAGGCCACGGATGCAGATGCCGGATTGCGGCTATGGGATCTGTCGGAGCAGGAAACGGCGGTACGGTTCACGCCGTGATGACTGCTCTGCTTTTCCATTACGCGGGCACTGCCGGTAATGACGACTGCTTTGCGTTTGGGGCAACTGCGCCAAAAGGCACCACCTCTGCCACTCCGGAGTACTGCCGATAATAGGCCGATTTCCGGCGCTGCCTAATGGTCCCATGCGCAGCAAAAATGCCACATGGCTGCCCCCCAACCAGACGGGGCGCGGTTAAATTTTACACGCAGTCGTAATCTAACAAACGTAACTGCCGCCGATAGAGATCACACATCCCATCGACGGCAGTTGCCAAACCCTCAACTCTCCTGCAGCCCCTGCATCAAGCCGTTCATTTTACGGTTTTGCTGCAACACAGCTCCGAGGAAAACAGGGAACCTAGGATTACTGACGAGGAGCCACCGTGGCCGGCCCGACCCGCGTATTTTCAATGTTGCCAACCCGGCCGGTGAGCGGTGAGTCAGTGGAGGAGCCACGGGGCAGGCTATTGGGGGATTCCGGCTCTTGCTCTGCGGAACCTGGCGAATTGCGGCTTGAGGACATTGGCGCCACCTTTGACTCGGCCGCACATCCCGCGAAGGCAAGCATCGGTATTAGCAACAACGGAAGAATACGCATATTAGAACTCCAATCGAAATGAAGTGATCAGGCGGCCACAGTTGACGCTGCAACCCATAGTAAAAACCAGTCGGACCCGACCGCACATTTAAGCAGGCGAAGCGAAACGCCTAGCCTATCCGCGATTCCGTCGGGCATTGGGCCGGTAATACAGCCCAACATCCAACCGATCCGACACCCGAAGCAACGGGTGGGGCAGCAACGCAGTAGCTACGTCCTTCGTTCCATCGCCTGCAAAATACAACTTTGACGGGCTGCTATGCAATATGGTGTTGACGGCCTGACTGGGGCGGCGTGCCAATCGGCATTGGCGGCCTCCTGTGCGTGACGCCCTGCTGGACGACTACCAAAAGAAAAGCGGCGGCGAGTGCTGGCTAGTCGCAGAAAACTTCCATGCATTGCTGCCTCCGAACGTCCCGCCCCAAAGCCATGACACAGCCATGCCGGTTCAACGCCCCGTTACGCCGCCGGGCTCCGCAATCTCCCAACCCCCACCCAATGCCCGGTAAAGCGCCACCAGCCCGGCCGCGATCCGGGTGTCGCTGTCCGCCAGGTCATTCTGGCTTTGCAGCAGCTGCGACTGGGCAACATTGACCTCGAGAAAGCTGACAGCGCCCTCCACATAGCGCTGCTGCGCCGCCCGCAGCGCC
>CAXTCI010000019.1:28383-41233 GCA_964242325.1 uncultured Acetobacteraceae bacterium
ACCTCATTCTGCGCCACCGCGTCGGCGACCTGCTTCCGCCGCGCCTGCGCCTCCGCATAGGCCGTCAGCGCGTTGTCCACCTCCTGCCAGGCTTGCAGCAGCGTCCGGCGGAAGTTGATGGCCGCCTCCCGCTGCTCAGACTCGCGCAGGTGCAGCGTCGCCCGCAGCCGCCCGCCCTGGAATATCGGCACCGAAACCGACGGACCCACCTCGAACGCCCGGGCATACAGGCTGAACGCATCCCTGAACCGCAGCCCTTGCAGCTCGAAGCTGCCGGTCAGCGTCACGTTCGGGTAGAACTCCGCCGTCGCCACCCCGATCTGCGCCGTGGCCGCATGCAGCCGCGCCTCCGCTTGGCGCAGGTCCGGCCGCCGCCGCACCAGCGTCGAGGGCAGCCCGACCGGAACCACCGCCGGCACCCCGGGCTGCGCCGCCCGAGGCCGCAACTCCGCCTCCAGCGCCCGCGGCGGCTGACCCAGCAGCAGCCCGATGGCATTGATCATCGCCGCCTCCTGCGCCCGCAGCGGCGGCACGGTGGCGGCGATGGTGGACTGCTGCGACAGCGCCCGCGCCGTGTCGAGCGTAGTGGCGACCCCGTTGTCGAACCGGTTCCGCACCAGCCCAGTGTTCTGCTGCGCGATCGCCAGGTTACGCTCGGCGATGGCTCGCGCCGCCTGGATGCCGCGCAGTTGCAAGTAATCCTGCACCAGGTCGGCCAGCGCGGCGAGGGCTATCCCGCGCCGGTCCTCCACCGCGGCCTCGGTTTCGGCATTCGCGGACTCCACCCCACGCCGCACCCGGCCAAACAGGTCCAGGTCCCAGGACGAGTTGAGCCCGTTCTGGTAAACGTCGAACTCCACCGGCGCGCCAGGCTGCAGCACGACGAGCGCACCCGGGTTGCCGACGGTGCTCAAGCGGGTTCGCTCATAGGACGACTGGCCATTGATCTGCGGCAGCCCCTGCGAAGCCACCACATCCCGCTGCGCCCGGCCCTGCAGCACCCGCTCGGCCGCAGTCTGCAAATCCAGGTTCTCCGCAGCGATCCGCGCCACCAGCGACGACATCACGGGATCGCCGAACTGCGTCCACCACCGCGGGTCCGCCTCGTCCTGGCTCGTGCGGCTCGGCACATCGGTCCGCACCGCACCCCAGCCCGCCGGTGCGCCAGGGTCCGGCGCATGAAAATCCGGTCCCACGGTACAGCCGGCCAGCAGCAGAGCGCCGGCCCAGCCCAGCCTCACGGGGAAGCCGTAACGCGGACCGGCGTATCCCGCTGCCGGCCCTTCACGTCGGCCAGCCCGGTATGGATGGTGGTTTCCACCGAAAACCCGAGGCGCAGCAGCTTCGCCTCCTCCTGACCCGGCGAAACCAAGATCTTTACCGGCAGCCGCTGCACGATCTTGGTAAAGTTGCCGGTGGCATTGTTGGGCTGGATCGCCCCGAACGCCGCGCCGGACGCCGGCGGCACGCTGTCCACCACCCCGTCCAGGTCCATGTCATAGGCATCAACATGGATCGTCACGTGCTGGCCCGGCAGCACATGGCGCAGCGCGACCTCGCGGTAGTTCGCCTCGATATAAACCTGGTCCAGCGGCACCACCGACATCAGCGGCGCGCCAGGCCCAACATAGTTGCCGACCTGCACGGTGCGCTGCCCGACCACGCCATCGATCGGCGCCGTGATCCGGGTGTAGCTGAGGTTGAGTCGGGCCTGCTCGACCCGCGCCTTGTCGGCCTTCACCAGAGCCTCGGCCGCCGCGCGCTGCGCTTCCAGGATCGGGACCTGCCGCTTGGCCGACTCGGTGGAGGCGCGGGCCTGGTCAACCGCCGATTGCGCCTGCTGCACCTGCTGGTCCGCCTGCTGCCGCTCCTGCACGGTGCCGGCGCCGGTCGAGGACAGGTTGCGATACCGCCGCTGGTTGGCCTGCGCGAAGGCAAGCTGCGCAGCAGCCGACGGGTTCTGCGTCTGCGACTGCTCCACCACCGACGGCTGGCGCGTGATCGAGGCGCTGCTTTCCGCAAGCTGCGCCATGTCCCGCTCCAGCATCGCCTCGGCACTGGCAAGTGCTGCGCGAAAGTCCCGGTCATCGATCGTCACCAGCAGTTGCTGGGCAGTCACCGGCTGATTGTCGTCCACCTCGACCGACGCGATCTGGCCGGAGATGCGCGGGGCAATCGAGGCATAATGCGCCGTGATATACGCGTCGTCGGTCCAAACATTCGGGGCCGGGGCAAAGATGACAGCCAGGACGACGGCCACGAAAGCAACAATGACGGCTCCACCCAACAGCCACGGCCACAACGGCTTGCGCTTGCCGGGCTTGCCATCGTCCTTACCAGACTGTTCTTTCCCCGACTGCTCCTTCCCAGGCTGCTCCTTGCCCGGCTGTTCCTTGCCTTGCGGCTCCCCCTGCGGCTTGTCCTTGGGCGCGTCGTCGCCCTTCTTGCCCGTGTCTTGTTCCACGTTGGCCATCCCGTAGTCCTACTGCTGCTGCGCGACGATGCGGGGCGGATACGTGCGTACCGGCAGCGTCGCCAGCACGACCACCAGGGCCAAAGCCAGCCCGGCGATAATCAGGAAGGCGTCGCTCAGCGTCAACACGGTCGCCTGCGCCTGAACCGCGCCCCGGAACGCGGCGACGCTGCCGGGGTCGTGCCGCTGCAGCGCGCTGAACGACCCTTGCCCCGCCTGGTCAACGATGCGGTTGAAGTGCAGCCCCCCGCGCCAGCGCAGGATGAGCTGCACCATCCAGACCGCGACCGGCTCGGCCAAGCCGCGCATGGTGTTGACCAGGGTGGAGGCGAACGGCCCATCCGCCGGGTTTTTAATAGTGTTCACCGCCATCATCAGCAGCGGCATCACGACAAGCGACGCCCCGGCCGCCTGGAACCCCTGCCAAAGCAAGAAGGTGACGGGATCCCAAACCGACGTAAGAAACGAATTGCCGATGCACGCCGTAATAACGCAGGCGATGCCGGCAAACAGCACCCACCGCGCGTCCACGCCCTCATAGTCCAGCAGCAGGGCAACGAGCGGCAGCAGCAGGAACTGCGGCACGGCAATCAGCACAGTGACCAGGTAGGACTGCTCCGGCCGGAAGCCTCCGACCCGTTGCAAGTAGTCGCCTGGAATGGTCCCCGCCGACTGGCTCAGCAGCAGGAAGGTGAACAGGGTAATAAGCCCGAACAGGTAGTTGCGCCGCTTGAGCAGAGAAAAGCGGTAAAGCGGCAACTCCGCCCGCAAGTCGGTCAGCACCAGCAGCGGCAGCGCCACGACGGACACGAGGGCAAGGACGCAGATCAGCTTCGAATTGAACCAATCCAGCCGGTCGCCCTGCTCCAGCATGGTCGTAAGCGCGCCGAAGCCCACGACCACCAGCAGCGCGCCGGGCCAATCGAACTGCCGGATGCGCTCATACTTCGGCGGCTGCTGCGCGACGCCATGCCAGACCAGCAGTCCCGCCAGCGTGCACAGCGGCAGGTCCTCGTAGAACACGAACTGCCAGCCGACGAGGTCCGTCCACAACCCCGCCAGCGCCGTCGAGATGTTCGGCCCGAAAGTAGCCGTGAGCGCATAGGCCGCCAGCCCATACAGCCGGACCGGCGGCGGCAACACCTGCAGCGCCACCGTCAGCAGCAACGGGATGGTAAAGCCCGCAGCCAGCCCCTGCAGGAGCCGGCAAACATACAGCAGGCCCAGGTTCGACGTGAACGGGATCACAAGGGTGCTGAGGCAGCTAAGCGCAATGGCGAACAGCAGCCAGCGGCGGATCGAGACCGTGACCGCCCAGAAGGTGGCCATCGACATGCCGATCACCTGTCCCGTGCTGAACAGGCTGGTCAGCCAGGTGCCCGCGTCCTGGCCAATGCCAAGCCCGCCCCGCACATCGGCCAGCGCCGCAGAGCTGACGCCATCATTGAACTCGACCGTAAGCGCCGCCAGCAGCACGCCCGCAAGGCCGAACAGGGGTGTCAGCTTCAACCCCGCGGCAGCTTTGTCCGGCAAGTACAACTCCAGGTTCCGTTTTGGCAGCCGTCGGTCACCGGCGTCCCCACGGTGACCCGGTTGCTAGGAAGCGTAACAATCGGCAGGCGTTCCCGTTGCAGCCCAGGCCGTTCACGGACGTATGTTCGGCGGCGCGGTCAGCCTGCTGGGCGCTTCAAGCTGGCGCTGCCACGCCCCTTGCCGCGGGACGGTGCCGGCACGGCTGGGCGGCAGGAGCTTGCAGGGAGCGCCCCAACTAGGGCTGCGATCCCGGCGGCGGCGCCTGCTGCACGGTGACGTTCACCGTGACGCCGATGGCGTTCGGCTCCAGCGTCACGCTGAACCGGTCCGTCCCGATGTAGCCGGGCTGCGGCGTATAGGACACCACCGCCTGCCGGTTGCCATAATCCACCCCAACGGTAGCTTGCCCATGGCTGGCCGCCCCCGTCACCAGGGCCGCATTGATCACGAACTGCAGGTCCGGGTTGAGCACGGTGAAGGTGCAGGCCGCCCCAACATTGCCCACCGTCATGTCCGTAGGAACGGACCGCGTCCCCAGCAGAAAGAACTTCTTCACCTGGCACGGCCCGCGCACCGTTTGCGGCTGCAGCCGTCCCTGGTCGTTCCGGTCCAGCCCGGCGCAGGACGCGGCCAGAAGCGGCAGCAGTATCAGCCCGGCACGAACGCCCCGCCATGTGCCGCAACGCGCTTGGCTGTGCATCCCGTGTTTCCCTTTGCAAATTGAAGTGCGGGACATACCTGCGGTTGCCCCATTCCAGCAACACGGCTGTCAGAACGGTAAACGGCGGCACAGCTCCGGGTGCTGGAACCGCACCGCGCGGGCGTGCAGCGCGGCGGTCGAAGTCCGACAGATACAGCGCATGCGGTCCGGCGACGGCCAGCGTGGCGCGGGACGCTCCCCCCGTGCAACAACCCCTACAGCCCACGCCCCCGCTTAATGACGCCCTCCCCGAACCGCCCCCGCAGCGCATCCACCGCCCGCTGCGCCGCCGCCCGCCGCGGTGCGTCGGGGTCCGCCAGGTCCGGCTGATCCGCCAGCGTCCCCGGCAGCAGCGGACTGGCCCCAAGCCCAATCAGCCGGAACGCCGTCCCGTCCGCCTCCCGCAGCAGCAGCGACCGCCCCGCGGCGAACAGGCTGTCCGGCAGCGCCGTCGGCCCCGGCAGCCGGGCATTGCGCGTTCGGCTGGCAAAACGCGCAGTCTTCAGCTTCAGCACCACGCCCCCGGCGCTGAACCCGCCCTCGCGCAGCCGCCGGGCCAGCTTCTCCGCCATCCGCCACAGGCGCTTCTCCAGCAGCGCCGGGTCGCACAGGTCGGCGTCGAAGGTGGTTTCGGCGCTGACCGACTTGGTGTCGCGGTCCGGATTGACCGGCCGCGAGTCCTCTCCGCGGGCGCGGCGGGCCAGCGCAGGGCCATCATCGCCCAGCCGCGCCCGGGCGTCACGGTCGTCCAAAGCCTGCAAATGCATCAGGTGCGTCATGCCGAGCGCGTGCAGCTTCCGCTCCTGCGCCGGCCCGACGCCAGGCAGCAGCCGGACCGGTTCACTCGCCAGCACCGCGGCGGCCTCGCTCCCCAGCACCGCGAACCCGCGCGGCTTGTCCCGCCCGGCGGCAAGCTTGCTCAGCAGCCGGTTGCGCGCCAGCCCAACCGAGACGGTGACGCCCACCTCCCGCTCCACCCGCAGCGCAAACCGCGCCAGCACGGCCGCAGGCGGGGCACCATGCAACGCCTCGGTCCCCGACAAATCCAGCACCGCCTCATCAATCGAGAGCGGCTGCACCAGCGGCGTCAGATCCTGCATCAGGGTGCGTATGTGCCGGGCAGCCGCGGCATACTTCGCCATCTCCGGCCGAATCACCACCGCATCCGGACAAGCCTTCAGCGCCTGCCACATCGGCATGGCGCTGCGTACCCCGTGCATCCGCGCGACGTAGCACGACGCAGCCACCACGCCCCGCACCCCGCCACCGACGATCACCGGCCGCCCGGCCAGGTCCGGCCGGTCCCGCTTCTCCACGCTGGCAAAGAAGGCGTCGCAATCCACATGCGCCACCGAAAGCGCAAACAGCTCAGGATGCCGCACCACCCGCCGAGACCCGCAAGCAGGACAGACCGGCCCCGCCGGAGCCTCCCCACAATCCCGGCAAAGCCCCGCCATCACCACCGCAGGAGCTTTCTGCTCCCTCTCCCTGCGGGAGAGGGCCGGGGTGAGGGGGTGGGCAAGCACCCCCCAATCCCAAGCGAAAACCACTGTCCCCCGTCACCAGCCGCGCCCCGCCCCGCAGCCAAGACCTCCTCCCCCGAACGGCAGAGCAGCCAGCAGCATCCCGCTCCCCGCGTCCCCGCCGGCGCCCGGCCCGCTATCCCTCCACCGGCCACAGCCAAGCCGCCCCGCGCACCCCGCTGCTATCGCCATGCTTGTTCTTCACGATCGGAGTCTCCGAAACGTCGCTGAATGTATAAGCCCGCACCAACGGCTGCACCTGCTCATACAAGTGCGCCATATTGGACAGCCCACCCCCCAGCACCACGATATCCGGGTCCAGCACGTTCACGATCATCGAAAGCCCCCGCGCCAGCCGGTCCACATGCCGGTCCAGCGCCGCCTGCGCCGCCGCATCCCCCGCAGCCGCACGCGCAGACAGAACAGCGGCGTTCGGCGCATCGCCCGACCGGGCCAGCCCGGGTCCCGCGAGGTAAAGCTCCAGGCAACCCTGCTGGCCGCACCAGCAGCGGGGCAGGGGATACTCGTCCGCCTGCGGCTGCGGCAGGCACGTATGGCCCCACTCCCCGGCGATCCGGTTGCGCCCGCTCAGCACCTGGCCGCCCACCACCACTCCCCCGCCGCAGCCGGTGCCGATGATCACCCCGAACACGCAATGATGCCCGGCCCCGGCCCCATCCGCCGCCTCGCTGAGCGCGAAGCAGTTGGCGTCGTTCTCCACCCGCACCGGCCGGTTCAGCAGCGTCGCCATATCCTGGTCCAGCGGATGCCCGATCAGGCTTTGGGTGTTGGCGTTCTTGACCAGCCCGGTCACCGGGCTGATGACGCCGGGGATGCCGATGCCCACCGTGGCGAGCACGGCCAACTCACGCTCCACCCCCTCCACCATGGAGGCGATGGTCGTGACGATGCCGTCATAGCTCCCCGGCGTGTCGGCCCGGCGGCGCAACGCGACCTCGCCCGCCGGGTCCAGCACCGCCACCTCGATCTTGGTGCCGCCGAGGTCTACGCCGATCCGATGTTTCATCCCGTCCTGTCCTGCCAGCCTTCAACCTTCCTTGTCAGTCCTCATAAAACTCTTCAAGGGCGAAGCCGATCCCGGGCGGGTCGAGCCTGACGGACCCCGCGGTAAGCAGGCATGTCTCAATGCCGCCGTCGTCGCGCCGCCCATGATGCACCACCACCCGGCGGTCCGCCCGCACGATCAGGTAATGCCGGATGGACGGCACCTGGAAATAACCGGCCAGCTTGAGCCCGGTGTCCACCGACTGCGTGGAAGGAGACAGTACCTCCACGACCACGACCGGACTCGGCACAACGATGCCATTGCCGTCAATGCGTGGCCCGCAGTTGATTAGGGCATCAGGCTCGCAATCCGTGTCGTCGTCCACCTCGACCGTCATGCCATCGCCCATTGCCTCGCATGGCAGGCCGGCAGCGAGCAGCGCCCGGTCAAAGGTGCGCCAAACCCGCATCTTCACACGCATACGGGCAGCGCGCTCCGCCGCCATCCTGACGACGACGCCGTCTACGCGCTCGTAACGCCCACGTGGCTGCGCATCGGCCCAGCGCCTGAACTCCGCCCGGCTCATCCGCAGGGGAGCATCGGCGGCTTGGTGTCCCATATCGCTCCTCCAAATGGACTAGGCACCCGGGATGCCCGTGCAGCCACGCCCACATCACCTACATGCGCCGCCGCCACGGCTTGCTCAAGCGCCGTCCCTCCTGGGATACTGCCGCCATGACCGACGCCCCCGATGCCACCCTGGACGTGAAGGGCATGACCTGCCCCCTGCCGGTCCTGCGCGCCAACCGCGCCCTGCGCGGGATGCCGCCCGGCGCCGTGCTGCGCGTCCTGGCGACTGACCGAGCCGCCGTCGCCGACTTCGCCGCCTTCTGCGGCGAAACCGGCCACGCCCTGCTGCACCAGGACGAGCAGGACGGCGTGCTCGGCTTCACCATCCGCCGGCGCGCCGAGGACCCTGCGTGATGACCGTCGCCCTGTTCACCCACCCCGCCGGCCTGGGCCACGACACCGGGCCGGGCCACCCGGAATGCCCGGACCGCCTACGCGCCGTCCTGCAAGCCCTGGAGCACCCGGACTTCGTCCCCCTGCTGCGCGAATCCGCGCCGGAGGCGACCGTCGAGCAACTGGAACGTGCCCACCCCCCCGAATACGTCCGCGCCATCCTGGCCATCCAGCCCCCGGTCGGCGATTTCATGCAGCTCGACGGCGACACGCTGATGAGCCACGGCAGCCACGAAGCCGTCCTGCGCGCCGCCGGCGCCGCGGTGGCCGCAGTGGACGCAGTCATGGAAGGCTGGGCCGGCGCCGCCTTCGCCGCCGTGCGCCCGCCGGGCCACCATGCCGAACGGGCGAGGCCGATGGGGTTCTGCCTATTCAACGGCGCCGCCGTGGCCGCCCTGCACGCCCGAGCCCGCTGGGGCCTGCGCCGGGTGGCGGTGGTGGACTTCGACGTGCACCACGGCAACGGCACCCAGGACATCTTCGAGCGCGACCCCGACCTGATGTACATCAGCAGCCACCAGTCGCCCTGCTACCCCGGCACTGGCGCCGCCGACGAACGCGGAGTCGCCGGCAACGTGCTCAACCTGCCGCTGCCCCCCGGCACCGCCGGTCCCGGCTTCCGCGCGGCATGGGAGCGCGAGGGCCTGCCAGCGCTACGGGACTTCGCGCCGGAGCTGCTGATCGTCTCCGCAGGCTTCGACGCCCACCGCGCCGACCCGCTGGCCGACCTGCGCCTGGAAACCGAGGATTTCGGCTGGATGACCGACCAGCTCCTGGCCGTGGCGGACGCGCATTGCGGCGGCCGGCTCGTGTCCATCCTGGAAGGCGGCTACGACCTGCGGGCGCTCGCGGCGTCGGCCGCCTTGCACGTCCGCCGGCTGATGCGGCAATAGAAACGGCCAACACACCCTGCAACAGGACTTCACTAATGGCGGACGACATCACCGGCCTCTCGTTCGAGGACGCGCTGGCCCAATTGGAGGTCATCGTGCGCGACCTGGAAAAAGGCCAGTTGAAGCTGGAGCAGGCCATCACCGCCTATGAGCGCGGCGCCCTGCTGCGTAAGCACTGCGAGGACAAGCTGCGCGAGGCCGACGACCGCGTGCGCGTCATCGTGGAGCGTGCAGACAACACCCTGGGCCTGAAAGCGGAGGGTTGATGGCCGACATCCTCGAACGCGCCGACATCCGCACAGCCCTGGCCGGCCACGCCGCGGCGGTGGAGGTGGCGCTGGACAACCTGCTGCCGCTCCCCGAGGGCCACGAGGCCCGGCTGCTGCAGGCGATGCGCTACGCCACCCTGGGCGGCGGCAAGCGGCTGCGCGGCTTCCTGGTCATGGAGGTATCCTCCCTGTTCGGCGTCGCCGAGTCCTGCGCGGCCCGCGTGGCGGCATCAGTAGAGATGCTGCACGCCTACAGCCTCGTGCACGACGACCTGCCGGCGATGGACGACGACGACGTGCGGCGCGGACAGCCCAGCACCCACAAGAAGTTCGACGAGGCAACGGCGATCCTAGCCGGCGACGCGCTGCAGGCCCTGGCCTTCGAGCTGCTGGCCGATCCGGACACCCACTCCGACCCGCTGGCCCGGTGCGAGCTGGTGGCGGCGCTGGGCCAGGCCTCCGGCGCCCGCGGCATGGCCGGCGGCCAGATGATAGACATGGCAACGGAGGGCCAAACGCTAACCGCGGCCGAGGTCGGGCGCCTGCAAGCCCTGAAGACCGGCCGCCTGATCCAGTACAGCGCCGAGGCCGGCGCGATCCTAGGCCGCGCCGCGCCGCCGCTGCGGGCCCACATCGCGGCATACGGCCGCGACCTCGGCGCCGCGTTCCAGATCGCCGACGACGTGCTGGACGCGGTGGGCACCACCGAGGGCATCGGCAAGACCGCCGGCAAGGACGAGGCCGCAGGCAAGGCGACCCTAGTAGCGCTGCTCGGCGTGGACCGAGCGCGAGTCCAGGCAGAAGCACTGGCAACCCAGGCAGCCAGCCACCTCGCGGCCTTCGGCGACCGCGCCGACCGTCTCCGCTCCCTAGCCGCCTATGTCGTCGCCAGGCAAAGTTAACACTTCCGTCTCCCTCTCCCTCCGGGAGAGGGCCGGGGTGAGGGGGTCTCGCTTGCCCCGCGCCGCACAAACCGTTCCCCCGGAACCCACCCTCCCGTCCACCAGCCGCCCCCGTGCCCAAACGGCGCGCTGACCAGCTCCTAGTGGACCGTGGCCTGGTCGAAAGCCGCACCCGCGCCCAGGCGCTAATCCTGGCAGGCAAGGTCTGGTCCGGTGACCGCCGGGTCGAAAAGGCCGGCGACCCCATGCCCGACGACGCGGCGCTGGAGGTACGCGGCCAGGACCACCCCTGGGTATCCCGCGGCGGCCTAAAGCTCGACCACGCCGTGCAAACCTTCGCACTAAAGCCAGAAGGCCTAACCTGCCTAGACGTCGGCGCCTCGACCGGAGGCTTCACCAACGTCCTGCTGCATCACGGCGCCGCCCGCGTCCACGCAGTGGACGTCGGCCACGGCCAGCTCGCCTGGTCCCTGCGTACCGACCCGCGCGTAGTTGTGCACGAACGGACCAACGCCCGTTACCTGACGCGGGAACAGGTGCCAGACCCGGTGCAGGCCCTGGTCTGCGACGCCAGCTTCATCGGCCTGCAAACCCTGTTGCCAGCGCCGCTAGCCCTGTGCGCCCCCGGAGCCTGGGCGGTGGCACTGATAAAACCGCAGTTCGAGGCCGGCCCAAGCCAGGTCGGCAAGGGTGGTGTCGTCCGGGACGGCGGCATCCACCGAACCGTCTGCGCCCGGGTACGTGATTGGTGGGCGGCCCTGCCAGGCTGGACGGTGCTGGGGATCACCGACAGCCCGATCACCGGCCCAGAGGGCAACAAGGAGTTCCTGATCGCAGCCCGGCTAAAGTAGCGTCTCCATCAGCTTCGCCTTGATCTCCCGCACCCGCTCACCCAAGCCCCGGCTACTCAGTTCCCTCTTGCCCGGCGATCTCCGCCAGCAGCGACCAAACCCGCGCCGGCTCCATCGGCACCTCCGGGTCGTTCAAGATCCGGTCAAGCTCATCCAGCTTATCGTTAAGGTCGGCATTGGACATAGTTGCTTCCACCTGAGACCGGCACATTGGCGGGAACAAACGTGGCAACCGTATGACGGTTCCGCAGTAACCTAGGTCACATCAACGAAAGGACCGCCGGCGCCAAGGCCGCCGCCTTGGCCGCGGGATGCGCCGGGTTACGGAACCGCAACTCGCCATGCGGTGCCGCATCCGGCTCCGGCAGGCCAAACAACTCCAGTCGGCTGGCGCAAGTCACGGCAACAACGCTGCGAGCCTCGGGATTGGTCATGAACTGGCGGGCTTCCCCTTCCAGCTCCAGCCGCTCCCGCAGCAGGCGCCACTCCGCGCGGTCGGTGTCTTCAACGAACATGGCAAGGATGCCAGGCCGTGTGCCAGTCAGCCGAGCCGGTGCAACCGCAGCCATCCGGCGTCGAACAGCAACCGCAACCTCATTCTGCTGCCCAGCCCGCGCGGCCATCACGAACACCCCGCCGCCGGCCGCAGTCACGGCCAAATGCGCCTCCGGCCCGAACTCCTGGCGCAGCCGCGGCATCAAGCCCAGCTCGTCGGCCTGCGCGGCTGCCAGCATCAGCGGATCAAGCCGCAGCATCGCCGCCTCATCCCCATCGCTACGCCGCGCCTGCTTCAGCATGGCGGTAATGCGGTCATGCAACCGCCCGAGCAGGTCGCCGCCCTCCTCCTCCGGCCCACGCAACCCCTGGGGCAGCGTCATCTTAAGCAAATAACGGCCGGGATGGGCGCGCAGCCAGGTCTGCAGCTCCGGATCCATGCGGTCCACCAGGCTGAACCACGCCCCGCGATGCACGCCCCGCCCTTCTTCGGCAGACACCGTGTCGCAGGCCACCTCCGCCTCGATCCCGTCGCGATGGATCAATAGGTCGAACGGCGCCGCATCCTCCAGCCCGGCAAACGAAACATCGAAGCCGCGATGCCGCTGCAGCGCCGCCGTCCGCAGCAGGTGGAAGGTCGGCACCAGGCACTCCCCATCCACCAGGGCTGAGCGCAGCAGCGCGCAGAAACGTAGCCGCCCGGCGTTGGTCAGGTCCTCAAACAGGGTCGCAGCCGCCGCGGCATGGGTAGCAATCCAGCGTTCCGCCAAGCTGAGCGGCCGGTCCGGCGTGGTTCGGCGCAGCCGCTCCACCGCAAACTCGATGCAATGGCGCTGTTGTGCCTGCCGCCCGGTCCGGGTACCCGGCAACGCCCGGCCGCGCAACGCCTCGATCCGGTCGCGCCATTGGCGCACGCCAACGCACTCGATGAACGCATCGAGGGCGGCCTTGTCGAGCGGTTCGGCAAACGGCTGCATCTGAGCCGGGAAGGTGTCATCCTTCTCAGCCGGCGGCAACAGTGATGAGGGGGGCAGGGCGTTCAGTTTCGCGAAACCATGGAGCGGTCCGGCACCTGGGCGCGATGCCGCAGCAGGTGATCAGCCAGGACGCAGGCCACCATCGCCTCGCCAACCGGAACCGCCCGTATGCCGACGCACGGATCGTGCCGGCCGCGGGTAACGA
>CAXTCI010000020.1:0-22057 GCA_964242325.1 uncultured Acetobacteraceae bacterium
ATAAGGTCGGCGATGCCCGCCGCCGCAGCCACGGCCCGAGCGCCCACGACGCCAGCCGCCGGGCCGGAGAGGGCAGTCAGCGCCGGGGCGCGCCGGATCGCCGCCACCCCGGCGACGCCTCCGTTGGATTGCATCAGCATCAACGGCGCGTGGACCCCGGCCTCCCGCAGCCGCCCGGCCAGGCGGCCGACATAGGTGGACACCGGCGGCATCACGGTGGCGTTCAGGATGGTGGCCAGGGTCCGCTCGTATTCCCGCACCACCGGCAGCACGTCGGTCGCCGCCGTCACCGCAACGCCGGGCAGGGCAGCGCGCAGCAGTTCGACGACCCGGCGCTCGTGCACGGGGTTGGCGAAGCCGTGCAGCAGGCAGACCGCCACGGCCTGCACGCCATGACGCCGGCAGGCTTCCGCCGCCACGGCGACGCCCGCCTCGTCCAGCGGCAGCAGCACGTCGCCGCCGGGTCCGATCCGCTCGTTGACCTCGAACACGCGCGACGCAGGCACCGGCCGCCGCGGCTTGCGCCAGGCATACAGGTTGGCGCTGCGCGGGATGTCCTGCCGCCCGATATCCAAGACATGGCGGAACCCGGCGGTCGTCACCAGCGCCGCCTTCGCACCCTTGCCTTCCAGGATGAGGTTGGTGGCGACCGTGGTGCCGTGCAGCACTCGGGCGATGGCGGACGGCGGCGCTCCGGCCAGGGACAGGGCAGCCTGCATCCCGGCGATGAAGGCGCGGCTTGGGTCCGCGGGCACGCTGGGCACTTTCGCGCGCCAGACCTGGCCGGTTGCGGGGTCCTGCAACGTCACGTCGGTGAACGTCCCGCCAATGTCCACCGCAAGGGCAAGCCTGGCATCAATCCCTACCCTTTCTCCCTCTCCCTCCGGGAGAGGGTCGGAGTGAGGGGGGCCTGGCTGCGGAGTGGGGAACGGGCGATGCAGCATGGACGCAGCCTCGCTTCGGTAGGGACCGTGCTTGCCCGCCCCCTCACCCCGGCCCTCTCCCGGAGGGAGAGGGAGCAGGCTGTTCCGTTGCGTCACATCAGGCGAGGGCATCGGCGTGTCCCAACTGGTTCAGGACGACGGAACGTCCCCGCGCGGCCGCCGTCGCGGCCAGGTCCACGGCACCGTCCCGCACCACAACGCCATAGCGACGCCGGGCCGCCTCTGCCGACACGTAGCCCTCCTCGATATCCCGCAGCACCAGGTTTGGGTCGCGGTCGAATGGATCGCCGCGTCCGCCGCCGCCTCCGGTCTCGATGCGCAGGATGTCACCACGCTGCAGCCGGTTGCCGTCCGACAGCGGCGCCAGCACGCGCTCTCCGGCCGTCCCCGGATTGACCACGGCCCGCGGCGACCCACCGGACAGGCCGCCCGCGGCGCCCCAGGGCGGGTTGGTCACCCCGTCCATGCGGACCGCCAGCACGGCGTCCTCCGCCAGCACCTCGTACTCGCGCACGATGCCGCAGCCGCCGCGCCAGGCGCCGGGTCCGCCGCTGTCCCGGTGGATGCCGTAGGTCGTCAGCCGCACTGGGTAGCCCTGCTCCAGGAACTCGACCGGGTAGTTCTCCTGCGCCACGAAGTAAACCGCATCCAGCCCGTCCTCGTCCGGTCGCGCGCCATACCCCACGCCGATCCCGTCCGACAGCAGGAACGGCCGCCCCCCGGCCTGGCCGCGCATCAACAGGATGACATAGGCCGCATGAGCCGCCGGCGCCGGCGTGCCCGCGGCGTTCACCAACCCGTTCAACGCCGCAAGCACCCGCATCATCGTCATTCCACGCATCCCCAGCGGCGCCGGAAAGCGGGGCCGCAGCAAGGAGCCTTCGCGCAGGATGACCTCATCGAAGGCCCGCGAGCCCCCGGCGTTGCATACCTGCGACGGGTCGCCACCCAGGAAGTAGAGCGCGAAGGCGGTGCCGGGCACGTCCTTGTTCATCAAGTAGTTGACCGGCCCCGGCGCCTGGTCGTCCGTGTCCGACGCATCGAAGATGAACCGGTCGTCCTCGGTCCGCGTCAGCGCGAACCGGATGTGCAGCGGCCCCGAACCGTGCCCGTCGCCATCAATCGAGTCCGTAAATCGGTGCGTGCCCACCGGGAAAGTGTCCCGCAGCCGCCGCCGCACCAGCGCCTCGGTCCGCGCCAGCAACTGGCGCAACGCATCGCCGAGGACATCGGGCTGGAACCGCGCCACCAGTTCCGCCATCCGCCGCACGCCCAGCTCCACGCTCGCCATCAACGCCCGGGTGTCGCCCCGGCAGGTCGCGGGATAGCGGGAGTTGCGGTAGAAGATTTCCAGCGCCGCCGTGTTCACCACCCCCGCCGCGATCAGCTTGGTGGGCGGGATGATGATGCCCTCTTGGAAGATGTCGGTCGCATCCGGCGAGATCGAGCCGGGCCGTAGCCCACCGATATCCGAGAAGTGCGCCCACCCCATCACGAAGGCGCATCGCCGCCCCCCATGGAACACCGGCGCCAGGAACACCTGGTCGTTGGAGTGCGACACCGCGCCGCGGCTGCCATAGCAGTCGTTATACCAATAAAGATCGCCCGGCCGCACCGTTTCGATAGGAAAGTGCTCGAACACCGGCCCGGTGATGTCGCCGAAGATCGGCACGTTGGAGCCGACCGCCATCACCCCTTCCGCGTCGAACAGCGCGGTGTAGAAGTCCTTCTTCTCGCGGATAAAGGCGGAGATTGCGGTGCGCTCCAGCAGCGCCTCCATCTCCGCCTGCGCCGCGCGGATGGCGCCGCGGATGATTTCGAGCGTGACAGGGTCGCAGGTGGTCATGGCATGGCTCCATGCAGGTGACAGGCGGCTCGGCGGCCGGGTGCTATGGCGAGCAGGACTGGCGTTTCCACGCCGCAGCGCGGCATGGCGTGCGGGCAGCGGTTGCGGAAGGTGCAGCCCGGCAGCGGTGGTGGCGCGTCCGACAGGCTGCCGCGGATCGGCAGCGCCTCCCGGTTCTGCAAGACGCGCGGAACCGGCACGGCCGCGACCAACGCGGTGGTGTAGGGGTGCGCCGGGGCAGCAATCAGCGCCGCGGTCGGCCCATCCTCCACCATGCGGCCCCGATACATCACGGTGGTGCGCTCGCACACGTAGCGGATCAGGGCGAGGTCGTGGCTGATATAGATGGCCGCCAGCGCCAGCGCGTCGCGCGATTCCCGCAGCAGGTTCAGGATTTCCGCCCGCACCGACACGTCGAGCATGGAAACCGGCTCGTCCGCCACGATCAGGCGCGGCCCGGGGATCAGGGCGCGCGCCAGCACCACCCGCTGCAACTGCCCGCCGGACAGCTCGTGCGGGCGGCGGTCCAGCCAGGCCTCGGGAGGGCCGAGGCGCACTCGGGCCAGCGCCCCGGCGATGCGCCCGGCATGTTCCTCTACGGGAACGCCGAAGTTCCGCAGCGGCTCGGTCAGCGCCCGGCGGATGGTGAACCGGGGATTGAGCGCGTCGAACGGGTTCTGGAACACAAGCTGCGCCCGCGCCCGGAACGGCAGCAGCGCCCGGCCGTGCAGGGCGGTGATGTCCTGTCCGTCGAAGACGACACGCCCTTCGGTTGGGTCCTCCAGCCGCAGCAGCATGCGCGCGGTGGTGGTCTTGCCGCAGCCGCTTTCCCCGACGATCCCCACCGCCTCGCCGGGCGCCACGGCGAGGCTGACACCATCCACCGCAGGCAGCCCGCCGAGGGGGCCGAACGTCTTGGACAGGCCCTCGGCTTGCAGCAGCGGTGTCATGGCTGCGGTTGCCGCCATGACGCCGCTACGGAGGCCACATCCAGGCAGCCATCCAATATCCAAAAGTCCACTCCGCATGCCAGCGGGCTGCGTCCTTCTCCCTTTCCCTCCGGGAGAGGGTCGGGGTGAGGGGGTCTTGCCTGCGGAGCGGGGCACCTCCGGTTCCACTGGAACGCCGCCCGTCCACCGGCAAGGATTGCACCCAAAGACCCCCTCACCCCAACCCTCTCCCAGAGGGAGAAGGAGAAGGGAGTGGTCTTTCGGAACGTGCAGCAACCTGGGGTCCCGGCGCATCCTAGCATCATGCGGCCAGCCAAGTCGCAGGCTGGGCCGCGCGCGCCCGCAGCGCAACAGCCTCCTCCGCCCGCCAGCATGCCGTCACGTGCTCCCCGGAATGCTCCCGCGACGGCGGATACTCCGCCCGGCACCGCGCTTCCACGAACGGGCAACGCGGCGCAAACCTGCACCCACCCGGCGGCGCCAGCAGCGACGGCGGCGCCCCGCGGATCGGCACCAGCGCCGCCTCATCGCCGGTGATGTCCGGGAAGGCATGGGTCAGCCCCATCGTGTACGGATGCAGCGGACGCTCCAGCACGTCGGCCACCGGCCCGGCCTCCACGATGCGCCCGGCATACATCACCGCCACCCGGTCGCAGGCATAGGCCACCACGGCGATGTCGTGCGTCACCAGCAGCACCGTCAGGCCCAGCCGCGCCTGCAACCCGCGCAGCAGGTCCAGCACCTGCCGCTGCACGATCACGTCCAGCGCCGTCACCGGCTCGTCGGCGATCACCAGGGCGGGGTGCAGCGCCAACGCCAGGGCGATAGAGGCGCGCTGCCGCATGCCGCCGCTGAACTGGTGCGGGTAGTCGGCCAGGCGGGCGGGATCAATCCCCACCGCTTCGAACAGCTCCGCCGCACGCACGGCCGCCGCCGCACGGGACAGGCCGCCACGCTCGGTCAGCACCTCCCGCATCTGCGCCGCCAGGCGCTGCACCGGGTCCAGCGCATTCATCGCCGCCTGCGGCACAAAGGCGATCCGCCGCCAGCGCAGCGCACGTCGGGCGGCCTCCGGCTGGGTCAGCAGGTCCTGCCCCTCGAACACCACCTGCCCACCGACGATGCGCGCTCCACCCGGCAGCACGCCCATCAAGGCCCGCCCGAGCGTTGACTTGCCGCACCCGCTTTCCCCCACCAGCCCAGTGATGGACCCGGCCGGCACCTCCAGGTCCACCCCGTCAACCGCCCGCACCGCGCCGCCATACGTCACGCGCAAATCCCGGACCGAAAGCAGGCTCATGCGTCCGCCAGCTTCGGGAACAGCAGCTTCTCCGACCCGCGCGAGATCAGGAACCCCGCCAGCACCATCGCCATAATGGCCGCCCCCGGCGGGGCGAACCAGTTCCAGGCGCCGCGCGACAACGCCTGGTTGGCATAGGCGTCCTGCAGCATGACGCCCCAACTCACAGTCTGCGGGTCGCCAAAGCCCAGGAAGCTCGCCGACGCCTCCGCCAGAATGGCCCAGCCGATGGCGACCGAGCCGTACAGCGCCGCCAGCGGCAGCACCTGCGGCAGGATGTGCACGAACATGATCCGTGGCGCTGAACAGCCGGTGACGTGCGCCGCCTCCACCCAGGCCCGCTCCCGCAGGCTCAGCACCTGCGCCCGGATCACCCGCGCCGTATTGGGCCAGAGCAGGGCGGCAACCGTGGTGATGACAACGCCAGTGCCCGGCCGGGTCAGTGCGGCAAGCACCAGCATGGAGGGCAGGAACGGCAGTCCCAGCACCACGTCGGCAAGCCAACGCACCACCCGGTCCACCCAGCCGCCAAGGTATCCCGCCAGCAGCCCCAACAGCGTCCCGACCGCCACGACCACCACGGCCGCTGTCAGGCCCACGGCAAGCGCGGCCCGCGCGCCGTAGATCACTTGGCTCAGCACGTCCCGCCCGCTGGACGTGGTGCCGAGCCAGTGCGCGTCCGACACCGGCAGGTAACGCGCTACCCGCGCACCCGTCTTCAGGATAGCCCGGGGATCATAAGGCGCGATGCGGTCCGCCAGCAGCGCCATCAGTGCGATCACCAGGTAAATCGCCGCCCCCACCGCCGCGAACGGCTCGTGCCTTAGAAAGCTGGCGATGCGCCTAACCCCGCGCATGGCGGCCCACCCGGGGATCGAGCAGCGAGTAAGCCAGGTCCGCCAGCGCGTTCATCGTCACCAGCACGGCGGCGATCACGATGAAGGCGCCCTGGGCGAGCGGGTAGTCGGCGCTCTGCACCGCCTGCACCAGCAGGCGGCCGATGCCGGGCCAGGCGAACACGGTTTCCACCACCACATTGCCGCCCATGCTGGAGCCGAGACCGAGCGCGAAGGCCGTCACGACCGGCAGCAACGCATTCCGCGCGGCATGGCGCATGACGACCGACCAGCGCGAAAGGCCCTTCATTCGCGCCATAGTGATGAACTCGTCGTTCAGCACCTCCAGCATCGTCGCCCGCATCAGCAGCAGCGGCAGGCCCTGCTGATACAGCACCAGCGTCAGCGCCGGCAGCGCCAGGTGCCACCAGTAATCGGGCGACGCCAGGCTCGCCCCAAACCCGCCCATCTCCCGCCCCGGGCTGAGTGCGCCGCCGGTCGGGAACCACCCCGCCTGGAACGACAAGGCCGCTAGCAGCAGCATCCCCAGCCAGAACTCCGGCGCCGAGCGGGTGGCCAGCGCCGCAGGGATCGCCGCCGCCTCCACCGCCCCGCCCCGGCGGAACGCCAGGAACGCCCCGCCGACGATCCCGACCGCATAGGCCAGGACCAGCGACACGAGCGTCAGCACGACCGTGTTCGGCAGCGCCTCCGCCAGCAGGCTTGCCACCGGCTTGCCCTGCAGGAACGACATGCCGAACTCGCCCCGCAGCAGGTTGCCCATGTAGATCACGTATTGCTCGGGGATGGAGCGGTCCAGCCCGAAGCTCCGCAGCAGCGCCGCCCGGGTTTCCTCCGAGAACGATGGCGACAGGAAGTTCAGCGTCGGATCGCCCGGCATCAGCCGGAACAGCACGAAGGTCAGGCTGGTCACCGCCCACAGCACCAGCACCAAGTGGCCCAGCCGTCCCATCAGGCGTCGCGCCATCAGCAGCCCATCCTAAGCGACCCGGACTCCGTAGCCGTCATCGCGAGGGACACAGCCACGCGGCAACCCAGGCGCCGCCATCACTGGAATGCTGCCGTGGTTTCCTTCACGCCCACCGGGTAGTGCAGCCGCCCGCCGACCAGCACGTAGCCGGCCTCCTTCAGCATCGCCTTCGCAGCCTCGGCCGTGCCGCCGGGCACCTGCTTGTCAATGCCCGGCGCCGCCCAGAACGCCAGCGCCGGCGAAATCCAGGAGTTGGACGGCACCGCCGCCCCGCCCCACGCATCCGCCGCAATCGCCTCCCGGTCCACCGCGGCCGATAGCGCCCGGCGGAAAGCAGCGTTGTTGAACGGCGGCCGGCGGTTGTTATAGCCGACGAACCGGAATCCAATGTCCAGCGCGTCCGACACCTCCACGTCCGGCGACGCCTTGGCTAAGTCCGCCAGCAGCTCGGGGTCGCCTGTATAATCCGTCAGGAAGTTCATCTCCCCGCTCCGCATTGCCCCCAGAGTGGACTCGATGTTCGGCGTGATCCGCATGATCCAGCGATTGACGGCGGGCTTGGCCCAATGGTTCGGGTTGGCCTCTAGCACCACTTGGTCGGTCAGCTTCACTGATACGAACTTGAACGGCCCGGAGCCGATGGGCAGCGGCTCCATGATGCTCTCGGCCGTTTCCGGCTTGTCTTTCAGGCTTTCGAAGATCGGCGCCCAGATGTGCTTCGGCGCCAGGTTCAGCTTGGACAAGGAGCTGACCAGGAACGCCGCATCTGGCCGCTTGAGCGTGATCCGCAGGCTCATCGGCCCCGTCGCCTCCACGTTGGCGATGTTGGCGACGAAGGGGCGATACATCGGCGACTTGTCGCCGAAGCCCGGCGCCTGCAGGCTGAACACCGCGTCCTCGATGGTGACGGGCTGGCCGTCATGCCACATCATGCCGGGGCGCAGCGTGACCTCGACGGTGGTGGGCGTGGGACGCGTGACGGACTCCGCCGCCCAGGGCCGGGGCAGGCCGTCCGGCCCGATCCGCATCAGCCGGTCCCACACCAGCTCCGTCGCCCATGACCCTTGGACGCCGGGGATGTTGAACGGGCTGAGGTTGGTCGGCGGCGCCACCGAGTTCAGCACCACGTCCCGCTGCGCGCCGCGCGGCTTCAGGCCGATCCAGGTCCAGAAGTTGCGTATGCCGATGCCCGCCTGCTGCACGGTGCTGCCCTCGTCCCAGACCGCCTTGTTGAAGGCGACAAGGTTCTTGGGATGCACCAGGAAGGCATAGGGCTGGTCCCGGTTGATCAGCTCCTGCGCTTCCCGGATCAGCGCCTGACGCTTGGGCAGGTCCAGCTCCTCTCGCTGCGCCTGGGCCAACCGGTCGTATTCGGGGTTGTTGTAGCCAACGAAGTCGTAGCCGTTGGCGATGTTGGCCGACACGAACAGGTTGTAGGTCAGCTCGTCGGGGTCGCTGCGCTCGGGCCGCCCGCCCATCTGCCAGGTGGTGGCGTCCCAGCGCCCGCGCTCATACCAGACGATCTGGTTGAACTGCTGGCCCGGCAGCGGTCGCACCTGCACCTGCAAGCCCAGGGACTTCCAGGCGTCGGCGACCATTTCGGCGGCCTGGTACTCCTGCGGGGAGGTCGCCTGCGGCTGCGTCAGGATGACCAGGGGCCGCACCGCGTCGCCTGCTGGCTGCGCGAAGGCCGGGCATGCGGCGCAGGCGGACAGGCCGAGCACGGCAAGCAACTGCTTCATTCAGGTGGCCCCCTGTTTGTGCACTGCACCCATTCAACACGCCCAGGACTGCACCAGCAAGCCGCTCCTTCCCTCTCCCTCTTCCTCCGGGAGAGGGCCGGGGTGAGGGGATCTTGGCTGCGGAGCCGGGCAATGCCCGAGCCAAAGGAACTCAGGCCCGGTTCTGGATAGCATGGTCTTTGCCCACCCCCTCACCCCGACCCTCTCCCGGAAGGAGAGGGAGAAGGATTGCGCCGGTGGGGCATCGGTGCTGCGTTTCCGTCGGCATAACGGAGCATGGCGATGGCAGTCAGCGAAGCCGAAGGACGTTTCCTCGACCAAGTCTCCCTCGACCTTCCCTGGAGCCTGGTCGAAACCTTCGCCACCATGCACCGCTGGCAACCAGAGGACGTGAACCGGGCTGCGGAGGTGATCGTGCGAAAGTTGCGCGGCGCCGGAGTGCCGGTGGAGGTGCATCGGCCCGAGATCTACCTGTCCATCCCGCAATCCGCCTCCGTATCCGCCGGCGGCGCCACCTACCGCGCCAAGCCGCCGTCGTCCTCGCTTTCCGTGCCCGAAGGCCGAACCGGCAAGCTCGTACGGCTGGACGCCAACCCCAAGGCGCTGCGCAGCTACAACCGCGATGTCGCCACCCTGTTCGGCGGCAGCATCGGCTCGGTCGAGGAGGTGCGCCGCCTGGTCGCCGGCAACATCGTCGTCATGCCGGGCTTCGGCAACCCGGCGCTGACCAGCCTGATCGAGGAATGGGGCGGCATCGGCCTGATCGCCGTGAACCCCGGCGTGGACATCCACTGGGGCACCTGCACCACCATCTGGGGCAGCCCCGACCTGGCCGACCTGCCGCGCAAGCCCAAAATTCCCGTCGTCGCCGTGAACAACCCGGACGGCCAACGCCTGATGACGCTGGCTGCATCCGGCGGCGAGGCCACCATACGCACCGACCTGACGGAGGGCTGGTTTGCCCAGGCCATCCCCGTCGCCACCATCCCCGGCACGCAGGAGCCGGAGCGGTTCGTCCTGGTCCACGGCCACTACGACAGTTGGGAGGTGGGCGTGGGCGACAACGCGACCGGGGACGCCACCCTGCTGGAACTCGGGCGGGTGCTGTGGCAGGGGCGGGCGGGTCTGCGGCGCTCGGTGAAGCTGGCGTGGTGGCCGGGGCACTCGACAGGGCGGTATGCCGGGTCAACCTGGTTTGCCGACCGCTTCGCGCTGGACCTGAACCGCAGCTGCGTCGCGCAGATCAACTGCGACAGTCCTGGCTGCCGCTGGGCCACCAGCTACCACGACACCCGCGCCTTCACCGAAAGCGCGGGCATCGCCACGGCGGCGATCCGCGACGTGGTGCCCGGCGCCGACATCGGCATCCACCGCCCGCCGCAGGCTGGCGACTACAGCTTCAACAACATCGGGCTGCCGAGCCTGTTCATGCTCAGCTCCACCATGCCGGACGCGCTGCGGCAGGAGAAAGGCTACTACGACGTGTCCGGCTGCGGTGCGAACATTGCCTGGCATACCGAGAACGACACCCTGGAGATCGCCGACCCCGCGATCCTGCTGACGGACATGCGGATTTACCTCCTGGCCGCGCTGCGCTTCGCCAATGCGGAGGTGCTGCCCTACGACTGGGCCGCGACCTGTGACGAGTTCCTGGCCACCATCGCCCGCTACCAATCCGCCTCGGACGGCCTCGCCGACCTGTCCGCCTGCACGGCTGCCGTCGAAGCGTTGAAGACGGCCCTCCCGGCACTTGAGGGCGCCGACCCTGCCCGCCGCAACGAGGCCCTGCTGCGGTTGTCGCGCATCCTGGTGCCGGTCAACACGACGCGCGAGCCGCGCTTCCGGCATGACCCCGCCTACACCGTGCCGCCGCTGCCCACCATCGCAGTTGCTGCGGAGCTGCCGGGCTACAAGGACGACCATATGCGGCGGGTGGCCGGAGTGGAGCTGATGCGCGGCATGAACCGCCTGCTGGCCGCGCTTGCCGAGGCCAAGCGGGTGGTGGAAGCGGCGTTGTAACACCAACCGCCATCCGCTCTGACCATTTCCCGGTAAGCCTCGTAGGGCGTATAAGCGAAGCGCCATACGCCGCACCGCAGCACTGCGTTATGAGCGAAAGCGCTAAAGGTTGTCCGCCCTGCCAAGACCGCCAACGCCAGACAAGGTCAAAGCAAACGGCGATTGGTATAAGAGTGCGCCGCAGCGGGTAAGCCGGGGCACGGCTGCGCCCCGGCATGTGCTTCCGCCTGGCATTGCAGGGGCTCCAGAAGGACCATGCCGTCCGGGAAAGGCAGGCCAGAAAGGCGGCCGGCAAGGACGGCGCGCTGCCGGCACTTGCCTTCCCGTCAACCTGCGGCTTCCCTGACAGCCTGGACTCCGGGCAGCCCGCCCGTCGTCCGGTCCTGCCAGGAGGCCCGATGCTCGCCCATGTCCGAGACACCACGCTCTACTTCGATGTCGAGGGCGCCGGCCTGGTGCCGGACGGTCCCACGATGCGTGAGTGCCCGGCGGCCATGGTGGTCCACGGCGGCCCGGGCGGCGACCATACCGGCTTCAAGCCCGCCATGTCGCCGCTCACCGACGCGATGCAGCTCATCTACTTCGACCACCGTGGGCAGGGCCGTTCCGGGCGCGGCGATCCCGCGCGCTACACGCTCGACGAGAACGTCGAGGACATGGAAGCATTGCGCCGTCACCTCGGGCTGGGTCCAGTGGTCAGCATCGGCACCAGCTATGGTGGAATGGTGGCGATGGCCCACGCGGCCCGCCATCCCGGCGCCGTCAGCAAGCTGATCCTGATCGTCACGGCGGCCCATGCCGGGTTCATGCCGCGGGCGGAGCAGTTCGTCCGTGACCACGGCACGGCTGGGCAGCAGCTCGCCTGTGAGCGCCTGTGGTCCGGCACGTTCGGGACGGCGGACCAAATGGCCGAGTACTACGCCGCTATGGGGCCGCTCTATAGTCGCCGCTACGACCCGGCTGCAGCTGCGGCCGTCCGCGGCCGGGCTACCTACGCGCCGGAGCCGTTGAACCGGGCGTTCGGGCCGGACGGCGTGCTGCGGTCGTTCGACCTGCGGGCCGAGATCGCCGGCATCACCGTGCCCACGCTGGTCCTGGCCGGGCGGCACGACTGGATCTGCCCGCCGGAGTTCTCGGAGGAGATACACCGCCTGATCGCCGGCTCGCGGCTGCGGGTGTTCGAGGACAGCAGCCACTCCATCCGCGCCGACGAGCCGGAGGCGCTGAACGCCGCGATTCGGGAGTTCGTCATCGGCTAACCGCTTCGGATCGGGGTGAGGCCGCCCGTCAGTCTATCCCTTGTGCGGGCCGTGCTGATGCCAACGGCCTTTTGTAATGATCTTCACGTTGCCGAGCCGTCATTGCGAGCCGCTTGCGGCGCGGCAGCCTAGGGCCGCCAGCGCGGTACTTGCCGCGTCGCTGCGCTCCTCGCAATGACGGAGATGGTCAGAGCGAAGTCCGTTTGGCATGGCCGCCCCGCCAATCCGGCCCATACGCAGGTGCCGAGCCACATCCTACACCGTCATATGCCGCTCGATCTGCGCCGCCGCGCCCGCATCTGCGGCTCCGCCCCGTTCCACCACCACCCCCGACGTCAGCACGGCGAAGCGGTCGGCAACGGCCAGCGCGAAGGCGACGTTCTGCTCCACCAGCAGCATCGCCGTCCCATGCGCCTGTCGCTCCGCCGCCAGCACGCCGGCCAGGCGGTCCACGACGGAGGGTTGCAGGCCCTCGGAAATCTCGTCCAGCAACATCAGCCGCGGCCGCCCCAGGATCGCGCGGGAGATCAGCAGCATTTTCTGCTCCCCACCTGACAAAGTCCCAGCCTTCTGGCCGAGGCGCCGCAGCAGCACGGGAAAGTGCGGCTCGATCAGCGGCAGGCGCTCACGGAACAGCCGGTCGTGCGGGACACCCAGCCGCAGGTTCTCCCCCACCGTCATGTCCGCAAACAGCGCCTGCTCCTGCGCAACGTAGCAAACCTGGCGCTGGGCGACGCGGTAGGGCGGGGTCCCGGCCAAGGGCTGGCCATCCAGGAACACGCCCCCGGTCCGCGGCGAAACGAACCCGGCGACGGTGCGCAGCAGCGTGGTCTTGCCGACGCCGTTCCGCCCAAGCAGCGCCACGATCTCGCCTGGCCCGACCTCCAGCGATATGTCGCGCAGCACCATCGTGCCGCCATACCCGGCAGTGACGCCCGCCACCCGCAGCAGGTCAGGCATGGGCGGCCCCGGCATAGATGGTCCGCACGGTCTCGGACTGCACAGCTTCCTCCACGCCGCCGTCCAGCACGATGCCGCCCTGGTGCAGCACGATCACCCGGGACGAGATGCGGCGCACGAAGTCCAAGTCATGCTCCACCAGCACGATGCACAGGCGGTGCCGGTGCGACAGGTCGGCCAGCAGCGTGCCGATGCGCTGCCGCTCCGGCGCCGTCAGCCCGGCCGTCGGCTCGTCCAGCAGCAGCAGTGCCGGCTCCAGCGCCAGCACCATCGCCAGTTCAAGCGACTGCTTCTCCCCATGGGACAAATGCCGGGTTTCGACGGACAGGCGGTCCGCCAGCCCGGTTGCCTGCACCACCTCCAATGCGGAGGCGGGCAGGGCGATGCTAGGGGTGCGCCGGAACAGGGATGGCCGGGCGATGCGGCTCCGGGCGACCAGCAGGCAATCGGCGACCGTCATCGTCTCGAACACCGACGCCGTTTGGAACTTGCGGCCGACGCCCAGCGCGGTGCAGCGGTGCGGCGGCATCCGCCCGATGCCGTGCCCGCCCACCTGGACCTCGCCCGCGCTGCGCTCCCGCCCATCGGCGATGCACCGCATGAGCGTCGTCTTGCCGGCGCCGTTTGGGCCGATCAGGCTGACCAGGTCGCCAGCCTGCGCGATGAATGACACGTCCTGCAGCACCTGCAGGCTGCCGAAGTGCTTGCCCAGCGCCGCCACCTGCAGCACCAGGCCCTCGCTATGCCGGACGCTGGGCGGCGCCTCCACCAGGCGGGGGGCCGGAGGCGCACGGCGTAGCCGGTGCAGGGGGAGCAGGGACAGCAGGCCGCCGGGCAGCGCCACGATGACCACCACGAACACCAGCCCGACGATCAGCGCCCAAAGGAAGGGGAAGGCGCCATTCAGGTAGTTGCTGATGGCGTCAATCGAGACGGCCCCGAGGATCGGCCCGGCCAGCGTCGCCCGTCCGCCCAGCGCGGTGTAGATCACCAGCTCGGTCCCGGACACGAAGTTGCCCAGCTCCGGCGCCACCACGGCCGTCGCCCCGGCATAAACCCAGCCAGCGGCCGCGCACACCAGCGCGCAGGCGACGAACAGCGACACCTTCAGCCGGGCCGTGGGGATGCCGAGGTACTGGCACCGCACCTCGTTCTCCCGCATGGCGACCAGCACGCGGCCAAAGTCGCTGCGGACCACGGTTGCCGCCAGCGCAGCCACCGCGACCAGCAGCAACCCGGCGCCGCGGAACCAGCTCTCGGTGTCCAGGTCCGGTACGTCGAAGCCGGACAGCCCGCTGCTCGACCCCGTGACGTTGCCGCCAGCGAAGATGAGCTGGACGAACACGATGGGGAACACGAGGGTGATGGTCGAGACATACAGCGGCGACGCGCCGTATGAGAACGCCAGCCAGCCCACCAGCAGCGCCGCCACTCCGGCCACCCCCATCCCGAGCAGCAATGCCAGCAGCCCGGTGCCCGGATTGAACCCGATCCTGGACGACACAAGCGCCAGCGCATAGGCGCCGATGGCCAGGAACGCCGCCTGAGCAAAGCTCAGGATGCCGGTGTATCCCCACAGCAGGTCCACCGTGACCGCCGCGACGGCTAGCAGCAGGGAACGGGTCAGCACGTTGACGCTGTAGGTGTCGAGCACGAACGGCGCGGCCAGCACAGCCGCCGCCCCGGCCAGGATCAGCGCCGCGGGAAGCCAGCGCCGCGCCGGGCGAGGCTCCGTCCCGTCCGCGTCACGCACGGGCGAAGCCAGTCGGCCGGATGCGTAGGATGATGGCGGCCAGGATGGCGATGGTCATGCCGCCGAGCACGGCGTTGAGATAGGTAGAAACCAGGACCTGCGCCGCCCCCAGCACCAGGGCCGCCGCCGCCATGCTCACCAGCGACGACCCGGACAGCAGCACCAGCATGAAGGCCGCCACCAGCCAGGGGACTCCCATGTTGGGGTCAACGCTCGACAACGGCACGACCAGCGCCCCGGCCAGCGAAGCGAGCGCCGACCCCAGGCTGAAGCTTGCGAACCGCACCCGCGCGCTGTTCACGCCCAGCGACTGCGCCAGGTTCTCGTTGGCGATCACCGCGCGGGTCACCAGGCCGAGCCGGGTGCCGTGCAGCACCAGCGCGATCAGCCCTCCAAGTCCCGCGGCAATCAGCACCAGCAGCAGCCGGTATTGGGAATACGTCTCGCCCAGCACCGTCGCGGCGCCCGAGAGCGGGCTTTGCGCAAACTGCACCTGGCGCCCGAACACCAGGGTGATGACCTGGCCGATGACGATGCCCAGCCCCCAGGTCGCCAGGATCGCATCCAGCGGCCGGCGATACAGCGGCCGCAGCACCGCCCACTCCATCGCCGCCCCGGCCAACATCCCGGCCAGCGCCGCCGCCGGCAGGCTGAGCCAAGGGTTGGCGCCGGCCTGCGTGACCAGCAGCGCGGCATAGCCGCCCACCGTCAGCATGGCGCCATGGGCAAACGATATGATGCCCATGACGCCAAACACGATCAGCAGGCCGAGCGCTACGGCGTAGAGGATCGCCGCCGTGGTCACGATGTCCAGCAGCAGGTTCATGCCGCGGCTTGCCCGGACCGGCCTACTTCAGGTTCGGGCATTGCTCGCCTGGGTCCACGTCTTTCGCCGTTTGCAGGATCTTCACGCTGCCATCCGCTTCAACCTGACCGAGATACATCGTGAGCGCCGCATGCCGCTCCCGGTTCATCTGGTTATGGCCGCGCGGCCCGTCGAACGTCACATCGGCCAGCGCCTTGACGACGCCGTCCGCCCCGGTCCCACCCGCCTTCTCGACCGCCGCCTTATACAGGTAGATCGCCTCGTACTGCGGCACCGACAGGTCGTTGGGCGTCAGCAGCGCGCTGCCGAACTTCGCACGCATGGCGTCCAAGAAGGTCTTGTTGGCCGGGGTATCCACGCTGGTGTAATACGACCCCGAGATGTAGATGCCCGTCGCATCCTGGCCCATCGTCTTCGCCGTGCCCTCGTCTACGCCGAGGTTGCCGACCAGCGCGGTGATGCCCGCGGCCTTATATTGCTTGGTCAGCGTCACGTTCGGCACGCCGCCGGCCGTGGACAGGATCAGCGCGTCGGGGTTTGCGGCACGCACCTTGCTGATGATCGCCGTCCAGTCCCCGGCGTCCATCGGCTGATACTCGTCGCCGACCACCTTGCCGCCCTTGGACTCGATGTAGGTCTTGGCATAGGCGAGCATCCCGCGGCCGAAGGCGTAGTCGCTGCCGATCAAGAAGAACGTCTTGGCGCCCTTATCCTTCAGGAAGAAGTCGATCACCGGCGCTTCCTGCTGCTCCGGCACCCAGGCGTTGGAATACATGTAGCGGTTGCAGGAATGCCCCTCGTACGACGAGGTGTAGATGAACGGCGTCTTGCCCCGGGTCACGATCGGCAGCCCGGCATTGCGGGCGGCGCTGGTCTCCATCGAGATCAGCACGTCCACCTTCTTCTGGAACACCAGGCTGTCGAACGCCCGTTGCGCCCCCGCCGCGCCGCTGCCGTCGTCGGCGACCTCCAGCGACAGCGGACGGCCCATCACCCCGCCCTTCGCATTGATCTCGGCCACGGCAAGCTCGGACGCCTGCACCACGGATGGCGCCACCACGCTATTGGCGCCGCTCAGGCCGATCGGGATGCCGATGCGGATCGGCGCGGGGGACTGCGCCAGGGCAGGCCCCGCAAGCAGCAGCAGGGCGGCGGCAACACTGGTCTTACGCATGGTCATTCTCCAGATTTTCAAAGGTAGGACTTGGCGAGCAGCATGTGGACGCCCTTGTTGCCGTCCACCGTCTGCGTCACCCGCAGATCGCCGATCAGCGAGCACAGCATGTACGCCTGGTTGCGCGACAGGTTGGTGCGCCGGCAGACATGCTTGACCATCTCCCGCACCGCCTGCTTGGCGGCGTCGTCCAGGTCCTCGTCCAGACCGATGGACATCAGGTGGGTGGCGGTCTCGGCGAACGGGAAGTCCACCGGCATATCCTGGCGGACCGTCAGGCGGAAGGTGCCGGACAGCCCGGTTTCCAGCGCGGTGATGCACACCTCTCCGTCACCTTGTACGCCATGGCCGTCCCCGGCCATGAACAGCGCGCCCTCGTTGAACACCGGCAGATACAGCGTCGTGCCGGGCTTCAGTTCCTTGTTGTCCATATTGCCGCCGAAGGCGCGCGGCACCGGCGAGCCGCAGCGGCCCCACGCCTTAGGCGGTGCTACGCCGATGATGCCGAAGAACGGGTCCAACGGCAGCTCCGTCCCCCAGGGCAGGGTGCAGACGTTGCGGGCGCGGTCTATCGCGGGGTGGATGGTTTCGTACTCCGTGAACTCCTCCGGCAACGTCCCAAGCAGCGGCAGGATGGCGACGAAGCCCCAGTCCATCGTCGGCGCGGCCTCCAGGATGTCCACCTGCAGAGTATCGCCGGGCTGCGCGCCGCGGACATACACCGGGCCGGTGATGAAGTGCGGCCCGGCGCCGGCCGGCAGGGTGTTCAGCGCGGCCAGGTAGTCGGCCGGGACGCGCGACGCCTCGGGCAGGCTCTCCTTGCCGCCGGCCGGGAAGGAATACAGCTTTACGGTGTCGCCAGACTCCACCTCCAGCACCGGCGGGCTCGTGGCGTCCAGGTAGCCGAGGACCATCTTATCGGGCGTCGCCGGGATTTCGTGGTGGGTCGGCATGGGCTGTTTCTCCGTCAAATCGAAAGGTATCGGCTGATGTTGTCCCGATCCATGTCCGCCCCGGCGCCCTGCGCCGCGACGGCGCCGCGTTCCAGCACGACGTAGCGGTCGGCCAGGCTGCGGGCGAAATCGTAGTACTGCTCGACCAGCAGGATCGCGATGCGGCCCTTGAGCGAGGCGACCGCCGCCTCGATCGCGCTGACGATGTTGGGCTGCACGCCTTCCGTCGGCTCGTCCAGCACCAGCAGGCTCGGCCGACCCATCAGGGCACGGCCGATGGCGAGCTGCTGCTGCTGGCCGCCGGACAGGTCGCCACCGCGCCGTCGCCACATCGTCCGCAGCACGGGGAACAGCGCACACACCTCGTCCAGCACCGCGCCGTCGCGCACGCCCTGCGCCTTGGCGGCCACTTGCAGGTTCTCCCCGACCGACAGCCCGGGAAAGATGTCCCGCCCCTGCGGCACATAGCCGATCCCCCCGCGCGCCCGGCGGTGCGACGGCCAGGCGCTGAAATCCTGCCCGCCCAGCAGCATCCGCCCGCCGCTCGGGTCCAACAGTCCGGCCAGACAGCGCAGCAATGTCGTCTTGCCCGCGCCGTTGCGGCCCAGCAGGGCGACGCACTGGCCGGGCTCGATGGCCAGCGACACGCCGCGCAGGCTCTGCGCGCTGCCGTAATGGTGGTCCAGCTCCTCGATGCTCAGGTATGCGGTCATCGGCCGATATAAACCTCGATCACCCGGGGGTCTCGGCGGGCGTCGGCCATGCTGCCGTCGAACAGCGTCCGGCCCTCGTGCAGGACCGTCACCTGGTCGGCCACCTGCTCGACGAAGTCCATGTCGTGCTCCACCACGACAATGCTGCGCCCGGGGCTGCGCAGCGAGCGGACCAACTCCGCCGTGCGCTCGGTTTCGCGATCGCTCAGCCCGGCGACGGGCTCGTCCAGCAGCAGCACCTTCGGGTCCTGGATCAGCACCATGCCGATCTCCAGCCACTGCTTCTCCCCATGCGACAGCACCCCGGCCAGGGCGTCGCGCCGGGCGGTCAGGCCGACCAGCTCCAGCAGGCGGGCGATGGCCGGCTCCTTGCCGGCGCGCGGCGCCGCCAGCTCCCGCAGCAGGGAGCGGCGGTGCAGGCGCAGCGCCAGGTCCAGGTTCTCGTGCACCGTCAGCGCCTCGAACACGCTTGGCTTCTGGAACTTGCGGCCGATGCCGGCCAGGACGCGGGCAACGTCGGTCATGCCGGCCAAGTTGGTCGTGCCGTCCAGCAGCGCCCGGCCGCTGCGGGGCCGCGACTTGCCGGTCAGCACGTCCAGCAGCGTGGTCTTGCCGGCGCCGTTCGGGCCGATGACGCCGCGCACCTCGCCATACCGTGCCGCGAACGTCAGGTCGTTGATCGCCACGAAAGCGCCGAAGGCAACGGTCAGCCCCACAACCTCGACCGCATTGCGCGTCATGGCCGGGCCTGGCCGGGCAGGCGCAGGGGCCGCCGGGCCGCCATGCCGGTCATCCAGCCGCGGGACCGGTTGCGGGCGTCCAGCAGCCCATTCGGCAGCGCCAGCACCACGCCCAGCACCAGCAGGCTGAGCACGAAGGGCCACAACTCCGGCGCCGCGCCCGCCAGCCAGAACTTCAGCAGGTTGACCA
Source organism: uncultured Acetobacteraceae bacterium (assembly GCA_964242325.1). Taxonomy (GTDB): domain Bacteria; phylum Pseudomonadota; class Alphaproteobacteria; order Acetobacterales; family Acetobacteraceae; genus DASWOJ01. The sequence goes on from CAXTCI010000020.1 coordinate 19,197, forward strand.
GCACCGCCCCCAGGATGGCGCCCACCAGGCCGCCCCGCCCGCCGATGGCGACCCAGACCGCGACCTCCAGCGACAAGGCGGGGTCCAGCAGGCTCGGGTTGATGATGCCGACCTGCGGCACATACAGCGCCCCCGCCACCGCTGCAGCCGAGGCGGACAGGCACCAGGCCGCGAGCTTGATCCACAGCGTCTCGTAACCCAGGAAGCGCAGCCGGGGCTCGTCGTCGCGTATGGCGGTCAGCAGCCGCCCGAACCGGGTGGCCAGCAGCGCCCGTCCGGCCAGCAGCGCCAGCAGCACGGCGCCCGTGGACAGCGTGGCCAGCAGCACGACATAGGCCGGGCTGCCCGCCGCCACCCCCGCCACGCCGCGGAACCCGGTCATCCCGTTGTTGCCGCCGAACCCGGTGTTGTTGCGGAACATCAGCAGCATCGCCGTGTAGGTCAGCGCCTGGGTGATGATCGAGAAGTAGACGCCGTTCACCCGCGACCGGAACGACACGTAACCGAAGCCAAAAGCCACCAGCGCCGGCACCGCCAGCACCGCCACAACCGTCAGCAGCCGGGAATCTGCAAAGGCCCACCACGACGGGAACCCGGCCTGCCCCATGAACAGCAGGAAATCGGGCAGCACCCCGGTCTCGGCATAGGCCCGGCGCAGCAGGTGCATCGCCGCGATGTAGCCGCCCAGCGCAAAGAACAGCCCATGCCCCAGGCTGAGCACGCCGGCAGCACCCCACATCAGGTCCACCGACATTGCCAGCAGCGCGAAGCACATCACCTGCCCCGCGGCGTTCACCGCATACACCGGCAGCCCGGCGCCGGGCAGGAGGCCCAGGCCGGACACCGGCAACGCCACCAGCAGCACCGCGAGCAGGCCGGCGCACAGGCGGGCGTCGAGCCGCATCAACGGCGGCCCCGTGCCGCGATCAGCCCCTCGGGCCGCCACTGGATCAGCAGGATGATCAGCAGCAGCGCGATGACCTTCGCCGCGACGGCGCCATAGAACGGCTCGATCCCGACGTTGACCAGGCCAATGCCCAAGGCGGCCAGCGCGGTACCCCACAGGCTGCCGACGCCGCCCAGCACCACGACCATGAAGCTGTCGATGACGAAGCCGCTGCCCATCGTCGGGTTGACGTTGTAGATCGGCGACAGCGCCAGGCCGCCCAGCCCGGCTAGCCCGGCGCCGAAGCCGAAGGCCAGCATGTCGATCCGCCGGGTCGGCACGCCGACGCAGCCGGCCATGCCGCGGTTCTGCGTCACCGCGCGGATGAACAGGCCGAGGTCGGTGAAGCGCAGCAGCGCCCAAGTCGCGGCAAAGGCGGCGGCGGCGAACAGGATCGCGCCCAGGTGGTTCCAGGTAATCAGGAAGTCGCCCAGCACCCGCTGCCCTCCGGCGAGGTAGGGCGGCGTGCGGAATTGCAGGTTCTGCGTGCCGAACGATACTCGGACCAGGTTGACCAGGAATAGGCTGATGGCCCAGGTCGCCAGCAGCGTCATCAGCGGACGCCGGTAAAGGTGCCGGATCACCGTGGCCTCGATGGCGATGCCGATCAGGCCGGTGCTGGCAAAGACCACCGGGACCGCTAGCACGGGATACCAGTCCACCAGGCCCGGCGCCCAGGCGCGCAACGCTTCCTGGGTGCAGAACGCGGCGTAGGCGCCGATCATGATGAACTCGCCCTGCGCCAGGTTGATGACGCCCATCAGCCCGAAGATGATCGCCAGCCCGACCGAGGCCAGGAACAGCACGCTGCCGGCGCTGACGCCGTTATACAGCAGGGCGAGCGCATCCCCGGCCGCCACCCAGGCGCGCACCCTGGCGATCTCCGCATCCAACGCGCCCCGCACCTGCGGGTCCCCAGCATAGGACGGGTCGGCCCGCAGCCCGGCGAGCTGCGCCGCAACTCCGGACGATGGGTCTGCGCCGAGGCTGCGGATCGCGGCGACGCGCTGCGCCGGGTCCGGGGAGCGCAGGCCGGCGACGGCGACGGCTTCCCGCAATGCGTCCCGCACCGCCGGGTCGGCTTCCCGCGCCAAGGCGGCCGGCAGCAGGGCAGGGGGCAACCCGTCGCTCCGGCGTTCCAGGGTGCGTACGGCGGCGAGGCGGGCCTCCGGGCGCGGGGCGGTGAACAGGGCCAGGGCGGCGCCAGCCTGTTCCAGCAGGGCGCGGCTGCGCAGGCTCGGCAGCGGCGCGCGAAGGCCGTCAGGCGGCGAGGCAGGCACCAGGGTCTCGGCGCTGAGGCCACCCTCAAGGAATGCGGCGCCGTCCGGGGCGCATTGCAGCGCCTTGGCGGTGAACGCCTGCACGATGCGGGCACCCCAGGCCTGGTCGGACGCCGGAGCGGTCGCGGCGGCGTCCAACAGCGCCCGCACCGCCTGCGGCACCTGCTGCCCGCCATCGCTGCACAGCATGGTTAAAATTGAGGCACGCCCAACCGGCGGCACCTGCGCTGAGGCAGGACTGCCGGGTGTGCACAGCAGCAGGGCCAGGCCAGCCAGCCCAGCCCGCCAGCAAGCCTTCACGCCGGGCTGAACGGGATCGGCTTCGGCGTGTCCTTGGATTGCCAGAGCACGTCAAAGCCCTGCTTGTCGTTAACGGAGCCGATGAACACGCCGCGCCCGACGTAGTTGTTGTCGCCCGTCATGGTCAGCGTGTAGCCGGACGGGTCGTCGAACGTCAGGCCAGGGAAGGCCGCGCGCACTGCCGGCACATCGAACGACCCGGCCTTCTTCGCCGCCAGCGCCCACAGGTGGACGCTGTCATACGTGGACACCATCGGGTCAATCGCGACGTCGGGACGGTATGGCGCGCCGCTCTTCTTCACATAGGCCGCCCAGTCCGCCAGCCACTTCTGGTT
>CAXTCI010000020.1:22157-41090 GCA_964242325.1 uncultured Acetobacteraceae bacterium
GCCTTCAGGATCTTGTTGATGGTGCGGGGCCAAACGTAGTCGCTGCCCAGCATGAAGAACCGCTTGGCGTTGCCGCCCTCGGCGCCCATCAGGTAGTCCACCGCGGGCAGCACCGAACTGGACGGCGGCGAGTTCATGTAGACGACGTTCTTGGAGTTCTCCTCACCCTCGAAGTGCAGCGGGTAGAACAGCAGGCCGTCACTTTGCTCGACCACGGGCAGGACCGACTTGCGCGACACCGACGTCCAGCAGCCCAGCAACGCCGCGACCTTCTGCTCCTGCAGCAGTTGGCGGCCCATCTGGGCATAGGTCGGCCAGTCCGACGCCGGGTTGGTGACGACGATCTCGACCTGGCGGCCCAGGACGCCCCCCGCGGCGTTCAGCTCGTCCGCGGCCATCCTGGCCACATAGTTCATGCGGCCCTCCAGGTTGGCCATCGTGCCCGAGGAGGAAAACAGGCAGCCGAGCTTGACCGTATCGGCGGCCCAGCCCGGCCGGACGATGGCGGGGGCGGCCAAGGCGGCGCCGCTGCCGGCGAGGAGCATGCGGCGGGTAAGGCTGTTCATCGGCGAAACTCCTGGGACCGGGAACGTGGTCTGGACAGACACGGGTTGAAGTTTGAGCAAGAGTTGTGCCGCGCCTGGTTTTCTTCTCAGTTGGATGGGGCAGGACTGATCGGCTTCATGCCAGTGGCCTTCGCCATCCCTGAGCTTCTGATGCAAAGCGCGGTGACTCACATCAACATGCCCAAGGTTGTCGCGTGCAGCAGCTACGCGCGGTAGAGGCTGTCAGCAGCCTCGTAGAACACGCCGGTGATGACCAGCGGCGTCCGGGTGCCGTAGCGTATCCAACAAGGACCGACCTTGACCCAGGCTTGGCCCGGCCGCGCCATCGCCGGGTAGGATCGGGGCGCTGGCAATCCGGCAACGGGGCTGCGCTCGATCAAGCGGGCCACTTCGGCGACGGCTGCGGCCAGATTACGCATGGCCCCAGGGCGCTCAAGCCTCACGTAGGCTGCGCCAAGCTCCCCGACCTGCCGCTGCGCCCGCGGGGTGAGTTCGATCAACGCCGGTTGTGGGCAATGGTATGCCCAGGTTGCCCAGCGAGCTTGGCTCCAAGCTGCTCGACCTTCGTATCATGGCCTCCCCTGCGTTCTGGCTGGACACCCGATTTCAAGCAGCTTGACACACTCAACCCGCTTGCCGGCCTGACGCTTGGCCGACATCATGGGTCCGTCGGAGGCAAGGTGACGAGCGGGATGGCAGCTGAGGCGAAGCTGATCGATGCGGCGGTGACCGGCCCGGCGCCGCACTACGAGCGGTATGGCTGGCTGCATTGGCCGGAGCACCCCTGGATGCCATGCCAGTTCCGCCGCGCCCTGGGCGCGCCGTGTCCAGCGTCGGCGAGGCGCCGCAGAACGCGGCGATCTTCACCATGGCGGGCAGTTGCTTCCACCGGAACCGCACGCCGGCGCTCGGCGTGCTCCACGCCGCCCATGGCTGGGGCAACGCAGCGCTGCTGCAGTTGACCATCGCATTCCTGGCTATGCCGTTCTTCGACCCGCGCCGGACCAGCAATGCGCGCCAGCCAGCCATCATCGAGGACGCCGCGTCGTATTTCGTTGCGAAGGACCCGGCATGACCGGCGCTGCAGCCTTGTGCATGCCTCCTGCAGCCACCCGGCCGCTTGCAGCACCCCATCATGCGGGATGGGCAGCCTGCGTCCGCACCCCGATCCAAGAGGCACGGAACCGGCTTGCCGGACGCGGCGTAGGGCTTAGCCTCGCGCCATGAGCGGTTATGTCCTCAGGCGCCTGGCGTCCATCGTCGTGCTGGCGTTCGGCGTCACGCTGCTCGTGTTCCTTATCATCCGCCTGATCCCCGGCGATCCGGCCGTGGTCATGCTCGGCACCAACGCCGGCGACCCGGCGCTGATCGCGCGGCTGCATCAGCAGCTCGGCCTCGACCGCAGCATTCCCACGCAATACGTGATCTGGCTCGGCAACGTGCTGCGCGGTGATTTCGGCTACTCCTATGGGCAGCAGCAATCCGTGGCGTCGCTGGTCGCAGAGAACATGCCGGCGACGATCGAGCTGACGCTGGCCAGCCTGTCGGTGTCGCTGCTGCTCGGCTGCGTCATCGGGGTGGCGGCGGCGGTGCGGCGCAATCAACTGCTGGACACCGCGGCGATGGGCATTGCGCTCGCCTTCATGTCCATCCCGAGCTTCTGGCTCGGCCTGCTGCTGATCCTGCTGTTCGCCGTGCAGCTTCCCTGGTTCGACGTTGTCGGCGGAGACTCATTGAAGGGCCTGGTGCTGCCCGCGGCCACGCTGGCGCTCGGCACCGCCGGGTTCAACGCGCGTTTCGTACGCTCAAGCGTGGTGCAGGCGCAAACGCAGCGTCACGTGCTCACGGCCCGGGCAAAAGGGCTGCGGCGGAGCCAGGTGTTCCGGCGGCATGTGCTGCGGAATTCGCTGCTGCCGGTGTTGACGGTAGCCGGCCTGCAGGTGGGTCAGTTGCTGTCCGGCACCGTGATCGTCGAAACCGTGTTTTCGCGGCCCGGCATCGGCCGGCTGCTGGTGCAGGCGATCCTGGCGAAGGACTACCTCACGGTGCAGGCGGTCGTGCTGATCATCGCCATCATCTACGCGCTGTGCAACTTCGCGGTGGATGTCCTCTACCCGGTGCTCGACCCGAGAGTGGGAAGCCGGTGACGCCATGACCCCGGACGCTTCGGCGGAGAATGCGTCGGCGGTGGCTGCGCCGGACGAGCTGCCGCCGCAGCGCTGGGCGTTGGCCAGCGTGCTGCGGCATCGCAGCCTGATCGCCGGACTGGTGATCTCGGGCCTGCTCGTCCTGATGCTCGCGGCGGCGCCGCTGCTCACCTCCGCGGACCCCAACCTGCAGGACCCGACGGCTAGCTTCGCCGCGCCCTCGCTGGCATATCCGATGGGCGCCGACGCGTTCGGGCGCGACCTGTTCGCGCGGGTGCTGTATGGCGGCCGGACGACCATCCTCGCCAGCTTCTGCGTCGTGTCGCTTGGCGGCGCCGCGGGCATCACCTTGGGCCTGATCGCGGGCTATGCCGGAGGGCTGGTCCGGTTCGTGATCATGCGGCTGGTGGACCTGATGCTCGCATTTCCCGGCATCCTGCTGGCGCTCACCGTCTCTGCGGTGCTCGGCCCGGGCCTGGTGAACGGCGTGATCGCCATCGCCGTCGTGCTCACGCCGATCTACGCACGCCTCGTCGAGGGTGCGACGGCCGAGGTCCGGCATCTGCCCTACGTGGATGCCGCGGTCACGCTCGGCGCCGGGGCGCCGCGCATCATCCTGCGCCACATCCTGCCCAATGTTTCGCCGGGCATCATCGTGCTGACGACGACGTGGCTCGGCGTCGCCGTGCTGTGGATCGCCGCATTGGGGTTCATCGGCGTGGGGGTGCAGCCGCCGCAGCCGGAATGGGGTGCGATCCTGAACGACGGGCAGAACTACATCACGCTCGCCTGGTGGATCACGGTGTTCCCCGGCGTGTTTCTTGCGTTGCTGGTGATTGGCGTGAACCTGATCGGCGACGGCTTGCGCGACCAGCTCGACCCGACCCTCGCCCGCTTCTAGCCCCCTATCTCTGGCCCAAGGAGACCGATTTGCCGCGTCCTTCCTCGAAATACCTTGCGGTCGGCCTTGCCGCGCTGCTGGCCCAACCTGCCCTTGCGGAGCCGGACAAGGCGGCCAAGGTCGTGGTCGGCTGGGCTGGGCCGTTCGACACGCTGAATCCGGCAACGACCGGCAACCGCAATGTCGGGCCGATCAACATCAACATGTTCGACACGCTGGTCTGGCTCACTCCCGACTTCCAGGTCACGCCGGGCCTGGCGACGAAGTGGGAGATTTCCGACGACAAGAAGACCTACACCTTCACGTTGAAGGAGGGGGTCAGCTTTCACGACGGTACGCCGTTCGATGCCGACGCAGTGGTGGCGAACTTCGCCTACATCGGCGACAACACGACGCAATCGAAGATTTCGCTGAGCCTGCTCGGGGCGTGCACCACCGCCAAGGCGGTGTCCAAATACGTGGTTCAGGTGAGTTGCAGCGCGCCCTATGCACCGCTGCTGGCGCAACTTGGCGAGCCTTATCTGGGCATGCAGTCGCCCAAGGCCATCAAGGAGTATGGGCCGGATCTCGGGCTGCATCCCGTCGGCACCGGGCCGTTCAGCTTCGTCAGCTACCAGGCGGGGCAGAGCCTCGTGCTGAAGCGCAACGACGCCTACACGTGGAACCCGCCGGCGACCAAGTTCACCGGGCCGCCCAACATCGCGCAGCTCACCTTCCAGATCGTCAGCAGCGGGCAGGCGCGCGTCAGCCAGTTCCAGGCCGGGCAGTCCCAGGTGATCCAGGACGTGCCCGGGGTGTTCTGGAACGCGTTGGGTAAGATGAACCGCTTCAACTCGGTTGCCATGCCGATCACCGGCATGGGCATCTTCGCGCCGGTCAACGCCGGCAGCTTCCCGACCGACGACATCGCGGTCCGCAAGGCGATCCAATACGCGGTGGACAAGAGGGGCGTGGTCCAGCTTGCCGATGCCGGGGCCTACCCGGTCAGCAACACGCCGCTGGTCAGCGGGATGACCGGGTATGACGCCGGGCTGGAGAACGCCTATCCGTTCGATCCGGCCAAGGCGGCGGCGGTGCTCACGGATGCCGGCTGGACCAAGCCGGGCGAGTTCTGGGAGAAGGGCGGCAAGCGGCTCGCGCTCAAGATCACCGCCATCTCCACCTCGACCTCTTATCCGCTGCTTGCCCAGGCGATCCAGGGTTACCTGCGCAAGGCCGGCATGGACGCGACGGTGGAGCAGATGGCGACGCCCGCCTGGCTCGCCGCGAACATCAAGGGCGACATGTCGCTGACCCCGCTCCAGTATATCGGCGTTGATCCGGACGCGCTGCGCCTTTGGTTCACACCCGACCAGTACTTCAACTGGAGCCACTTCACCGACCCGGCGCTGACCAAGCTGCTGCTTGACGGTCAGCAGGAACTCGACCCGGCGAAGCGCCTGGCGATCTACGCGCAGGCGCAGAAGATCATCGTGGACCAGGCGATCGAGTTGCCGATCCGCCAGAACGTCGATTTGATCATGACCAGCAAGAAGCTGACCGGCCTGTCATATTCAGGGGGCGGATTCGCCTATTTCGGCGCGGCAGCGATGGAGAAATGAGCGCGGTGAACACGACCGTCATCCACGCCGACCGCCTGATTGACGGCACCGGCGCCGCCCCCGTTGCCGATGCCGTCCTGATCGTCCGGGACGGCAAGGTGCGCGACGTATTCTCGGGCCGGGCGCCGGAGGGGGCGGTGCCGGAGGGTGCTGCGGAGCTGCACTTCCCCGGCTGCACCGTGCTGCCCGGGCTGATCGACACCCATGTCCATCTCAACCTGCCGGGCAACGGGGTGACGCTTGAGACCGCAGTCCGCGAGAGCGACGGCGTGCTCGTGGCCACCTCGACGCTGTGCGCAGCGCGGGCGCTGAACGCCGGGATCACCACGGTGCGCGACGTGGGCGGGGCGCGCAGCACCGTGTTCGACGCGCGGCGCGCGCTGCAACTGGGCCATGGAACCGGCGCCCGCATCCTCGCATGCGGTCAGCCGATCACCATCACCGGCGGCCATACCTGGTATTTCGGCGGCGAGGCGGACGGGGTTGACGGCCTGCGGCTGAAGGTGCGCGAGATGGCCAAGCTCGGCGCGGACTTCATCAAGGTCATGGCGACCGGCGGCGGCACGTTGAACACCATGTCCTGGCTGCCGTCCTACAGCCGGGCGGAACTCGCCGCCCTGGCCGACGAGGCGCATCGTCTCGGCCGCAAGATCACGGCGCATTGCCTGTGCGCCGAGGCCACCGACTGGGTGATCGAGGCGGGCTTCGACGGCATCGAGCATGCCGGCTTCATCGCCGACCGCTCGGGCCGCCAGGTCTATGTGCCGGAAACGGCGGCGCGCGTCGCCAAGTCCGGCGTAATCTGCACCAGCACGCTTGCGGTCGGCGGCTTCATGCTGAGGGCGTTGCAGGCGATGGAGCGGCGCTCGCCCGAGGAGCAGGTGGCGCTCGACCGCTGGCTGCGCATGTTCGACGAGAACATGTCGCAGTTCGGCAAGATGCGCGAGGCGGGGGTGACGTGGGTGGCGGGAACCGACGCCGGCTGGCGCTACACCACCATCGAAGGCATGCCGCTTGAGTTGGAGTTGATGCACCAGGCGGGGATGCCGGCGCTGGAGGCGGTCACCGCCGGCACCGGGCTTGCAGCGCGCGTGCTGGGGGTAGAGGAGACGGTCGGCACGCTGCGCCCGGGGATGATCGCCGACGTGCTCGTCGTGCGCGGCAACCCGCTCGATGATCTTGCACGGCTCGGCGACGTCCGGCTGGTGATGCAGGGCGGCGAAACCCGGGTGCAGCGCCCGGAATGACGGCGCCCGGGGCCGCCTTGCTCGAGGTGCAGGGCCTGCAGACGCATTTCCGCACCCGTTCAGGCGTTGTCCGGGCGGTGGACGGCGTCAGCTTTGCGCTGGAGCGTGGCGGCAGCCTCGGCATCGTGGGCGAATCCGGGTCCGGCAAGACGGTGACGTCGCTCTCCATCATGCGGCTGCTGGAGCCTCCGGGGTTCATCGCCGGCGGGCGCGTGCTGCTGCAAGGCCGCGATATGGTGGGATTGTCGGAGCAGGAAATCCGCGGTATCCGCGGCCGGCAGGTTTGCCTGGTGTTCCAGGACCCGATGACCTCACTGAACCCGGTCTACCGCGTAGGCGACCAAGTTGCCGAGGCTTTCCTCGCGCATAGTAGCCAAGGCCGCGGCGAGGCGATGGCGCGCGCCTTGGCGCTGTTCAAGCTGCTTGGCATTCCTGCCCCGGAACGCCGGCTGCGGGAGTATCCGCACCAGCTCAGCGGCGGCATGCGCCAGCGGGTGATGATCGCGATGGCGCTGGTGAACGAGCCCGAGCTGCTGATCCTGGATGAGCCGACGACGGCGCTGGACGTGACGATCCAGGCGCAGATCCTCGACCTGATCCGCGGCCTGCGGCAGCGGGTGAACACGGCAGTACTGCTGATCACTCACGACATCGGCGTCGTCGAGGAAATCTGCGAGCAGGTGCTGGTGATGTATGGCGGCCGGGTCATGGAGCGGGGCAGCGTCGCCCAGGTGACCGCGGACCCGAAGCACCCCTACACGCGTGGCCTGCTCGCCTCGATCCCGACCCGGGCCAAGCGCGGCGCCCGGCTGGACGCGATTGGAGGCGCGGTGCCGAACCCGTTGCGGATGCCGCCGGGCTGCCCGTTCCAGCCGCGCTGCGCCCATGCGATGACGGCCTGCTCAGTGGACCCGGGTCTTCGCGATCTGGGCGACGGCCGTCGTGTTGCTTGCTGGTTGTATTGATGTGGAGCAAGTCAAAGGGGCGTTGCCCCTTGGAACCCCATCAAAGGCGGAGCCTTTGAAATCCGATACTAAGCATCCAGGTCCTGGGAGGCTTGAGCCTAGCGAGGTTACGGCAGAGGCCTCGCCTTTGCTGGAGGTGTCCAACCTCCGCACCTACTACAAAATGGCCGGCGGGTGGTTCGGGCGCGGCGCGCAGTGGCTGAAGGCGGTTGACGACGTCTCGTTCACCATCCGTCGCGGCGAAACGTTCGGGCTCGTCGGCGAGTCGGGCTGCGGCAAGTCCACCCTCGGACGTTCCATCCTACGGCTTGAGCGCCCGCAATCCGGGCAGATCCTATTCGAGGGCGAGGACCTGGTGACGCTCCCGCGCCAACGGCTGAAGCGGGTGCGGCGCGACATCCAGGCGATCTTCCAGGACCCGTTCGGCTCACTCGACCCCCGCATGACGGTGCGGCAGATCATTGCCGAGGGGTTGATCGTGCAAGGATTGCTGTCGCGCGACGAACGGGACGCCCGCATCGAGCAGCTGATCGACGTCGTCGGGCTGCGGCGCGAACACCTCGGGCGCTATCCGCACGAGTTCAGCGGCGGTCAGCGCCAGCGTATCGGCATCGCCCGTGCCCTGGCGCTGCGGCCAAAATTCGTCCTCGCCGACGAGCCGGTGTCGGCACTCGACGTTTCCGTGCAGTCGCAAGTGTTGAACCTGCTGGCCGATTTGCAGCGCGAGTTCGGTCTCACCTACCTGTTCATCGCGCATGACCTGTCGGTCGTGGAATACATCAGCGACCGGGTTGGCGTGATGTATCTCGGGCGCATGGTGGAGTTCGCGACGGCGGAGCAACTCTACGACGACCCACGGATGCCCTACACGCGCGCGCTGCTCTCCGCGACGCCGGGCAGCGAGCGGACGACCGGTCGCAAGCGCATCGTGCTGACCGGCGACGTCCCGAGCCCGATCGAGCCGCCGTCGGGGTGTCCGTTCCGCACGAGGTGCTGGCTCGCGGAGGACGTCTGCGCCACCGAGCGGCCGGACCTGCGCGAGGTCGCGCCAGCGCACTTCGCCGCCTGTCACTTCGCCGACGACCCGGCCCGGCTTGCACAGACGCCGGGCTGACATGGCCGCGCACGGGGCCATTGGCTTTATCCTAAGGGATAGGATGCAAAGTAGCCTGAAGGCGGCTGCACGCGGTCGTGAGTTGGACGTAGTGGCCACGCTGGCTCTGAGGCGCCGATCCCGCCGCAACCATCAAGGCCGCATCGAGATGCCGGCCATGCGCACCAGCCCGTCCGGCCGCGGGGTGAACCCCTGCACCTTATCGGTCACGCCCCAGAACCAGGTGAAGTGGTATAGCCCCATGTAGGGCATGTCCTTCATCCAGATCTCGGTCGCCTCGCGGTAGGCCTTGATGCGGGCTGCCTGGTCCGAGGTCGCGGCAGCACGGTCCAGTGCCGCCTCCATCGGCTTGCTGCACCAGCCCGTCCAGTTCAACGAGGTGTCGCAACGCATCCATAGGCTCAGGTTGCCGTCGGGGTCGGGCCGGCCGCTCCAGATCACCTGATAAGCCTGGTAATCGCCACGCGCCGCCGCGTCCGTCTGGGACACGGATTCGCCCTTGCGCACCGTCACGTCGAACCCCGCTTCGGCCGCCATCGATTGGATGACCTCGCCAACCTGCACGTCGGTCGGGTTGTTCACCACGCTGAGCGCCACCTTGGGATGCGGGACCCCCGCCTGGGCGAGCAGCGCCTTCGCCCCGGCCAGGTCGCGCGGGGGCACGGGAAAGGCGGGGTTCCAGTAGCGGCTGCCCGGCGGCTCGGTCTGGGTGTTGGGGATCATGCGGCCTTCGAACACGACCTGGTTGATGACCGCGCGGTCGATGGACTTGGCGAACGCCTGGCGGACGCGCACGTCCTTGCCGAACGGGGTCTCGGACGCCGGGCCGTTGCCGAGGTTGAACGAGATCATCTCGAACCCGATCGAAGGCGAGGAAACCACCCGCAGCCTTTTGTCCGCCTGCACCATGGGCACGTCGGTCGCAGCCAGCCGGTTGGCGATGTCGAGCTGCCCCGATTGCAGGTTCACCAGCCGGACCGTCGAGTCCGTCATGATCTTGAACTCAACGCGGTCGAGGTGGATGTTCGCCGCGTTCCAGTACCCGGGAAAGCGTTGCAGGGTGACGTGGTCCTGCGCCACCCGCTCCACCAAGGTGAACGGCCCGGCGCAAACCGGGTGGGCCGAGATCACCTCCGTTGGCTGGTCCAGGATACGCGGTGACAGCATCAGGCCGGGCCGGTTCGCCAGCAGCGCCAGCAACGGCGCGAACGGCTCGGACAGGCGGATGCGCACCGTCAGCGGGTCCACGACGTCTACGCCAGCCAGCGACTTCAACTCGATCCTGCGGGCGCTGTAGGGTGCCGTGCGGTAGCGCTCGATGTTGGCACGCACCGCCTCGGCATCGAAGGGTGCGCCGTCCTGAAAGATGACGCCGGTACGCAGGTGCAGCGTCAGTGCCAACTGGTCCGCCGACAATTCCCAGCTCGTGGCCAGTTGCGGCACCAGGTTCAGCTGCGGGTCCACGTCCAGCAGTTGGTCGCACATGGCGGTGTTGACCACCCGCTCGATGTAGGAGCCGCTGCGGGCGGGATCAAAGGTTTCGAGATCGAAGTCGAGGCCGAACCGCAGCGTGCCTGCGGCCTGCGCCTGATTGATGGAGACCTGTGCGGCGGAGAGCAGCAGGGCGGCGATGAGCCATGGACGCATGGATGGTTCCTCGAAGCGGGCCGCGAGTGTTGTGCAGTTATCGTGCCATCTTCAGCCGTCCTGGGTCAGGTTCTCGACGCTGGGGTGATGCCCACACCCCACGCCATGCGCCCCGGCAGATCTGCCGTCAGGAGCGTCTTGCCCCGCGGAGGCCGGACAGGCTGCTAGGCCCGATGAAGGCTAGGGGTCCCCGTGCTATCCGGGGATGCCGTAGGTGCGCGAGGCCGTGCCATGGAACAGGTCGCGCTGCTCGGCGGCGGTGTATTCGGCGGCCACCTCGCGGAACCGCTGCACGAGGTCCGCAAAGGTCATGGTGCGGCGCGCGACGGGGTAGTCGCTGCCGAACATGCATCGCGCCGGGCCAAAGGCGTCGATGCAGGTCCGCAGCGTATCCCGGTCGGCCTCAAAGCTCCGCTCGGGCGAGTAAGCGCCGTAGTTCGACACCTTCATCAGGATGTTGGGCTCCCGCCCCATCGCGGTCAGGCCATGGCGCCAGCGGGCCAAGCCCTCGGCATCGCGATCATTGGGCGTGCAGCAATGGTTCACCACGAAAACCTGGCCCGGCGTCTCACGAGCTAGCGCCGCCACCTCGGTCGCCTGGTGCGGGTTCATCAGCAGTTCCAGCAGCCAGCCGTATCGGGCCAGGCGCGTCAGGCCGGCGCGCCAGGCGGGCTCGTTGACGATGCCCGGCGCCGTCCAGCGCTTGGCCGGGTCCGGGTGCCAGCGGATGGTCTCACGGATGCCGGCAACGATGGGATAGGCGGCATGGGCGTCGAGCAACTCAGGCAGGTTCGGGTCCGCGAGCGGCGCCGCGGCGACGATGCGTGCGGCGATGCCGGGTGGCCGGGGCAGGGCGGCTAGCCACGCCGTTTCCTCGACCGGGCTGCGGGTGCGGTCCCACACCGCCTCCACATGCACCGAGGCCACGATGCCTTGTCCGCCGATGTCGGCCGCGTAGTCCTCAGGCAGGTAGTCGCGTCGCATGTAGGTGATGTCGCCCAGCGCGGTGATCCCGGCTTCGCCCGTCAGCCAGGGATACCGCCCCGCGGCCAAGTCCCAGAGATGGTGGTGCGCATCAATGATCGGACCGTCATAGTTGGGAGCACGCAAGGGCATGACGCGGATCGTGGCACCTTCGGCACGCCCGGCCAACCGCCAAGTTGACGGTGCCTGCCGTCTTCCTATCATCGGCCCTGATTGGTGGCGGGGATCGGCAGGATGGTCGTCCTACGCCTGGGAGATGAGCCAATGGCGCAGGCAGCGGATCGGCATGGCCAAGGCGACCTTTCAAGCATACCGGCGCATGGGGCCGCGACGCTCGCGCTGCGGGGCATCTCGAAGCGGTTTGGCGCGAAGCCGGCAATCGACAACGTGTCGTTGCAGCTTGAGAGCAACGAATATGTCTCGCTCCTCGGTCCCAGCGGTTCCGGCAAGACCGTCCTGCTCCGTCTCATCGCCGGGTTCGAACGGCCGGACGCAGGAGAGATTTGGCTCGGGGGTGAACTGGTGTCTGGACTGCCCGCGCATCGTCGCGGCATCGGCTTCGTGTTCCAGAACTTCGCCCTGTTCCCGAACTACACGGTGTTCGACAACATCGCCTTCGGCCTGAAGAACGGCGGCGGCAGGGACGACCCCGCCACACGGCGCGACCGGGTCAAGGCGATGATCGCGCTGGTGGGCCTCGAAGGGCTGGAAGGACGCGCCGTCCATCAGATCTCCGGCGGCCAGCGCCAACGCGTCGCCCTCGCGCGCACCCTGGTCACGGCGCCGCGTCTCGTCCTGCTCGACGAACCCCTCGGCGCGCTCGACGCCAATCTTCGGGCGCGCATGCGCGGCGAGTTGCGCCGCATCCGTGAGCAGCTCGGGACCACGTTCCTGCACGTCACCGGCAGCGAGTCGGAAGCCCTCTCGATGGGTGACCGGGTCATCATGCTCGACACCGGACGCATCGCGCAGATCGACCGGCCGCAGACCGTATATCATCACCCGGCAGGGCCGAACGTCGCCCGGTTCCTGAACTGCTACAACATGTTCGAGGGTGTCATCGACGGCGGTGCGTTCCGCGCCAACGCCGCCAGCTTCCCGATTGCCGGTCAAGTGGTCCCGGCGCCGGCCCCGCACTATGCGATCCGCCACGATCTTGTGCAGATCCGGCCGACCGCTGCGCCTCCCCTGGGCGGCGAGGCGATGGTCGAGGCGACGTTCCTCGCCAGCGAATATGCCGGCGCGGTGGTGATCAACCTGTTCGCGCTGCCCGGCGGCCGGATCGTCGAGGTGGAAAGCCACCTCAGCCATCGCCGCCCCGAGCCGCTCGACGTCGGTCGTGGCTACACTCTTGCATGGAGGGCGGCGGACGCGATCGTATTCGGGTGACGCTGCATGACGGTTCTGCCGCAGACGACTATCGACAGCTTGCCCGCCGCAGCCGGCACTCCAACGCGGACGGTCCCCGTCGCCAAGCGGCCGGGAGCGGCATACTGGCTGATCGCCCCCGGCGTGATCTGGATGGCGCTGTTCCTGCTGCTGCCGCTGCTGATGATGCTCTACGTCTCGTTCTGGACGCAGACCACGTTCAAGATCGAGCCGATCCTGACCACGAGAAGCTGGGTCGCCTTCTTCTCCAGCAGCACCTATGTCGGCGCGCTGTGGACGACCATCCGTATCTGGCTCATCGTGCTCGCGTCCACCCTGGTCATCGGCTACCCGGCTGCGCTGTATGTCGGCCTGCTCGTCCGCAACAAGACGCTCGCGACGGTCCTGCTCGTGCTGTGCGTGATCCCGTTCTGGACGTCGTTCCTGATCCGCGTGCTGGCGTGGCGGCCGATGCTGGGCACCGAGGGCGCGATCAACATCATCCTGCGCTCGCTCGGCCTGATCGACCACCCGATCGAGGCGCTGCTGTTCACCGACCTGTCGGTCATCATCGGCATGACCCAGATCTATTGCGTGTTCATGGTCGGGCCGATCGCCTTCACGCTAGGCCGCATCGATCCCAACATCATCGAGGCCGCGCGTGACCTGGGCGCCGGGTTCGGCCGCATCTTCCGCACCATCATCCTGCCGCTCAGCATGCCCGGCGTCGTGGTCGGCGCGATCTTCGTCTCCGTCATGGTGCTGGGCGAGTTCGCCACCCCGGCCGCGCTGTCCGGCCGCAAGGTCAACCTGCTCGGCAACATCATCGTCACCCAGGTCGGCTCGCTCAAATGGGCGTTTGCGGCCGTTGCCGGCGTGGTGCTGACGGGCGTGATGGGAACCGTGGTCGCCTTGCTGCTGCGGGTCGTCGACCTGCGGCGGGAGCTGTAGGCAGTGCGGGGCGCCATACTCAAGCCGACCCTGTCCGCCTACACCATCGTCTTCCTGACATTCCTGTACGCACCCTTCCTGGTGCTGGCCGTGCTGTCGTTCCAAACGGGTCCCGAGGGCGGCCCGCAATTCCCGATCATCGAGTGGTCCACCTACTGGTATCGCGACATCTTCGGCCTGACCCCGCCGTCGCGCATCGCGCCGCTGCCGATCCAGGAGGGGCTGTTGCGGTCCTTGAGCCTGGCCTTCGCCACCATGGTGGTCTCGACCGTGCTGGGCGTGATGTCGGCCCAGGCGTTCCGGCAGCGCTTCCGCGGCGCTGGCGTCGTGTTCTACCTCATCGTGCTCGGCATGATGGTGCCGGGGGTGCTGGTGGGCCTCGGCATGGCCCTGGTCGCCAACACGTTCGGCATAGACCGGCACTGGTATTCGACCGCCTTCGTGCTGCACGTCGTCTACACCTTCCCGTTCGCATTCCTGGTGATGCTGGCGATCTTCAACCGGTTCGATCGCTCGCTTGAGGAGGCCGCCTGGTCGCTCGGCGTCTCGCCGGCGCGGACGTTCCGGACGGTGACGCTGCCGATGATCTTCCCTGGCGTCCTGTCGGCAATGCTGTTCGCCTTCACCCTCAGCTACGACGAGTTCTCCCGCACCCTGTTCGCCTCAGGCCGTGACCTCACCTTGCCGCTCGCGATCTATGGAACCTTCTCGGTCGAGATCCACCCCAACATCTTCGCCTTCGGAGTGCTCACCACGCTGTTCTCGTTCGCGCTGCTGACCGTCTACGCGATTCTGATGACTCTATCGGTCCGGCGCGCCCGGCGTTTGGCGATCCAGGAGGAAACATGAGCGGCATGCTGGCCATCGTGACCGGCGCCGGGTCGGGCATTGGCCAGGCAAGCGCGCGGCGCCTGGCCCTGGAGGGCTACGCCGTCGCCGTCAATGACCTCGACCCCGCCAGTGCGCAGGCTACCGTCGAGAGCATCGTCGCCGCCGGCGGCCACGCCATCGCATGCCCCGGCGACGTCTCTGACCCTGCCGCCGTCACCGCCTTCGTCACGGCCGCTGAAGCCGCGTTCGGCCCCTGCGCGGCGCTGGTGAACAATGCCGGCTTCGTGCACCAGGCCCGCTTCGTTGACCTCACGGTCGCCGCCTTCGACCGGATGTTTGCCGTCCACGTGCGCGGCAATTTCCTGTGCACATCGGCCGTGCTGCCCGGCATGCTGGCGCGCGGCGCCGGCGCGATCGTCAACATCGCGTCGCAACTCGGCCAGATCGGCGGGATCGAGCTGGCGCACTACAGTGCAGCCAAGGCAGCCATCATCGGCATGACCAAATCACTGGCGCGCGAAGTCAGCGCGCAGGGGGTGCGGGTCAATGCGATCGCGCCGGGCCCGATCAACACGCCCCTGGTGATGGCGCTGTCGGACGATTGGAAGCGGGTCAAGGCGGCCGAGTTGCCGCTAGGCCGGTTCGGCGAGCCGGAAGAGGTCGCCGCGGTCGTCGCCTTCCTAGTCTCGCCGCAAGCCAGCCTGTTCGTGGGCCAGACGCTCGGGCCGAACTCGGGAGACGTGATGCTGTGAGCGACGCGGGCAAGACGGTGCTGATCTCGGGCGCCGGCATCGGCATCGGCCGGGCCACGGCGCTGGCGTTCGGCGCGGCCGGGTATCGTGTAATCGTCACCGACGTGCTGGAGGCAGAAGGCGAGGGGGTCGCGACGGAAATCCGCCAGGCGGGCGGAGCAGCGGAATTCCATCTGCTCGACGTCCGCTCGACCGAGGCCGCCGAGCGCGTGGTCGCCGACGTCGGCCGCCGGTTCGGGCCGCTCGCGGTGCTGGTCTGCAACGCCGGCATCGCCCACAAGACCCCGCTGGCGACCATCACCGACGAGGTCTGGGACCACACGTTCGAGATCGACCTGAAGGGCATGCTGCGCTTGATCCGCGCCGCGGCACCGGCAATGCGCCAGGCGGGCCAGGGCGCAATCGTCTGCACCTCCTCGATCATGGGCGTAGCCTACGGATGGGACGAGCACGTGCCGTATTCGGCCGCGAAATCCGGCGTGGTGGGCCTGGTACGTGGCCTGGCCGTGGAGCTGGCCCGCTCCGGCATCCGGGTCAACGGCGTGGCGCCCGGCTACATCCGCACCGCGCAGCTTCTCTCACGCGAGCATTCGCTCGGCCCGGAAGCGGCAGAGCGCGCCGGCGAGTTCATCCCGATGGGCCGCATCGGCGAGCCCGACGAGATCGCCGACGTGATCCTGTTCCTGGCGTCCGCGGCCGCCCGCTACATGACCGGGCAGGTCGTCGTGGTAGACGGCGGCCTCCTGGTCGGCCGCTATTAGCACTCATTTCAACGGAGGGTTGGCAGCAATGACGTACTTTGCAGACACGGATCGCCGAAGCCTGCTGAAGGGCACCGCCGGCGCCATCGCCCTGACGATCGGTGGCGGCACGCCCTTCCTATCTTCGCGCCGGGCCTGGGCGCAGGCCAATGTGCTGGCCAAGGAGGAACTGCGCACGATCGGCCTCGCCGTGACGGTGCAGGAGCGCATCCTAGCCGACTACAAGAAAGAAAGCGGCGTCGGCTCGGCGCAAGGGACCGCCGCGACCTTCCCCGACGCACAAACCAAAATCCTCTCCGGCTCCAAGGACTACGATTGCTGGGAGACGATTGGCGAGCGCCTGCCTTCGGTGGTGCAGACCAACAACATCGACCCGATCCCGGCGTCGTCGCTAAAAAACTGGAGCAACATCCGCGACACATTCACCAAGCCGGACCCGAAATGGGGCAAGTCGGACCAGATCACCGGCCAGATTTGGATGGACGACGGGCACAGCAAGCTCTGGATGGTCCCCGCCGTCTATAACTACGACTCGATCGGCTACAATCCCGACGTCGTCTCCGCCGAGGAGGCCAATAGCTGGACCGCTATTTTCGACAAGAAGTGGAAGGGCAAGTCCGGCCTCAACACCGACCCGCTGATCGCGATCGGCCAAGCGGTGATGGCGATGAACTCTCTCGGCCTGTCGGACGTGAAGAACCCCGGCAATCCCAACCAAAAGGAAATCGAAGAGGCCGCCAAGTTCCTGATCTCGAAGAAGAAGGACGGTCAGTTCCGTGCGCTCTGGGGCGATTTCGGCGAGCTGGTCAACCTGCTCGCATCCGGCGAGATGGTGGTCTGCGACGCCTGGCAGCCGGCGGTGATGGCGGTCAAGGCGCAGGGCAAGCAATGCAAATACGCCGTCCCCAAGGAGGGCTACCGCGCCTGGTCAATCGGCCCGTCGATGATCGCCGGCAGCCGAAACAAGGAGGCGGTGATCTCCTACGCCGACTACTGGCTATCTGGGCCGCCCGGCATCACGGTCTCGGAACAGGGCTACTACTCGCCCACGACCAACATCAAGAACGTCATGCCGCCGGACAAGTATGCGTTCTGGTACGAGGGCAAGCCGTGGAAGGGCGCGCCCGAGCGCGGCATCAAGGAGGGCGACCTGCGCGACGGCGGCTCGCTCGAGACGCGCGCGGCCCACGTGGCCTACTGGCACCAATGGCCGGCGGAGTACGATCTGCTGGTTTCGAAGTGGGACGAGTTCCTCAACGCCTGACACCCTGACGAGCGAGGGCTTGGTGCTCTACGACCTGGAACTGACGGCCCTCGAAAAAACCTACGACAACGGCACGCCGGCGGTGCTGGACTTCAACCTCAAGGTCGAGAAGGGCGAGTTCATCGCCTTCCTCGGCCCGTCCGGCTGCGGCAAGACCACGACGCTGCGCATGATCGCCGGCTTCGAGTCGATCACCGACGGCGACCTGCGCATCCGTGGCAAGCGCTACAACGAGGTGCCGCCGGAGCGGCGCCCGACCTCGATGATCTTCCAGAACTACGCCCTGTTCCCGCATATGACGGTCCGCCGCAACGTCGGCTACGGCCTCGAAGTGAAGGGCATGCCGCGCGCCGAGCGCGAAGCGAAGGTGGAGCGCATTCTGGACCGTCTGAGCCTCTCCGACATCGCCGGGCAGCGGCCGGACCAACTTTCTGGCGGGCAGCGGCAGCGGATCGCCCTCGCCCGCGGCCTGGTGGTCGAACCGCAGATCCTGCTGCTCGACGAGCCGCTCGGCGCGCTAGACGCCAACCTGCGCAAGGCGATCCAGGCCGAGCTGAAGCTGCTGCAACGCAACCTCGGCATCACCTTCGTCTTCGTCACCCACGCGCAGTCCGAGGCGCTGACCCTGTCGGACCGTATCGTGGTGATGAACCAGGGCCGGATCGAGCAGGTCTCGACCCCGCTTACCCTCTACACCCGGCCGGCCACGCCGTTCGTCGCCCGCTTCATCGGCCGCAACACGATTTTCCCGGGCAGCGCCGGGTCGCAGCCGGGCCAGGTGACGACCGAATTCGGCGCGTTCCGCGGAACTCCCGGTGCCGAGATCGCGGCACAGGCGCCGGCAGAGATCGTCATCCCGTCCGAGGCGTTCGACGTGTTCGACGCCGAGAGCAGGGACCGCGCCGGCCTGGTGGCCGAGTACGCCGGCAACGTGGTCGAGGGCCGGATCACCCGGCGCGAGGTGGTGGGCTACTTGGTGACGCTCGACGTGGCACTGCCCGGCGGCCGCCCGGTTGCGGTGGAGGGGCACGTCGAGAAGTTCGGCGCCGACGTGCTCGGACCCGGCCAACCGGTATGGCTGACCTGGCCGCAGCAGGAAGCCACTGTCATTGCCGCCTAAGTCGGGGCAGGCTGCCCCGTGCCAGCAACGTGCCACAAAAGGGAGACAGCATGACCAAAGAGATCTTCTGCGGCTTCGGCATAGACGTGGATGCAGTGGCCGGCTGGCTCGGCAGCTATGGCGGTGAAGACTCGCCGGACGACATCTCCCGCGGCCTGTTCGCCGGCGAGGTCGGCAGCCCGCGCCTGCTGCGCATGTTCAACCGCCTCGGCATCAAGACGACCTGGTTCATTCCCGGCCACTCGATCGAGACGTTCCCCAAGGAAATGCAGGCCGTCGCCGACGCCGGCCACGAGATCGGCATCCACGGTTACAGCCACGAGAACCCGATCGCGATGACGCGCGACCAGGAAACCGAGATCCTCGACAAGTGCATCGAACTGGTGACGCAGCTCAGCGGCAAGCGGCCGACCGGCTACGTCGCGCCGTGGTGGGAGTTCTCCACCGTCACCAACGAGTTGCTGCTGGAGCGCGGCATCAAGTACGACCACTCGCTGATGCACCACGACCACCTCCCGTATTACGTGCGGGTCGGCGATAGCTGGACCAAGATCGACTACGCGCAGAAGCCGTCCACATGGATGACCCCGCTCAAGCGCGGCCATGAAACCGACCTGATCGAGATCCCCGCAAGCTGGTATCTCGACGATCTGACGCCAATGATGTTCATCAAGAAGGCGCCGAACAGCCACGGCTTCGTCAACCCGCGCGACA
>CAXTCI010000021.1:0-40851 GCA_964242325.1 uncultured Acetobacteraceae bacterium
GCGCCGCAGTCAGCTCGGTCGCGTCGCCCACGCTAAGATGCCGGACCTGCCCGCCATACGGCTCTAGCAGGACGTCCTCCATGCTGAACGCCATCGTGCCCAGCCCCACCGACAGCAGACGCCGCACCACCTGCCCACCCTGCGTGAAGCTGTCCCACGCTTGCCGGAACCCCGGCGCGCGCTGTGTCGCCTGCAGCGTTGCCGACCCTGCGTTTCGGGGTTCCTGCTTCCACAACGCGACGCCGTTGAGCACGATCGTCGCGACCGCGGCCGCCTGGATCACCTGGATCAACCGACCCGGGGTGAACGGCGCCAGCAACGCGCCGAACGCCAGCGCGCTTGCGATCATCCCGAACAGCAGCATCACATACATCAGGCCAACGACCTTCGGCTGCGACTCCTCGGCCGCCAGGTCGGTTGCCAAGGCCAGGCCGACGGTCTGCGTCGTATGCAGCCCGGCGCCTACCAGCAGGAACGCAGCCGCCGCGCCGAAAAGCCCGATCCATACCGGCGCCCCTGCCGCATGATCGACGCCGGAGAGCACCAGCAGCGCGAATGGCATGATCGCCAACCCGCCGAACTGGACCATGGCGCCGCGATACATGAACGGGACCCGCCGCCAACCGAGAACGGAGCGGTGCGTGTCGGAACGGAAGCCAATGAGCGCACGGAACGGCGCGAAGATGAGCGGGAGCGAGATCATTGTCCCGACCAGCGACGCGGGAACACCCAGCTCCACGATCATCACCCGGTTGAGCGTGCCGATCAGCAGCACCAGCGCCATGCCGACGGAAACCTGGAACAGCGACAGCCGCAAAAGCCGCGGCAGCGGCAGATCCGGCGTTGCGGCGTCGGCGAACGGCAGGAAGCGGGAACCCATACCGGCCCAGGCACGCATCACACGTCGGCTGACACGGTTCATGTCTCGATGAGCTCCAACAGAGCCGGTACAATCTATCGAACAACGGCGCGGGATCGTCGTGCAGGACGTGGCGGCCTGATATCTCCCGGCCTTCAACATGCCAGGGCATCGCACGTACCGGCCGGAACTCATCAATTCCGGCCGTCACGCCAGCAGCGGAAACTTGCGCCGCTACTCCGCCGGGGGAGATGCCAGGGCTAGCGCGCCGGGCGGCCGCGGCCGCGTGGCGTCGGCTGCTGCGTCAGTAGGTTTGGCGGTGGGATCGGCGGTCACCGAGACCACGAACGACGTCTCGCTCTTACCGGGCACGCCGGGGACCGGCGTCACCTTGACCGAGAAGGCGGGCGCGCCTCGCTCGGCTGCGTCGGCGACGTTTGCCGCGGCGCCATCGTTCGCCGCCGCCGGCGCTCCCGTCACCGTCTTGTTCCGCCACGAGCCGGACCAGTAGGCCGCCATCCATGGGACGTTGGTCATGACGGAGGCATGAACGATCAGCGACGTGATGGCGACGCTGCCGAGCAGGAGCGGCAAACCCACGCTGGGATTCACCACGCACCAGATTCTACCTTGGTTCATGTCGGTTCTCCCCTAGTGCAGCCAAGGCGACAAGATGTAGGCGAGAAAGTGAGCGAACAGCGAGATCACGAAGAACACCCTCGCGCCGTCGATCACATGCTTATGGAGCTCCTCGGATTCCCGGATGGTCAGGCCAGTTGGCCAAACCCTATCCAGGTCCTCCCCGGAGCCGGCAGCATTCCCTGTGGTAGCGCTCATGTTCGCTCTCTCCCCTTAAAATGCCCATTCTCGGGCCGTGAGCGATCTCCGTTCAAATACAGCAGTGCGACATCGGCCTACCGGCGAGACCATTCCGGCAGACCGCATGTCACGCTAACATTACAGTTAAAGCTGTCAAGATATCTTGACAACCTGTACGGGCGCTCGTTTCGAGGCTACTTACGTGAACATCGACGCCGGGCTTCGAGGTAGCCGCTGCCGCAGTTTTGGATGCAGCAGCATGAGGCTGGGACATCGCTGAACACGATCGCGAGGTGTTTCCTGGCGTCGCCCGAGGTGCAACAAATTTACGGCTCGCCGCTAGCGCGGCGTCGGATGCGGCATTCGTCGACACGGGGTAACAGGAGGTGCTTAGGGCCGTTCGGTGGATGCGGGCGGCTTCGCGTTGTGGACGAGCGCGCTGCATGCGAACACAATTACGTGCCGAGGCGATGTTGGCCGATACTGCATTGCCGCCCAAGGGAGGGACGCGCGAGGCGTCTGCGGCCGCAAACTTTTTGATTGCGGGTGCAAACGGAAGGGCGAACTATGAGGGTTCGCTGTTCCCGGCAGGCTGATAGGGGCAATGCCGGTGCCGAGAGACGTACCGAAGAGGTACTTGGCCTTTCGAAGGCCCAACTGGCGGAACTGCGGGAAGAAGGCGCGATTTAACTGATGCAGGGCAGAGTTGGCTTCTCCCTTTCCCTCCGGGAGAGGACCAGGGTGAGGGAGGCTGAGGGCGCAAAACCAGGTCCTGCTCAGCACGCTTGCTGGCTCGGTGATCAAGGTCCGTCCGTGCGGTTTCCCTCACCCCGGCCCTCTCCCGAAGGGAAAGGGAGTAGTAAGCTCCTCGTTATTTTGGCTCTGGTTTTGGCGAGTTGTGCGGCTCAGTCCTCCACCGCCGGCTCGCAGACGGTCCAAATTCCTGGTGACAATGCCACCCTCCGTGCCGAGCTGGCGCTGCCGGCCGGGCCGGCCCGTGCCCCGGCCGTCGTGCTGCTGCACGGCTGCGGCGGGCCGTTTGCGGCGCGGGACGGGCAGTGGCGGGACCTGCTGGTGGCGGCCGGGCATCCGGTGCTGCTGCCGGACAGCTTCGGCTCGCGCGGTCTGGGATCGCAGTGCCGGACGCCGTCGCGGCAGGTGACCCCGGGCCGTGCCCGGCGAGGCGACGCCATCGCCGCCGCCAAGTGGCTGGCGGCACAGCCGTTCACTCCACCGGGCGGCGTAGTGGTGATGGGCTGGTCGAATGGCGGCAGCACCGTCCTTGCCACCGCCCGCGCCGGCCAGGCCGACCTGCCGAGCGGCCTGATCCGCGCCTTCATCGCCTTCTACCCCGGCTGCCGTCGTTACGCCGAACCTCGCAACATCGACCAAGGCCGCTGGACTCCAGCCGCCCCGATGCTGTTGCTCATGGGCGCGGATGACGACTGGACCCCCGCCGCCCCCTGCCGCGTGCTGGCCGAGGGCAACCCGGACCGCATCCAGGCCACCTTCTATCCCGGCGCCTACCACGACTTCGATGCCCCGAACCAGCCGGTGCGCGAGCGTCATGGACTCGCCTTCACTGCCAACAACAACGGCCTGGCCCACGCCGGCACCAACCCGGAAGCCCGCGTGGACGCCTTGCGCCGAGTGCCCGCTTTCCTGGACGCCCTGCCATAACCGCCGATTGGTTCTAGGCCGCGAGTTCCCATGCTATGGATACCAATCTCGCACGGACTCAAAGGCCGCACCCATGAACGAGCAGACCGTCACCCCCAGCCTGACCCGCTTCTTCTCGGCCACGCTCGCCGACTCCGACCCGGAGCTGGCCGCCGCGATCTCCTCCGAGCTGACGCGCCAGCAGGACGGCATCGAGCTGATCGCCAGCGAGAACATCGTCTCCGCCGCGGTGCTGGAGGCGCAGGGGTCCGTGCTGACCAACAAGTATGCCGAAGGCTATCCCGGCCGCCGCTACTACGGTGGCTGCTCCGAGGTGGACAAGGCGGAGAGCCTGGCCATCGACCGCGCCAAGGCGCTGTTCGGCTGCTCCTACGCCAACGTGCAGCCGCACAGCGGCGCCCAGGCCAACCAGGCGGTGTTCCTGGCGCTGCTCACCCCCGGCGACACCATCCTGGGCATGAGCCTCGCCGCCGGCGGCCACCTGACGCATGGCGCCGCGCCGAACCTGTCAGGCAAGTGGTTCCGCGCGATCCAGTATGGCGTGATCGAGGGCACGGGCCTGCTGGACTATGACGAGCTGGAGCGCCTGGCCCGGACCGAGCATCCCAAGCTGATCATCGCCGGCGGCTCCGCCTATCCTCGCACCATAGACTTCGCCCGCATCCGCCGGGTGGCGGACGAGGTTGGCGCGGTGTTCATGGTGGACATGGCGCACTTCGCCGGGCTGGTCGCCGCCGGGGTTTACCCGTCGCCGCTGCCGCACGCCCACGTCGTGACTACCACCACGCACAAGACCCTGCGCGGCCCGCGCGGCGGCATGATCCTGTCCAACGACGAGGCCCTGGGCAAGAAGTTCAACTCCGCCGTGTTCCCCGGCCTGCAGGGCGGCCCGTTGATGCACGTGATCGCCGCCAAGGCGGTGGCGTTCGGCGAGGCGCTGCGCCCGGAGTTCCGCACCTACCAGCGCGCCGTCGTGGACAATGCCCGCATGTTGGCCGAGACGCTGATGCAGCAGGGCTGCGACATCGTGACCGGCGGCACCGACAGCCACCTCATGCTGGTCGATCTGCGCCCCAAGCGCGTCACCGGCAAGCTGGCCGAGGCGAGCCTGGAGCGGGCGCACATCACCGCCAACAAGAATGCCATCCCCTTTGACCCCGAGAAGCCCGCCATCACCTCCGGCATTCGCCTGGGCACGCCGGCCGCCACCACCCGCGGCTTCGGCACGGCGGAGTTCCGCGAGATCGGCGTGATGATCGGCGAGGTCCTGGATGGCCTTGCCCGGTCCAACGACGGCGCCAACGCCGCGGCCGAGCAGGCGGTCGCCGCCCGTGTGCTGGCGATGTGCGCGCGATACCCGATCTACACCGGGGCGCAGTTGGGCGGCGGAGCGCACTTGCAGGGGTGACACCGCGTGCGCTGCCCGTTCTGCGGCCATGACGACACCCAGGTGAAGGACAGCCGGCCCACGGATGACGGGTCGGCCATCCGGCGCCGGCGGTTCTGCGGCGGCTGCGGGCAGCGCTTCACCACCATCGAGCGGGTGCAGTTGCGGGAGCTGACGGTGCTGAAGAACGACGGCCGGCGGGTGCCGTTCGACCGTGACAAGCTCGCCCGCTCCATACGCATCGCGCTGCGCAAGCGTCCGGTGCAGGAGGAGCGGATCGAGCGCATCGTGAACGGCATCGTCCGCCAGTTGGAAGCGTCGGGGGAGGCCGATATCCCCAGTAAGCAGCTCGGCGAGCTGGTGATGGAAACGCTGAAGGAGGTGGACGCCGTGGCCTATGTCCGCTTTGCCAGCGTGTATCGCGACTTCCGCGAGGCTAGGGACTTCGAGGCCTTCCTCGGTTCCCTGGACGAGCCTACATAACCCGCCATGGATGACGAGCAGCACATGCGGGCGGCGCTGGCCCTCGCTCGCCGCGGGCTGGGCGCGACCTGGCCCAACCCGGCGGTCGGCTGCGTCCTGGTGCGGAATGGCCGGGTGGTCGGGCGCGGCATCACTGCGCCTGGCGGCCGGCCCCATGCAGAGACGATGGCGCTGGCGATGGCCGGCGAGGCCGCGCGCGGCGCCACGGCCTATGTGACGCTGGAGCCGTGCAGCCATCACGGGCATACCCCGCCCTGTGCCGACGCATTGATTGCGGCCGGCGTGTCCCGGGTCGTGGTGGCGGGCGACGATCCTGACCCCAGGGTGGATGGCGCGGGCATCGCCCGGCTGCGTGCGGCGGACATCCAGGTGCAAACCGGCGTGCTGGCGGGCCCAGCGGACGCGCAGCAGGCCGGCTTTCTGCTGCGCGTGCGGGAGGGCCGGCCGATGGTGACGCTTAAGCTGGCGGCGACGCTGGACGGGCGGATCGCGACGCGCACTGGTGAAAGCCAATGGATCACCGGGACGCCCGCCCGCCGTGCCGCACATGCCCTGCGCGGGCGGCACGATGCCGTGATGGCCGGCGTGGGCACCGTGCTGGCCGACGATCCCGACCTGACGTGCCGCATCCCGGGTTTCCGCCGGACACCGCAGGTCCGCGTCGTCCTGGACAGCACCCTACGCACGCCGTTGACGGCCCGGCTGGTTGCGACCGCAGCAGATGCGCCGACGTGGATCATCCACGGTTCCAGCGCAGAAGCCGGGCGCAAGCAGGCCTTGGAGCAGGCAGGCGTGCGCCTGTTCGCGACCGCGACACCGGAAGTGGACCTGCCCACGGCATTGCGCCTGCTAGGCGGCGCCGGTCTGACCCGCATACTGGCCGAGGGCGGGGCAGGGGTGGCCGCCTCGCTGCTGGCTGCTGGATTGGCGGACCGGATCGCCTGGTTTCACGCCCCGGCGGTGATCGGTGGGGACGGATTGGCTGCCGTGCAGCCGTTCGGAGTTTCCGGCCTGGACGGCATGCCGCGCTTCAGCCGCACGGGATCGCGCATATTGGGAGATGACATGCTGACCGAATTGCAGGCGGCCTAGTGTTTACCGGCATCATCACCGGCATGGGGAGCGTCCGCAGCGTGCAGCCGCTCGGCGCCGGGCAGGACATGCACGTCGTCATCGAGGCACCCTGGCCCGATACCGGCAGCATCCCGGTCGGTGCCTCCGTCGCCTGCGGCGGCTGCTGCCTGACGGCGGTGGAGGTCGGATCGGATTGGTTCGCGGTGGACGTGTCCGGGGAGACACTGTCGAAAACCAAGCTGGGCACCTGGGCGCCGGGCAGCCGGATGAACCTGGAACGCTCGCTCCGCATGGGCGATGAGCTGGGCGGCCACCTGGTGTCCGGTCATGTGGACGGGTTGGGCCGGGTACAGTCCGTCGTGCCGGAAAACGGCTCCTGGCGCGTGCGGGTCGAGGCGCCACGCGAGGTGGCCCGCTTCATCGCCGCGAAGGGCAGCGTTTCG
Organism: uncultured Acetobacteraceae bacterium; assembly: GCA_964242325.1. Classification (GTDB taxonomy): domain Bacteria; phylum Pseudomonadota; class Alphaproteobacteria; order Acetobacterales; family Acetobacteraceae; genus DASWOJ01. Next base: position 6,746 of record CAXTCI010000021.1, read on the forward strand.
CTGGATGGCGTGTCCTTGACCGTCAACGACGTTGAGGATGCCGCATTCGGCGTCAACATCATTCCCCACACCTGGGATGTCACCACGCTCGGCCAGCTCAAGCCCGGCGACCCCATCCACATCGAGATCGACATGCTGGCCCGCTACGTCGCGCGCCTGGCGGAGGCATCATGAAGACCGCGACCCTATCCGACTACCTTGCCCCGACCGCCGACCTGATCGAAGAGGCGCGGGCCGGGCGCATGTTCATCCTGGTGGATGACGAGGATCGGGAGAACGAGGGCGACCTGGTCATCCCCGCGCAGTTCGCAACGCCGGACGCCATCAACTTCATGGCCCGGCACGCCCGCGGGCTGATCTGCCTCGCCATGACCCGGCAGCGTGTCGAGCAGCTTGCCCTGCCGCTGATGAGCCAGTCCAACCGCACCCGGCACCGCACCGCCTTCACCGTCAGCATCGAGGCGCGGGACGGCGTGACCACCGGGATCAGCGCCGCCGACCGTGCCCGCACCGTGAGCGTCGCGATCAACCCCGAAAGCACGCGCGACTCCATCGTGACGCCGGGACACGTGTTCCCGCTGGTGGCGCGCGAAGGCGGCACCCTGGTCCGCACCGGGCATACTGAGGCCGCGGTGGACATCGCCCGGCTGGCCGGCCTCAACCCGTCCGGCGTGATCTGCGAGATCATGAACGACGATGGCACCATGGCCCGGCTGCCGGATCTCTGCTCCTTTGCACAGCACCACAACATCAAGCTCGGCACCATCGCCGACCTGATCGCCCACCGCCGCCGCACGGAGAAGCTGGTGCGGCGCGTCGAGGAAAGCACGATCAATCACGCCATCGGCGGCGACTGGCGGCTGATGGTCTATGCGACGACCCTCGACTATGCCGAGCACGTCGTGGTGGCCAAGGGCGACCTATCCGGCCCGCTGCCTCCCTTGGTGCGGATGCATGCCGTGGACCTCGTGACCGACATTTTGGGTGGGCCGTCCTGGTCCACGCTGCACGCAACCATGCGGATGATCGCGGCGGAGGGCAGGGGCGCGGTGGTGCTGATCCGGGACACCAGGCCGACCGCCGTGTCCGACCGGGTGCGGGCGTTGTCGGCCAGCCCGCGGCCCGGCGGTGTCCAGCGGGATTATGGCATCGGCGCGCAGATCCTGTCGGACCTCGGGGTGCGCGACATGGTGCTGCTGTCGAACACGCGCCGCACCATGGTGGGGCTGGAGGGCTATGGCTTGAACATCATCGAACACCGCGACATCGCCGGAACCGACGGCACGGCCGGAGAATGAGCACCGCCGACGCCCCGTTGCCGGTCGCACCCAAGGTTTCCGGCCCGGCGCCGCGCATCCTGCTGGTCAGGGCGCCCTATTACCGCGACGTGGTGGACGGCATGACCACGGGCGCCCGGCGCATCCTGGACGTTGCCGGGGCGACCCATGACACGCTGGACGTGGCCGGCGCGTTCGAGTTGGCGCAGGCCATACGCATCGTGCTGCGCGGGGCCGCCCGGTTCGACGGCTACGTGGCGCTTGGTTGCGTGGTGCGTGGGGAAACCGACCATTACGACCACATCTGCCGGGAAAGCATGGCGGGGTTGATGCACGTCGCGCTACAGTATGGGCTGGCGATGGGCACCGGGCTGCTGACCGTCCATGCGATTGAACAGGCGGTCGCCCGCTCCCGCGATGACGGCCACAACAAGGGTGCCGAGGCCGCCGCGGCGGCACTGACCCAGGTCGCCGTCATGCGCCAGATGGGAGCGGCCTGATGGTCCACCGCCCAAAGCCGCAAGGCCGCCCCCGCACCGCCTCACGCGTGGCCGCGGTGCAGGCGCTGTTTCAAAGCGAGCAGAACGGCGAGACCGCGGAAACCGTCATAGACCAGTTCGTTCGCCACCGCCTCGGCGAGCTACCCGGCCCCGAGCACCTGGGCGGCGGCGGCTTCGAGGAGGGCCGGGTTCCCGACGCCCACGTCCCCCTGTTCAACCGCATCGTCCGCACGGCCGTGCTGGAGCAGGACCGGTTGGACAAGCTGATCGCCGCCGCCCTGCCGGCGGAGTGGCCGATGGCCCGGCTGGACCCGGTGCTCCGCGCGTTGCTGCGTGCAGGGGGAGCCGAATTGTCCATGCAGGACGGCCCGCCGCCGCGCGTCGTCATCAACGAATACCTGGACGTGGCGCACGGCTTCTTCACCGGGGAGGAGCCGCGCATGGTAAACGGGATGCTGGACCGACTTGCGCGCGACCTGCGGCCCGGTGACTTTCCGGCGGACGCCGTCCAGCCGGCCTGACGCGACCCGCATGCCGGAAGCCCCCGCCGAGTTCGGGCTGATTGCCCGCCACTTCCGGCCGCTGGCAGGCGAGGGCGCGCTGGACCTCCTGGACGACGCGGCGCTGCTGACGCCGCCGCCGGGGCGGCAGCTCGTGTTCACGGCGGATGCGATGGTCGAGGGCGTCCACTTCCTGCCGGACGATCCCGCGGACACGGTGGGCCGCAAGCTGCTTCGGGTGAACCTGTCGGACTTGGCGGCGATGGCGGCGGTGCCGCTGGCTTACCTGCTGACCGTTTCGGCCCCGCGCGGCACGCCGGATCGCTGGTTCGCGGATTTCGCCGCCGGGCTGGCGGCGGACCAGGCGATGTTCGGCATCAGCCTGCTAGGCGGCGACACCACGAGCACGACCGGCCCGGTCTCGCTGACGCTGACCTGCATCGGCCACGTGGCTCCAGGCGCGGCGCTGCGCCGGGCCGGCGCGACGGTGGGGGATGAGGTCTGGGTGACGGGCACCATCGGCGACGGGGCGCTAGGATTGGCCGCGTTGCGCGGGCAGGTGCGAGACCCCGAGGGTTGGCTGGCCGGACGCTACCGGTTGCCGCGGCCCCGCCTGGGCTTGGCGCTGCACGGGATCGCCTCGGCGGGAATGGACGTGTCGGATGGGCTGGTTCAGGACCTCGGACACCTGTGCCGCCTGGCTGGTCTTGGCGCCCGGGTCGAAGCGCCGCTGGTGCCGTTGTCCCCGGCCGCCACGGCGGCAGGGCCGGATTGGCTCGGGACGTGCCTCACGGGCGGGGATGACTACGAACTGCTGCTGGCGGTCCCGCCGGGGCGCAGCAACGCCTTGCAAGACGTTGCCTCGGCGGCCGGGGTGCAAGTGACGCGCATCGGCGCCTTCGTGGCGGGCGAGGACGTCGCCGTGCTGGACGGGCAGGAAACGCCGATCCAACTGGACCGGGCCGGATGGAGCCACTTCTAAGCAGGCTTGCCAGACGCCTGTTACAGGCCTGGATCGGTCTGTGCGCCGCTGCCACCTGGGGTCCGCGTGCCGGAAGTGGGCGCCCCGGCGCTGAACTTGCCGACGTTGCCCAGCAACTGCTGCAGGAACGAAGCCTCGCTTCCCGGGGACGGCGTGGCACGGCTGACGACCGACACATCCAGCCCATCGTCCTGGTTCAGCCGCTTCACCCCGCGCAGCACGCCGCCGGCGTCAAAGGAGAGCAAGACGACATCCTGCTGTAGGATACCCGGTGTGCGGCCGACCCGGGTGCGGGTGGTTTCGCCGATGTATATCCAGGTGTTGTCGTCGAACGTCGCCTTGGCGGTCGGCGATCCCAGCAGAGAGGTCGCATCTGCGCGGGTGGAGGTGCCGGGCACGAGTTCCTTGAGCTGGTCGGCATCCACTCGGTTGCCGCGGAGCTGCTTTGGCGCCTGAATTACGCTGCAGGCGGTCAGGAGCATCACGAGCAGCAGGGGGAGGGCGGTTCGGCGCACGGCGGTTTTCTCTGGTTGCATCGGGCTGGCCGGACCACATTGACCGGAACAGGCGGCAGCCCATCTCAGCTTTGCCTGTCATGCGCCGGAGCGGCTGTCAATTGTTCCGTGCCCTGCCCGACGGTGCCGGAGGATTTGAAGCATATGGGCCTGTTCAACCTGTTCGGCCGCAAGCCGTATGAGCGTGCCGGGTTCGAGCTTTACACGGCGTCGGTCAGGGCTGCGCGCGTGCCGTACTTCTTTGGAACGCTTGGCGTGCCGGACACGCTGGACGGGCGGTTCGAGATGGTGGGGCTGTTTGTCTTCCTGGTGGTGAACCGGCTGCACTCGGCATCGGAGGAGGGCAAGAAGCTGGCTCAGGCGGTGTTCGATGCCATGTTCCTGGATATGGACATCAACCTTCGCGAGATCGGCATCAGCGACATGCGGATCGGCAAGAGCGTGAAGGACATGTGGCATGCGTTCCACGGCCGTTCCGTCGCCTATGCCGCAGCACTTGCCGCCGACGACACCGAGGCGCTGACGGCCGCCATCGCCCGCAATGTTTGGCGCGGACGGGAGCCGGATGCCAATGCCCGCGCGTTGGCCCGGATGGTGATGGCGCAAAACCGGCACCTGAAGTCGCTGCCCGACGAGGTGCTGTTCAAGGGCCAGCCTAGCTTCCTCCCCACGGCAGAGGCCGTGGCATGACGCCGGAAGTGAGCCGCCCACTTGCACTCGACCGTGTCGGTCCCGCCGGCATCACCATGCTGGTGCAGGCAGACCCGGCGGAACTGCCTGCCGTCGCTGTGCGCCTGGGCGTGCCGGCCGTGCAATCCCTGCACTGCGAGTTCCGCTTGCGGCGGATCGGCGGGATTGTCGAGGCACAGGGCGACCTCACCGCAAGCCTCACCCAGCAATGCGTGGTGTCGCTGGACGACTTCGACAGCATCATGCGGGAGCATTTCGTCGTGCACTTCGTCCCTGCTGGGACCGAGGACGAGGAGCCGGAGCCTGACGTGCCGGACCAGATACCGTTCGAGGGCAGCATGATCGACCTCGGCGAGGCCGCGGTCGAGCAGCTTGCCCTGTCTCTCGACCCCTACCCGCGCCGGCCCGGCGCCGAGATGCCCGCGGAAGCGGTGGAGCCGGAGCAGGGCGCCTTTGCGTCGCTTGCGTCGCTGCGGACCCGCCAGTAATCGCAGTTTCGCGACGCGAGCTTGCAGCGGTCATGCGGGTCTGCTAGACCCCGCCGCCTGATTATAGCCCGTTGTGCCGCCACCGCCACCGGCGGGCTGCGTGCCAGTTTAGCCCGGAGAGGCGCGTTCCTATGGCTGTTCCCAAGAAGAAGACATCGCCATCCCGTCGTGGGATGCGGCGCAGCCACGATGCGCTGCGGACCGAAGCGCACGCAGAGTGCTCCAATTGCGGTGAACTGAAGCGTCCGCACCATCTTTGCAGCCACTGCGGCCACTATGATGGTCGTGAGGTCGTGGCTGCAGGCAAGGCGCTGAAGGGCGCTGTCCGGGTCTGATCGCGGCCGGCTCTCCGGCACGGTGACAGGCTTGGACCGAAGTGACATGAGCGCGCCATTCACCCTTGCAGTGGACGCAATGGGTGGTGATGGCGCCCCAGAGGTCGTGCTGGACGGCTTGGCTATTGCCGCAGAACGGCATCCCGCCGCACGCTTCCTTTTGGTGGGCGATGAGGAAAGGCTGGCGCCGCTGATCGCCCGGCGTAAACGTGTGCAGGCCTCCTGCACCGTCCGCCACGCGCCCAATGTCGTGGATAGCGAGATGAAGCCGACCGCGGCATTGCGGGTGCGCGGCTCATCCATGCGTGTGGCCATCGATGCCGTGGCGCGTGGCGAGGCGTCCGGCGTGGTTTCGGCCGGCAACACCGGCGCGCTGCTCGCGCTGGCCAAGATCGTCATCAAGACCCTGCCTGGCATAGACCGCCCGGCGATGGCAGCCATCGCACCCTCCGCCCGCGGTGACGTCGTGATGCTGGATCTCGGCGCCAATGTGCAGTGCGATGCGCGCAACCTGGTCGAGTTTGCCATCATGGGCGACGTGTTCGCCCGCACGGTGTTGGGCCTGCCGGCGCCGACCATCGGGTTGCTGAACGTCGGAACCGAGCAGTTGAAGGGCGACGAGCGCGTCCGTCAGGCTGCCGAAATCCTTAGGAATAGCCATATCGGGCCGCAATTTCACGGCTTCGTCGAGGGAGACGACATCGCGGCCGGCACCACGGACGTGATCGTGACGGACGGGTTCACCGGCAACGTCGCGCTGAAGACCGGGGAAGGGGCGCTTCGGCTGGTCGGCGACCTGCTCAAGCAGATCTTCCGCAGCAGTTTGATGGCCCGGCTGGCCTACCTGCTTGCCCGGCCTGGCCTGGACCGGATGCGTACTTGGCTGGACCCGCGTCGTTACAACGGCGCTGTCATGCTCGGCTTGAACGGCGTCGTCGTGAAGTCGCATGGCGGAACCGATGCCGAAGGATTTGCCCACGCGATGGATGTTGCGATGGACATGGTCGTGCACGGCTTCAACGAGAAGATCCGCGACGGCCTGGCTCGGATCGAGGCGTTGCGCCTGGCAGGCCGCGACGCGCCGCTCGCGGTGGCAGGCTGACCTTTGGCTGGCCGGAGCATTGTCGCCGGGCTGGGCGGCTATCTGCCGGAACGCGTGGTGTCCAACGAGGAACTGTCGCAGCGCGTGGACACGTCCGACGCGTGGATACAGGAGCGGACCGGCATCCGGCAGCGCCACGTCGCGTCGCCTAGCGAAACCTGCGCGCACATGGGCGCCCGTGCGGCGGCGGCGGCCCTGGCGGATGCCGGGGCCACGGCGGCCGACGTGGATGTGGTGATCCTGGCCACCAGCACGCCGGACCAGGCCTTCCCGGCCTCGGCGTTGCGGGTGCAGGCCGAACTGGGGATACGGCGCGGCTTCGGCTTTGACCTGTCGGCGGCGTGCAGCGGCTTCGTTTATGCGCTTTCCGTCGCGGATGGGATGATCCGGACGGGCCAGGCCAGCGGCGTGCTGGTGATCGGCAGCGAGGTTTATTCCCGCATCATGAACTGGGCCGACCGCGGCACCTGCGTGCTGTTCGGCGACGGTGCCGGCGCGGTGTTCGTGCGGGGGGCTGGTGCCGGTGACGATGGCGGGCGCGGCATCCTGTCCACGCACCTGCACGCGGATGGGACGCTTGGCGACCTGTTGTATGTGGACGGCGCGGTGGGACAGCCGAACCGGCCGGGCCATCTGGTGATGAACGGGCGGGAGGTGTTCCGCCATGCCGTCGCCAAGCTGGCGGGGGTCGTGGACGAGGCGCTGCACGCCAATGGCCTCGGCCATGAAGACGTGGACTGGCTGGTGCCGCACCAGGCCAATCGACGCATCATTGACGCCATGGGCCGCAAGCTGGGCTTGCCGCCGGAACGGGTGGTGGTGACCGTGGATCGCCATGCCAACACATCGGCCGCGTCCATTCCTTTGGCGATGGTTGAAGCGTACGGTGACGGACGCATCAAGCGCGGAGATCTCGTGCTGATGGAAGCACTTGGCGGCGGCATGACCTGGGGTTCTGCACTGGTCCGGTTGTGATCCGCAATTAAGTAAGCATTGTTTTCAGCACCTTCGCTTGACGCTTGGCGGCTCTGGACATAGCGTGTGTTCATGAACACCGTAACGCGTGCGCAACTGGCGGAAACGATCTATGCCCAGGTCGGCTTGTCTCGAAACGACTCGGCGGACCTACTTGAAACGGTCCTAGAGCGTGTCTCGATGGCGCTGGAGGCCGGCGACTCCGTGAAGATCAGCGGCTTCGGGACGTTTTCCGTGCGTCAGAAGGGCCGCCGCATCGGACGGAATCCGAAGACTGGGGTGGAGGTGCCGATCCTGCCGCGCCGGGTGCTGACGTTCCGTCCCAGCCAGGTGCTGAAGGCGCACGTGAACGGCACGGCCCTGCCCACCGGCGCGGATGCCGCCGACGATGGCGACATTGCATGAGTGACGGCATCGAGATGATCCCCGATGAGCCGGATGATGACAGCATCCCGGCCGGCGACGGGGTTCGCTCGCGGGCCAAGAAGGCGCCGAACGCCTTTCGTACGATCAGCGAAGTCGCGGACGAACTGCACATCCCTCAGCATGTCCTGCGGTTCTGGGAAACCAAGTTCCCCCAGATCAAGCCACTGAAGCGTGGTGGAGGGCGGCGGTATTATCGTCCCGACGATATCCTGCTGCTGCGCCGGATTTCAGATCTGCTGTATATCCAGGGATATACGATAAAGGGCGTGCAGCGTCTGCTGCGTGAGGGCGGCGGGCAACTCGCCGACGACATTCCGCCGCCGACCGCGGCGGAGCGTGCCGCCGCGGAAGAGGAGCATGCGGCGCTGCAGGAAGGGGTTGCAGACGCACTGCCCGATCCGGCTGTGGCCGAGGCGGAGCGGCTACGCGGGATTTTGCAGCATATGCTGGCGGAACTGGTCGCGCTGCGGGCGCAGTTGGACTGAGCTTTTTTTGCTTTCGGCGAGAAAGGCAGGGTTGCAGGCTGCTTAACCGTCCGTGGCTTGGAGGGGATGGTCCCCGCCGTTTCCCTCACCCTGACCCTTTCCCGGAGGGAGAGGGGGAAAGAACGTCCGTCTCTGCGTTGCGCGTGCCGCTGCAGCCTGCTACATCCCAGCCCTAGTCGGAGCGTGGCGCAGCCTGGTAGCGCACTTGTCTGGGGGACAAGGGGTCGTGGGTTCGAATCCCGCCGCTCCGACCAGCCCTGCGAAAACCCGCAAAGGTTTGCACACCTAGGCCGGCAACAGAATCGTCGCCACCGCCTGCGCCGCAATCCCTTCGCCGCGCCCGGCAAAGCCGAGGCGTTCCGTCGTCGTCGCCTTGACCGACACCAGACCGGCGGGCACGCCCATTAACTCCGTCACCCGGGCCTCCATCGCCGCGGCATGTGGCGCGATCTTTGGGCGTTCGCAGATCAGCGTCACGTCTGCGTTCGCCAGCCGTCCGCCCCGGGCCGCTATGCGCCCCGCGGCATGGATCAGGAACCTGGCGCTGTCGGCGTCCTTCCAGGTTGCCTCCGTTGGTGGAAAGTGCCGGCCGATGTCGCCCTCCGCCAGCGCCCCATAGATGGCATCGCACAGCGCATGAAGGCCGACGTCGGCGTCGGAGTGCCCGGCCAGGCCGCGCTCATGCGGCACGGTGACGCCGCACAGGACGAGCGCCCGGCCGGCTTCCAGCACATGGACGTCGAAGCCAGTGCCAACGCGCGGCACCATGGGCGGCAGCAGCAGGCGTTCCAGGCGCACCAGGTCCTCCGGATAAGTCAGCTTGATGTTGTCTTCGTGGCCGGGCACCAGGCCGACCGGCAGCCCCGCCCGCTCCAGCAGCGCGGCGTCGTCCGTGGCACCCGGCCCGGCCTGCCGATGCAGGTCCAGCAAGGTCTGGAACCGGAACCCTTGCGGCGTTTGCGCGCGATACAGGCCGTCCCGCGCCACGGTCTCGCCAATCAGGCCGTCCCGCGCCCGCTTCAACGTGTCTGCGACGGGAACCGCGGGTATGGCGCCGTGCAGGCCCGCCAGCGCCGCCACAAGCGCGTCAACGGTGCCGGGAGGTATCCACGGGCGGGCCGCGTCATGCACCAGCACGAGGTCGGGAGCATGGGGCGCCAATGCCTCCAATCCCGCACGCACGCTGTCCTGGCGTTCCATGCCGCCGGGCACCGGGGGCAGATGCTCCAACCCGCTGAGTGCGTCGTCTAGCGCGGCCACGTCGCCGACAGGCTGCAGCAGGGCAACATGTGCCGCCAACGCCTCCGCCGCCCAGCGCAGCACCGGCTTGCCGCCCAGGGCAGCAAACTGCTTTGGCCGTCCGCCTCCGAAGCGTTGTCCTGATCCGGCGGCGACGAGAAGGGCTGCAATGCGCATGGCGGCATGCAATGGCCAGCCGGCGCCCGCCCCGTCAACCCATCTGACTTTCCACCGCGAGAGATGATTGCACACGGGCCATCCACCCTCTAGTTTGCCCAAATCATGGGCAACATAGAAACCACACAATACCGGACGCCTGCTCGCCTCTCGCCGATCACGCTTGGGGATGGGAACTATAGCGTACGCTTGGACGTACCAGTTATCCTTGCACCGATGTCAGGGGTCACCGACCTGCCGTTCCGCCGCCTGGCCAAGCAGCAGGGTGCCGGACTGGTGGTGTCGGAGATGATCGCTTCCTGGGCCATGGTGCGCGAGAACAAGGCAACCCTGCGCATGGCGGAGGTAGATGGCTGCGGCGGTCCCAGCGCCGTGCAGTTGGCGGGCTGCGAGCCCGCCGCGATGGCGGAGGCTGCACGCATCGCCGTGGGCCACGGCGCGGACCTGATCGACATCAACTTCGGCTGCCCGGTGAAGAAGGTCGCCATCGGGCAGGCGGCCGGCTCGGCCCTGATGCGGGACGAGGTCGCGGCGGCACGCATCCTGGAGGCGACGGTGAACGCGGTGCCGGTCCCGGTCACGCTCAAGATGCGGATGGGGTGGGACCATGCGAGCCTGAACGCACCGTCCCTGGCCCGCATCGCCGAGGAGTCCGGCATACGCATGGTGACGGTGCACGGCCGCACGCGGCAGCAGTTCTACACCGGCACGGCCGACTGGCGCTTCATCGCCGGGGTAAAGGCGGCGGTGCGCCTGCCGGTAATCGCCAATGGCGACATCCTGACCGAGGACGACGCGGCGGAGGCGCTGCGCCAGTCCGGCGCCGACGGCGTGATGATCGGCCGCGGCTGCTATGGCCGACCCTGGTTCCCTGCCCAGGTCGCCCGCTTCCTGATGACCGGGACGCGCGGGACCGAGCCGACGCTCGCCGAACAGAAGGCGACGATGATGGAGCACTACCGGGGCATGCTGTCCCACTTCGGGGCGGAACCTGGGATGCGGCTGGCGCGCAAGCACTTGGCCTGGTACTCGCGCGGCCTGTTCGGCTCGGCCGAGTTCCGCTCCGCGGTCATGCGGACGGCGGACCCGGCGGCGGTCATGGCGCTGGTGGATGGGTTCTTCGACCCGTTGATTGCCCGCGGCGCATCCCGCACTCCGGAAGCGCTGGCGGCATGAAGGCGGCCATCGCCCGCGGCCGGCTCAAGTTGGTCGAACGCGTTACCCCTCCGCCGCCGCCGCCGTTGATTGACGCCCATGCCCTGCTCGGCGCCCTGCCGGTGCCGGTCGTGCTGCTGGATGCACAGGACCGGTTCCGTTTCGCCAACCAGGCGGCGGAGCAGTTCCTGGGCGTGTCCCTGCTGCAGCTCGCCAACATGACTCTCGCGACGCTCGTGCCTCCGGACAATCCGATCTTCTCCGTCCTGGCGCAGGTGCGCCGCCATGGCACGACGATCTCCGAGCACGACCTGACCCTGGACAGCCCACGCCTGCACAAGCGTGGCATCACCGTGCAGGCGACTCCCATGCTGGAGGAGCCCGGCTGCGTGCTGGTGACGCTGCAGGACAGCAGCGCCGCCCGCGCCCTGGACCGGCAGATGAAGTTCCGCGGCGCCGCCCGCAGCGTGACCGGCATGTCGGCGGTCTTGGCGCACGAGATCAAGAACCCGCTGTCCGGCATACGCGGCGCCGCGCAGTTGCTGGAGGCGAGCGTCGAGGACGGCGACCGGGAGCTGACGGTGCTGATCCGCGACGAGGCCGACCGCATCCGCGACCTGGTGGACCGGATGGAGGTGTTCGGCGAGAAGCCGATCGAGCGCCGGGCCGTGAACATCCACCGCGTGCTGGAGCACGTGCGCCGCCTGGCCGGATCGGGGTTTGCCGCGCACCTGCGCATCACCGAGAACTACGACCCGTCCCTGCCGCCGGCCTGGGCCAACCGGGACCAGCTCGTGCAGGTGCTGCTGAACCTGGTCAAGAACGCGGTCGAGGCCGTCACCGGGGACCCCGAGCTAGTGGCGCGCGGCGGCGGCGAGATCTTCCTGAGCACCTCCTATCAGCACGGCATGCGTCTGGCCGTTGCTGGCAGCCCGCACCGCCTGGACCTGCCGCTGGTCGTTACCGTCCGGGACAACGGCCCTGGCATTCCCGATGACATGCGCCCGCACCTGTTCGAGCCGTTCGTGACCAGCAAGCCGACCGGCAGCGGCCTGGGCCTTGCACTGGTGGCCAAGATCGTCGGCGACCATGGCGGCTTGATCGAGGTGGATAGCCGTCCCGGCCGCACCGAGTTCCGCCTGTGCCTGCCCGTCGTGTCCGAGGCCGAGGCTGACGTGGTTTGAAAGTGCATCCCATGACGTCACTCACATGACCCCACCGACCGTCTTGGTCGCCGATGACGACCGCTCCATCCGTACTGTCCTGACCCAGGCGCTGGGCCGCAGCGGCTATCAGGTGCGCTGCACCGGCAACGCCGCGACCCTGTGGCGTTGGGTCGAGGACGGTGAAGGGGACTTGGTCATCACCGACGTGGTGATGCCCGACGAGAACGGGCTGGACCTGATCCCTCGCATCAAGCGCATCCGTCCAGAGTTGCGCGTGGTGGTGATGTCCGCGCAATCCACCCTGATGACCGCGGTCAAGGCGGCGCAGCGCGGCGCCTTCGAATACCTGCCCAAGCCGTTCGACCTGAAGGAGTTGCTGAACGTCGTCGCCCGGGCCCTGGCTGCGCCGCCGCCGGTCCCCGATGCGACGGCGGACGAACCGAAAGACGCCGAGGAGCGCCTGCCGCTCATCGGCCGCAGCGTGGCGATGCAGGAAATCTACCGCAGCATCGCGCGGCTGACGACGACGGACCTGACGGTTATGGTCAACGGCGAGTCCGGCACCGGCAAGGAGTTGGTCGCCCGCGCCCTGCACGATTACGGCCGCCGCCGTGCCGGGCCGTTCGTGGCGATCAACATGGCCGCCATCCCGCGCGAGCTGATCGAGAGCGAGCTGTTCGGCCACGAGCGCGGCGCCTTCACCGGCGCCCTCAACCGCGCCCAGGGCCGGTTCGAGCAGGCAGGGGGCGGCACCCTGTTCCTGGACGAGATCGGCGACATGCCGGCGGAGGCGCAGACCCGGCTGCTGCGCGTGCTGCAGGAGGGCGAGTTCACCACGGTCGGCGGCCGGCAGCCGATACGCGCCAACGTCCGCATCGTCGCCGCCACGCACCGGGACCTGCGCCAGGCGATACGCGCGGGTCAGTTCCGCGAGGACCTGTTCTATCGTCTCAACGTCGTCCCGATCCGCCTGCCGCCGCTGCGCGAGCGGCTGGAAGACATTCCGGTGCTGGCGCGGCACTTCCTGGACAAGGCGCGCGAAAGCGGCTTGCAGGCCAAGACTCTGGACGCATCTGCCCTAGACCGCCTGCGTCAGCATCGCTGGCCCGGCAACGTGCGCGAGTTGGAGAACCTGATGCGCCGCCTCGCCGCCCTGTATCCGCAGGAGACCATCAGCGACGAGGTGATCAGCGCCGAGTTGCAGGAAGTCGGCATAGACGGCGGCCAGCCAGCACCGGGCGCCGGGCCGGAGCCGCTGGCCCAGGCGGTCGAGCGGCACATACGCACCTTCCTGGCCGCCAGCCGCGACGGCATGCCCATGCGCGACATCTACGACCAGGTGATCGCCGAGGTCGAGCGCCCGCTGATCCAGATGACCCTGTCGGCCACCCGCGGCAACCAGATCAAGGCCGCGGCGATGCTGGGCCTGAACCGCAACACGCTGCGCAAGAAGATACGCGACCTGGACATTCCCGTCGTGCGCGGGATCGGCTAAGCGGCCCGCGGTCATGAACGCACTTTCCAAACGCTCGGCGATCCAGCCCGCCACCGCGCCGCGGTCGGTAATGCGGCGCGTGCTGGACGCAGCGCTCGGCAAGTTCGTGACCCTGGCGCTTGCGGCGCTGGGGCTGGTGCTGGTCGTCGCGACCTTCGTGCTGCTGTCGGGCGGCGTGTCGCTGACGCTGCGGCCCAACGTCGTGTTCGCACTGGTGCTGTCGAACCTGGTGGTGCTGCTGCTGCTCGGCGCGGTGCTGGCGGGGCGGTTGACCCGGGTGTGGGTGGAGCGGCGCCGCGGCTCCGCCGGGTCGCGGCTGCATGTGCGGCTGGTGATGATGTTCAGCGTGGTGGCCGTGACCCCCACCATCGTGCTGGCCGTGATGGCGACGGCGTTCTTCAACCTGGGCATCCAGGCCTGGTTCAACGACCGTGTTCGCACCGCGCTGAACGAGGGGCTTGAGGCATCGCGCGGTTACCTGGAGGAGCACCGCAACAACATACGCGGCGATGCGCTGTCCATGGCCATCACCCTGTCCAGCCTCGCTCCCACCCTGCAGCGCGATCCCATCACGTTCTCGCAAGAACTGAAGACCCAGACCCTCCTGCGCGGCTTGACCGAAGCCGTCTTGTTCAATCCCGTCACGAACGAGATCATCATGGCTTCGGTGGACCCGTCCGAAGGCCAGGAGATCGAATCCCCGTCCTGGGAAGATACGGAGCGGGCGCAGAGCGGCGAGGTCGTCGTGCCGGACTCACCCGACGCAAGCCGTGTGCGTGCGGTGGTTCAGCTCAACACGACGCCGCCGATGATGCTGCTGATCAGCCGCCCCGTGGACCAGGCGATCCTGGAACACCAGGTGCGGACGGAGCAGGCCGTGGCGGAGTATCAGCGCCTGGACCAGAACCGGTCAGGCCTGCAAATTACGTTCGTGCTCATCTTTGCGCTGGTGGCGCTGCTGGTGCTGTCCGCCGCAGTGCTGATCGGCCTGGTGCTGGCCAACCAGATTGCCCGTCCGGTAGGCCGGCTGATCCTGGCGGCAGAGCGGGTACGCGCCGGGGACCTCACGGTGCGGGTACCGGAAGTCCAGAGCGAGGACGAGGTTGCCGGCCTGTCCCGCGCCTTCAACCGGATGACGGGGCAGTTGGGCGCGCAGCGGTCCGAGCTGATGGACGCCTACAGCCAAATCGACGAGCGCCGCCGCTTCACCGAAACGGTGCTGGCGGGCGTGTCGGCCGGGGTGATCGGCCTGGACGCCGAGGGGCGCGTCGAGCTGCCGAACCGCGCAGCCAACGAGCTGATCGGTCACGACCTGATGTCGTCCATCGGCATACCGCTCAGCGACGTGGTCCCGGAATTCGCGCCGTTGCTCGGGGAGGTGGCGCAGGCGCCGGAGCGGGCACGCACGGCGGAAGTGCAGATCGGCCCGGTGGCCCGGCGCCGCACTCTGCTTGTCCGCATCGGCACCGATGGGCGCGGCGTACGTGCCGAGGGCTATGTCGTGACCTTTGACGACATCACCGAGCTGCAATCTGCCCAGCGCAAGGCTGCCTGGGCCGACGTCGCCCGGCGCATCGCGCACGAGATCAAGAATCCGCTGACCCCGATCCAGTTGTCCGCGGAACGGCTGAAGCGCCGGTTCACCAAGGAGATCACCTCCGATCCCGAAACCTTCGCCCAATGCGCCGACACCATCGTCCGTCACGTCGGCGACATCGGGCGCATGGTGGACGAGTTCTCGGCCTTCGCCCGCATGCCGCAGCCGGTGCTGCGCCCAGAGGATGTCGGCCGCGTCGCCCGCGAGGCGCTGGTGCTGCAGCGCAGCGCCCGTCCGGAGATCGTGTGGACGACCACCATTCCCGACCGTGGCCCGATGGCCGTATGCGACCGCCGCCTGCTGGGCCAGGCCCTGACCAACCTGTTGCAGAACGCCGCCGACGCCGTTGCCATGCGGCCGCGTGCAGAAGGCGAGCCTGCCGGCCACATCGGCCTTTCAGTGACGGTGCAGGATGGCGTCGTGTCGCTGCAGGTGTCCGACGACGGCGTGGGCTTGCCGGAGGGCGACCGCGACCGGCTGGCGGAGCCTTATGTGACGCATAAGCCGAAGGGCACAGGGCTGGGCCTGGCCATTGTCAAGAAGGTGATGGAGGACCACGGCGGCGGCCTTGGCCTCGATGACCGCCGGGATGGCCCAGGCGCCATCGCCACGCTGACGCTACCGTTGATGACCGCAGATGCGGCGAGGGCATAAAGGAGCCGCATGGCCCACGAAATTCTAATCGTTGATGACGAGCCTGACATCCGGATGCTGATTGAGGGCATCTTGGAAGACGAGGGTTACAGCGTCCGGCAGGCCGGCGACTCCGACGCCGCCATCGCCGCCTTCCGCCACCGGCGCCCGTCGCTGGTGATCCTCGACATTTGGCTGCAAGGGTCGCGGCTGGACGGCTTGGGCATCCTGAAGGCGATCCAATCGGAGGAGCCGCACTTTCCCGTCGTGATGATCAGCGGCCACGGCACCATCGAGACCGCCGTCGCCTCCATCCAGCAAGGCGCCTACGACTTCATCGAGAAGCCGTTCAAGTCCGACCGCCTGCTGCTGATCGTTCGCCGTGCGCTGGAGGCGGCGCGCTTGGCCCGGGAGAATGCGGAGCTGCGGCTGCGTGCCGGCTTTGACTCCGACCTGACCGGGCACAGTTCCGCCATCACCTCGCTTCGTGCGGCGGTGGAGCGCGTGGCGCCGACCGGATCGCGCGTGCTCATCAGCGGACCCGCCGGGTCCGGCAAGGAGGTCGCCGCGCGCATGGTCCATGCCCGGTCCCGCCGGGCCGACGGGCCGTTCGTGGCGCTGAACTGCGCGACGCTGGCGCCAGGACGGTTCGAGGAGGAGTTGTTCGGGGTGGAGGCAGGCACCGACGCCAATGCCCAGCCGCGCCGGGCCGGGATGCTGGAGCGGGCGCACGGTGGCACGTTGCTGCTGGACGAGGTGTCCGACATGCCCCTGGAAACCCAGGGCAAGATCGTCCGCGCGCTGCAAGATCAGACGTTCGAGCGGCTGGGCGGGTCGTTCCGTGTCAAGGTTGACGTGCGCGTGCTCGCCACTACCAACCGGGACCTTCATGCCGAGATCAGCCACGCCCGGTTTCGCGAGGACCTGTATTACCGCCTGGCCGTCGTTCCAATCCGGATGCCGAGCCTGAAGGAGCGGCGTGAGGACGTGCCGGAGCTGGCCCGCCACTTCCTGGAACGTAGCGCGGAGACCAGCGGCATACCAGGCCGCGAGCTATCCACCGACGCCACCACGGCGCTGCAAGCCTATGATTGGCCCGGCAATGTGCGCCAGTTGCGCAACCTGATGGATTGGCTGCTCATCATGGCGCCTGGTGGCCCGGCAGATCCGATACGCGCCGAGATGCTGCCGGCGGAAATCAGCCAGGGCGCCCCGGCGCTGCTCAACTTCGATCCCACGGCGGACCTCATGGCGCTGCCCTTGCGTGAAGCGAGAGACCTGTTCGAGACGCAGTATCTGCAGGCGCAGTTGCTGCGCTTCGGCGGCAACATCAGCCGGACCGCTGGGTTTGTTGGCATGGAGCGCAGCGCGCTGCATCGCAAGCTGAAGCAACTCGGGGTCAACTCGGACGACCGCGGTGCATAGGTTGGGTGGTGCATGAGCCGCATCGCCTACGTCAACGGACGCTACCTGCCGCAGCGCGACGCCAGCGTGAACGTGGAGGACCGGGGGTATCAGTTCGCGGACGGCATCTACGAGGTGCTGTATCTCTGCCGCGGGCGATACGTGGACCTGGACCGGCACTTTGCCCGGCTGGAACGTTCGTTGCGCGAGGTGCGGATCGAGCCGCCGATGGGCCGGGCTGCCATGCTGCATGTGCTGGAGGAGGTCGCCCGGCGCAACCGGCTGCAGGACGGCCTGCTTTATATGCAGGTTACGCGCGGCGTAGCGCCCCGGGATCACGCGTTCCCTACGCTGGCGGTCCCGCCCACGCTGGTCGTCACCATCCGCCGGACCCCGCCGTTTCCGGCCACCCTGGACGGCTGGGGCGGCACGGCGGTCACCCATCCAGACGAGCGCTGGGCACGCTGCGACATCAAGAGCACGGGCCTGCTGCCCAACGTCCTGGCTCGGCAGGCCGCGCGGGAACAAGGGGCAGCCGAGGCCATCCTGATCCGCAACGGCATGGTGACGGAGGGGGCGGCGACCAGCATCTGGATCGTGGACGGGCAGGGGGCTGCATGCACCCGGCACCTTGCCAATGACATCCTGCCGGGCTGCACCCGTGACGCGCTGCTGTCGGTGATGGCGGAGGCCGGCGTCGCCGTGGAGCAGCGCGGGTTCAGCGAGGCCGAGCTGCGCGCCGCGCCGGAGGTGTTCCTGACCAGCGCGACCAGCTTCGTCAAGCCGCTGCTGGCCGTGGACGGCAAGCCAGTCGGCGATGGCACGCCGGGGCCGGTGACGCGCAAGCTGTTCGACCTGTTCTCGCGGCACGTGCTGGGAAGTTGATGCCTGCTCCCTCTCCCTCTGGGAGAGGGTCGGGGTGAGGGAAACGGCACGTACTCGCCTTAACGTTTCGTGCACCGTTCTCGTGTTGGAAAGAATGGCGCTTGCGGCCTTCCTCACCTCAATCCTTTCCCGGAGGGAGAGGGAGCTAGACACACGCGGCGTTGATACCCTGCTCCGAATGGCCCATATCGGCGGGGACTACGACCCTCGCCGGGCGACGGCCCATTTCTTGCTGCCGTCTGCGGCGACAACAACAAGGACACGAACGTGGCCACAGATAAACCGCAGAACGTCCAGGACGTGTTCCTGAACCATGTGCGCAAAGCCAAGACGCCGGTTACGGTGTTTCTCGTGAACGGGGTGAAGCTGCAAGGCATTATCACCTGGTTCGACAACTTCTCCGTCCTGCTGCGCCGGGACGGGCATACCCAGCTTGTTTACAAGCACGCCATCAGCACCGTCATGCCTGGCGCCCCCATCATGCTGTTCGACGGTGCGAAGTCCGAAGGCGGGATGGACGCCCCTCGGATGCAGGAGGTGGCCCCTGGCAGCGCGGATTGAGACTGCGGCCGCGCCCACGCGCGCGGCCGTCATCCTTCCCTGGGAAAAGCCAGGCCGCCAGGACGCCAGCCGTGCCGCCGAGGCGCAGATGGCGGAAGCGGTTGGCTTGGCGGCGTCCATCGGCTTGGTCGTCGTGCATACCTCGACCGTCCCGCTCCGCACCCGGCGGTCCGCGACGCTGCTGGGGCAGGGGCAGATCGCCTCTCTCGGCGAGGCGATCGCCGGCGAGCAGGTGACCGTCGCTATCGTGGACGCCCAGCTGACCCCGGTGCAGCAGCGTAACTTGGAACGCGCCTGGGAATGCAAGGTTATTGACCGCACCGGCTTGATCCTGGACATCTTCGGCGAGCGCGCCCGCACCAAGGAGGGCGCCATGCAGGTCGAACTGGCGCACCTGGAATACCAGCGCAGCCGCCTCGTCCGATCCTGGACCCACCTTGAGCGGCAGCGCGGCGGCTTCGGCTTCCTGGGCGGCCCCGGCGAAACGCAGATCGAGGCCGACCGCCGGCTGATCGGCGACCGCATCGTCCGGGTGAAGAAGGACCTGGAAGGCGTGCGGCGCACCCGCGGCCTGCATCGCAGCGCCCGGGCGCGGGTGCCGCATCCGGTGATCGCGCTCGTGGGCTACACCAACGCTGGAAAATCCACTTTGTTCAATGCGCTGACCGGTGCCGAGGTCCATGCGCAAGATCAGCTATTTGCCACGCTCGACCCGACGATGCGCGGCTTGCGGTTGCCCTCTGGCCGCCGGGTCATCCTGTCGGACACGGTGGGCTTCATCAGCGACCTGCCGACCGAGCTGGTCGAGGCGTTCCGCGCCACGCTGGAAGAAGTCAGCGAGGCCGACGTGATCCTCCACATCCGCGACGTGGCGCACCCGGACACGGCGGCGCAGCGGGCGGACGTCGTGGCCGTGCTCGATGGCATGGTCAAGGACGGCGCGCTGGACCCGGGCTGGCCATCCCGCACGCTGGAGGTGCTGAACAAGGCCGACCTGATGGGCGGCGCCGCCAACGTGCCGGTGCGCGAGGGTTGCATCCCGGTGTCCGCCATCACCGGCGACGGGCTGCGGGATTTGCTGCGGGCGATAGACGCCCGGCTTTCCGCAGGGATGGAGATGGCGGATTATCATCTGCCGTCCTCGGACGGGGCGCGCATTGCCTGGCTTTATGAGCACGGCGAGGTACTCGACCGCCGCGACG
Source organism: uncultured Acetobacteraceae bacterium (assembly GCA_964242325.1). GTDB lineage: Bacteria > Pseudomonadota > Alphaproteobacteria > Acetobacterales > Acetobacteraceae > DASWOJ01. Next base: position 26,535 of record CAXTCI010000021.1, read on the forward strand.
ACGACAGCGGCATACACGTCCAGGTCCGGATGCTGCCGGCCGACCGCGCCCGGTTCGAGCGGGAGTCGTGACGCGGGCGGATTTGGCGGAGGTCCTGCAGCTTGTTCGCGCCGTAGCCCGCACCGAGATTATGCCGCGGTTCCGCGCCCTGTTGCCTGGCGATGTGCAAACGAAGTCCGGGCCGCTCGATTTGGTCACCGTCGCCGACGAGCAGGCGGAGGTGCGGCTATCCACCGGTCTGCAACGCCTGTTCCCGGGCTGCGCCGTGGTCGGGGAGGAGGGAGCGACGCGCGATCCTCGCCTGCTGCATGCGATCGGGGACGCCGATCTTTGCTTCATCGTGGACCCGATAGATGGAACCGCGAACTTCTGCGCCGGGCTCCCGCTATTTGGCGTGATCGTCGCCGTGACCCGGCGGGGCGAGCTGGTTGGCTGCGCGATCCATGATCCCGTCGGCGACGACACCGCGCTCGCGTTGCGCGGGGAGGGGGCGTGGATGGAGTCCGCCACAGGACATATTTCGCCGTTGCGCGTTGCGGCGCCGGTGCCGGTTGGGCAGATGGCCGGGTCGGTGTCGTGGCGTTACATGCCCACCGCGCAACAGGCGGTGGTGTGCCGCAATCTGCCGCGAGTCGCCGCTGCTTGGGACTACCGCTGCGCTGCGCATCAGTATCGCATGATGGCGGCGGGGCACTGCCATTTCTCGGTGTATCACCGTCTGCTGCCGTGGGATCACGCGGCGGGGTGGCTGCTGCATCAGGAGGCCGGCGGCTGGTCGGCCCGTTTGGACGGCAGTCCTTACCGGGCGGAGCATACAGGCGGCGGGCTGGTGCTGGCGCCCGACCGGGAAAGCGGGCTGGCCTTGCAAGAAGCGTTGTTTTCGCGCCCGGAAGCAGGCGAAGCATCGTTGGGCTAGCCGGCTCATCCTCGGCCAGCACTTCTGACCCGAGCCGGCGCTGTTGGGATTGCTTACGCCAACTCGGGAAGACGTTACTGCTGGGCATCGGCACTTTGGCCTGCGCGGATTGGAGCCGGCAGCAGGCGCAGCAGGTCCGAGACTTCAATTAATCGCACGCCGAATGGATGGCCTTGCGCTTGTCCGCATTCGTCTGCCCGCAGTTGCATCAGTCGGGTAGCTTGAACTCACCTAAAAGAAACGATACAGCAACAAATTCACTCGGCAGGCGCAAGCATCGTAGGTCGTTCCCATCCTTGGCGTGCACGCCAGTTCTTTAAGCAACGCCCGTTTGTAGCGCTCGTGTTGCTGGTCGGCACCGCTATGGCCGGGCTGGCCGGGGCCGTGCTGCTGGTGGGCCTGCTGCTGTCTGCCCCAAGCCGCGCTGTGGTCGGACCGCCGCCCGACATCCTGAACGCTGCCGAGCGAGTCGCCATACAATCGGCAAGCGGCTCGCTGCTGCAGGGCTGGTGGCTGCCAGGCCGCCGCGGCGCCGGGGCGGTCGTGTTGATGCACGGCGTCCACGGCAACCGGCTTGGACTGGTCCGGCACGCGCGGCTGCTGGCCGACCGGGGCACTGCTGTCCTGCTGTTCGACTTCCAGGCACATGGCGAGAGCACAGGGCGGAGGATCACCTTCGGCAAGCTGGAAGCGCTGGACGCCGCGGCTGCCGTTGCATTCGCACGGGATCGGGCGCCTGGCGAGCGGGTGGGCGCAGTTGGTATTTCCCTGGGTGGCGCCGCGGCATTGCTGGGGCCGGAGCCGCTGGATGTGGACGCCCTGGTGCTGGAGTCGGTTTACCCCGACATAGACGCCGCGTTGGCCAACCGCCTACGGGCCGCGCTGGGCGGCATCGTCGGGCCGGTAGCTGTGCCAGTGCTGGGGCCGCTGTTCAAGCTGCTGCTGCCGCCAATCCTGGGCGTGCGGCCGGCTGAGTTGCGGCCGGTGGACCGGATCGGCGAGGTGAGGGTGCCCGTCCTCGTGGCGGCGGGAACCGCGGATGACCGCACCACGCTGGCGGAGTCGCAGGATTTATTCGCCCACGTGCGGGCGCCGGGCACGTTCTGGGCGGTGCCCGGCGCCGGGCACGAAGACCTGCAACGCTTCGATCCCGTGGGATATGAACGTGTCGTGCTAGCCTTCCTGGATCACCACCTGCGGCAGGCGCCGTAGGTCCGCTATCGTTCGGCGGCTTTGGCTTCGGCCCAATGGGCTTCCATCTGGTCCAGCGATGCGTCAGCCGGCAGCAGCCCGGCGTTGGCCAGCCGATCCTCGACAAAGCGGAACCGGCGGCTGAACTTGGCGCAGGCCGCGGTCAAGCACGCCTCGGGGTCCACGCCCAGCTTGCGCGCCAGGTTGGCGGCGACGAACAGCAGGTCGCCCATCTCGTCGGCGATCCGGGCCGGGTCGGCGCCGGGCAGCTCGGCCTGCAGCTCGGCGACTTCCTCGTCTAATTTGGCCAGGACAGCAGGCGGGTCGGGCCAGTCGAAGCCGACACGGGCCGCGCGGCTGGTCAACTTCTCGGCCAGGGTGAGCGCGGGTAGGCCGGCGGTCACTCCATCCAGCACGCCGGATTGCTGCCGCGCTGCACGCTCCGCCTGCTTCTGCGCCTCGTAATCTCCAGCAGGGCCGGCGACTCCAGCCTGGGCGTCCGTGCCGGTGGCGAAGATCAGGGGATGGCGACGGATCATCTTGTCGGCGATGCTGCGCGCCACGTCGGCAAACGCAAAGACGCCGGCTTCCTCAGCCATGCGGGCGTGATAGACGACTTGCAGCAGGAGATCGCCCAGCTCATCCGGCAGCGACGCCATATCGTGCCGGGCGATGGCGTCGGCGACTTCGTAGGCTTCCTCGATCGTGTAGGGTGCGATGGTCTCGAAGGTCTGCACCTGGTCCCAGGGGCAGCCGGCGGCCGGGTCACGGAGCCGGACCATGACGTCGAGGAGGCGGGCGAGTTCGGCCTGGGCCAGTGACGTGTCAGCCACGTCCCATTCTCCCACACCCGCAAGACGCAGAATGAAGATTATGGAAACTACGGTATCCGCAACTCCGGGATTGAGGCAGTGTTTTCATTCCGGCACCTCCAGAACCAGGCCGTCATAGGCGGGCTGAACGTGTGGCGGCAGTCGAGAGGTCAGCCACGCCCAGTCCACGTCGTAGCCCATGTGCGTTAGCACCACGCGCCGTGGTTGCAGACGATCCGTCCAGGCCAGCACCTGCTCCAGGTTGGCGTGGGTTTTGTGGGGCTGCCGCTGGAAGCAGTCCACGATCCAGGTGTCCATGCCGGCCAGCGCCTTGAACGCTGCGTCGTCCAGTACGGCCACGTCGGTCGAATAGCCGAAACCGCCCACGCGCAGGCCGAGCGTCGGCAGGAAGCCGTGGTCCTGCTCGAACAACCGCACGCTCAGCCCGGCCGTCTCGACCGTGTCGCCAGCCGCAACCTGCCGCGGCACCAGCACCGGCCGGAAGAAGTACGGCGGCGTCCAGGGCTGGAACGCGTAGTCGAACCGCTTGTCCAGTTCCTTTAAGGTGCGCTCGGTCGCATAAGCGTCCAGCGGACGTCCGGCAATGCGGTTCAAGATACGCACGTCGTCAATGCCTAGGACATGGTCGGCATGGGCGTGAGTGAACAGGATTGCGTCCACCCGCGGCACGGCGCAGTCCAGCAATTGCTGGCGCATGTCGGGCGACGTGTCTACCAGCAGCCGCTCGCTGCCGGGTCCCTCGATGGTGATGCTGGACCGGGTGCGGCGGTTGCGCGGCTCGTTGGGATCGCAGGCGCCCCAGTCGCCGCGGCCGTCAGCGCCGCCGAGCTGCGGGACGCCGGCGGACCCGCCGCATCCCAGGATGGTGACGCGCAGCACCCCTAAGCCGTGCGTACGAACAGGCGGCGGAAGTTCGTGGTCGTCAGCTCGGCCAAAGCCTCGGGCGGCATCCCCCGCACCTCGGCCAGCACCGAAGCAGTCCGGGCGACCCAGGCGGGTTCGTTGCGTTTTCCGCGATGCGGGACGGGCGCCAGGTAAGGGGCGTCGGTCTCGACTAGCAGCCGTTCCGCCGGCACGTCGCGCGCCATGTCCCGCAGTTCCGTGGACTTCGGAAACGTCAGCATCCCGGAGAAGCTGACGTAGCTGCCCAGCCCAAGCGCCACGTCCAGCAGGCCGCGCCCGGAGCTGAAGCAGTGCAGCAGCAGCGCATAAGGTCCGCCCGCATCCCATTCTTCTTGCAGGATACGGGCGATGTCGTCGTCGGCGCTGCGGGCGTGGATCGCCAGCGGCAAGCCAGTCAGGCGCGCAGCGCGGATATGCTGGCGGAAGCTGGCCTGCTGCGCGTCATGAGGCGACAGGTCATAGTGATAGTCCAATCCTGACTCACCGATGCCGATCACGCGCGGGTCGCTTGCTAGGGCCGCAATGTCGGCCGCGTCTGCCACCGGCCCTTCGCCGGCGTTATGCGGATGCACGCCGACCGTGCACCACACGCCGGGACGCCGGGTCATGGCAATCAGCTCCGGCGCCTGGGACAGCCGGGTGCTGATCGTCACCACCTCCCCTACCCCGGCCTCCGCCGCCCGGGCCAGCACGGCGTCCAGCTCGTCGCCGAATGTGTCGAGGTGGCAGTGCGAGTCGATCAGCATGGGCGAGTCAATCGGCATGGGATGCTACGCCGCCTCCACATGGCGTGGGAACACGCCCTGTGGCGCCGGCAGCACGGCCCCGGCCGGCAATGCAACCCCCAGGGACGCCAGGGTGCGTGAGTCGTCCGGCACCGCGAGCTGGTCCAGCATCCGGCCCATGCTGCCCGGCATGAACGGCTGCAGCACCGTCGCCACAGCGCGTATGGTGTCGGCCAGCACGCCCAGCACCGCCGCCATACGGGCCGGGTCGGTCTTGCGCAGCGCCCACGGCGCCTGATGGTCAATGTAGGCGTTGGCGGCGCGTATCACCCGCCAAACCTCCTCCAAAGCGTCACTGAAACCGAGCCGCGACATGTGGCCGCGCAGCAGGTCCGGCAACACGGCGGCGGCATCCAGCAGCGCCGCATCTTCCGGCGTCGGCGCCCCACGCTCCGGCAGCACGCCGCCCAGGTTCTTCGCCACCTGGGTCAACGTGCGCTGCGCCAGGTTGCCCAGGTCGTTCGCCAGCTCCACGTTCATCCGGCGTACCAGCGCGGCGTCGCTGTAATCGCCGTCGTTGCCGAACGGCACCTCCCGCAGCAGGAAGTAGCGGACGGCATCTAGGCCATAGGTCCGCACCAGCGCCGCCACATCTATGGCGTTGCCGAGCGACTTGCTCATCTTCTCGCCACCAGCCGTCCACCAGCCGTGCCCGAATACCGTGCGCGGCACCGGCAGGCCCGCCGACATCAGGAAGGCCGGCCAATACACCGCATGGAACCGGATGATGTCCTTGCCCACGAGGTGGACGTTTGCCGGCCAGAACGGCCACCGCGGCGCGTCCTCGTCAGGCCAGCCCAGGGCCGATATGTAGTTGGTCAGCGCGTCCAGCCACACATACATGACATGGCTGGGATCGCCCGGCACCTGCACCCCCCAGGTAAAGCTGGTGCGGCTGATCGAAAGGTCGCGCAGGCCGCCCCGGACGAAACTGGCCACCTCATTGCGCCGGCTGGCAGGCTGGATGAACTCCGGCTGCGACTCATACAGCTCCAATAGCCGGTCGCCCCAGGCGGACAGGCGGAAGAAGTAGGACGGCTCCCGCACCCACTCCACCGGCGCTCCGGTCGGCGCGGCGCGGTTGCCGTCGGCCCGAGTAACAAGCTCGGACTCGTCGTAGAACGCCTCGTCCCGGACGGCATACCATCCCTCATACGCGCCGAGGTAGATGTCACCCGCGTCCTGCAGTCGGCGCCATAGGGCCTGGCACGCGCGCTTGTGGCGCTCCTCCGTCGTGCGGATGAAGTCGTCGTTGGACACGCCCATCAGCGCCGACATCTCCTTGAACTGCCGGGATACGCTGTCCACGAAGGCCAGCGGCTCCATCCCCGCATCCATCGCCGCCTTCTCGACCTTTTGCCCGTGGTCGTCGGTGCCGGTCAGGAAGAACACCTCGTGCCCGTCCAGCCGGTGCCACCGAGCCAGCACGTCGGCAGCAACCGCGGTATAGGCGTGGCCAATGTGCGGCGCGCCGTTCACGTAATAGATCGGGGTGGTGACGTAAAAGCGGCTCATGTCGTGTTCAGCAGGTCCAGGCCCGATACGATGGCGTGCCGCTTGTCCAGGTTGAACCGCTCGGTCTCGTCTTGCAGGCGGGTGAGCGCTTGCCACAGATCGCCCCATTCGGCCAGGGGGCGCGTGGCGGCCAAACGCTGTTGTGCCGAGTCGCCCTGGCCCCGCGCCGCTTCGCGTACCACCCGGCTGATCGCGGCCCGCAGCAGGTCCATGAAGGTGGAATAACCGCCATCGCTGCGCGCCAGCTTGTCTGCGACCTCATAGGCCCGCAGCGCCGTCGCCCGTGGCACGTCCCGCAGCACGTCGGCGACCAGCCCGGCAATGGCGACCCCACCCTCCTCCGCCAGCGCAACGGCACGGCCCGGCGACCCGGCTGCGACGGTGGCCAGCCCGGCCCGCTCCTCGGCAGCCATATCCGGGAGCGCCAGGGCCAGGACCTCGTCCGTTTGGCCCGGGGTCAGCGGCATCAGGCGCAGGTGCCGGCACCGGCTGCGTATCGTCGGCAGCAGCCGGCCCGGCGCGGCGCAGGCCAGCAGCAGGACGGCACGCGGCGGCGGCTCCTCCAGCACTTTCAATAAGGCATTGGCGGCGTTACGGTTCAGGTGCTCGGCGCCGTCCACGACGACGACGCGCCACCCGCCCTCGGCTGGCGTCAGCCGCAGGAAATCGGCGACGGCGCGCACGTCGTCCACCACGATCTCCGCCCGCAGCCGCTTGCGCTTGTCGTCCCAGGCACGCTCGACCGTCAGCAGGTCGGCGTGGGTAGCGGCGGCGACCCGACGGAACACCGGCGACTCCGGTGCATCCGGATTCACGCCGGCCGGCGCCAACAGGTGGCGGGCAAAGCGGTAGGCGAGCGTCGCCTTACCGATGCCCTCCGGCCCGGTGATCAGCCAGGCGTGATGCACCCTCCCCGCCCGGATCGCCTCGTCCAATGCCGCCGCAGCTTCGGTGTGGCCCACCAGGGCCGGGTTGGCGCGCGGCTCCATCAGTGCAGCCGGGCGGACACGACGGCCCAGACCGCGGCCTGGACCTCGTCCACGCTGCCATCAGCGTCCACGATCACGCAGCGGTCCGGCTCCGCCGCGGCAATGGCCAGGAACCCGGCAGCGACGCGCCCATGGAATCCGGCGTCCATCGCCTCATAACGGTCCATCGCCTGACGGCGTGCCGCCATGCGCGCCGCGGCCACCGTGGGCGAAACCTGCATGACCAGCGTCAAGTCCGGCCGCACCGGCAACAGCCGAGTCAGCGCCGCAATCAGCGCCCGATCCGCGCCGAGGCCAAAACCCTGATAAGCCATAGTGGAATCGGCAAAACGGTCGCACACCACCACTGTGCCAGCTTCTAGCGCCGGCTGGACGGTCCGGGCCAAGTGTTCGGCGCGGGCAGCAAAGTGCAGGTGTATCTCCGCCGGCGGCGACCAGTCGTGCTCGCGGGACAGCAGGAGCCCGCGCAACACCTCGGCGCCGGGCGCCCCGCCGGGTTCGCGGGTCAGCAGCGCCGGGCATCCGGCGGCGTCCAGCGCGGCCGCAAGGCGCCGGGCTTGGGTGCTCTTCCCTGCCCCTTCCCCGCCCTCCAGCGTGATGAACACCTTACGCCGGTGGCATGGTAGTCACGACCCCAGGATGTAGCGGGACATCACCGCCATGGCCCGGCCCGGCACGCCCAGCCGCGGCACGTCGGCGCCGGCCAGCAGCGGCACTTCCATCACCGGCACACCCTCGCCGGCCACCGTCAGCTTGCCCAGCACGTCACCACGGTTCACCGGCGCCGGGATGGGATTGGCGTATTCCACGGCGATCTTCGCGCTCTTGCGCCACTGCCGGGGCATCGTCAGCACCAAGTCCTTGCCGCCAACCAGCGGCACCGAAGGACTCGCGCCGAGCCATACCTTCGCGTTCTCGACCGTGTCGCTTGCGGTAAACAGGGTCACGTTCTCGAACTCACGGAAGCTCCATTCCAGCAGGCGCTCGCTTTCCTCGGAGCGCTGCTTCATGCTGGTCATGCCGTTGGCGACCACGATCACCCGGCGCCCCGCCCGCTGCGCGCTGGCAACCAGGCCATAGCCCCCGGCCTCGGTATGCCCGGTCTTCAGTCCGTCGGCGAGGCCCTTCTGAACCAACGGGTTGCGGTTCTGCTGATCTATATTATTGTATCTGAACGATTTCTCGTTGTCGTATTTGTAGTATTCCGGGAAGTCGGTGATCAACCGGCGCGCCAGGGTGGCGATGTCGCGGCAGGACATTTGCTGGTTGGCATCCGGCCACCCCGTGCAGTTGCGGAATGTGGTGTTGGTCAGGCCCAGCTCCTTGGCCTTCTGGTTCATCAGCTCGGCGAAGCCTTCCTCCGACCCGGCCACCGCCTCCGCCAGCACGATGCAGGCATCGTTGCCGGACTGGATGATCATGCCGCGGATCAGGTCCTCGACCTTTACGGAGCCGCCCTGGGGCACGAACATCTTGCTGCCCTGCATCCGCCAGGCCTTGTCGCTGACGGGCAGTTCCTGGGTCAGGTTGAACCGCCCGGACTTCAGCATTCCGTAAACGATGTAGGCCGTCATCAGCTTGGTCATGGAGGATGGCGGCATCGGCGCATCACCCTCCTTGTCCAGCAGGGTGGCGCCGGTGTTGAAATCCATGATGAGGGAATACTTGGCCGCGGTGTCTATCGGCCCCAGCGGCGTTTGCGCCGGGGTGCCGGTCGGTGCAGCCGGCTCCTGGTGATGGCCGCCGCGGGAGGAGCGGCGCGATTCGGCGGCCCGGGAAGCGCCCGGGAGGACAGCGGGCGCAAGCGCCGCGCCGGCAGCTAGGATGGTTCGGCGATCTAGCATGGCTCGGCGCTCCTATTCGACGACGACATGGGCATCGGTTAACCCGGCGCGCACCGCGCGGTCCAGCGCCATGTCGACCGCGGCCACGTCCCGATATGGCCCGGCGCGTACGCGGAACACCTGGCCCCTGCCCGCCCGCGCGGATTCCACCCTCGCCAAGCTGCCCAATTGGCCGCTGACCTGGTCGGCGTAACGGCGCAGTCCGAACTCGCCTGCCCTGATCCAAAGCTGTCCCGGTGCCGCTTCCACCTGGACCACGGTGTCGGCTAGATGGTCAGGAACGACGTCCGGGTCCAGGGCCGGTGCGGCGGCAGGAACGGCGGCGGCACTGCGCCCACGGCTGGACCGGCCGACGCCCGATAGCGGCTCCAGGGTCTCGCTGGTGACGATGCCGCGCGGTGCTGCCGTGACACCCTTTGCGCCGCCTTGCAGCGCGTTCCGCAATCCCTGGCTTGGCCCGCTTTCGATCTGGACGCGCACACGCGCCGGGTTGTCCGGCGACACGCCAAGCCGGCGTGCCGCGGCATGCGTCAGGCCGATCAGCCGGGCTGGATTGGCCGGGCCGCGGTCGTTCACCCGCACCAGTGCCTGCAGGCCGGTTTCCAGATTGGTCACCCGGGCGATGGCCGGCAGTTGCAGCGTTGGGTGCGCCGCGGCCATGGCAGCTCCGTCATAGGCCTCGCCATCGGCCGTCAGCCCCGTCCGGTCCGGCAGGACGGCAGCAATCCCCGTGGCATCGAGTTGGAAATCTTCGGCTGGATAGCGCCACACGCCCCCGGCCTCATACGCCGTCCCGACGGTGTAGTGCGGCGCGGGCGCCTGCGCCGCCTTTTTCGGCCCGCATCCCGCCAGCAGCAACGGCGCCAGCAGCAGCAGGCGCGCGAGGCTCAAACCGCGGCGTCGCCCAGCAGACCCACCGCAAGCGCGTAGAAGTCGGATGGGTTATAGCGGCGGATCGCGCCGAAGTTGGCATACACCATATAGCCCTCTCCGGGCGCGATGCCGTCCGGAGTCACCAGCGCCCCCATCGGCTCGGGCCGCGTGAACGGCATGCCGTCGCCGCGGGTGACGCCCGCCCGCATCCACTCACCCAGGCTGCGCCTGGTTTCACGCCCGCCGAAGGTGCCCGGCGGCACCCGCACGGCTTGGCCCCAAGGCTCCCCGGACCGCCAGCCGCTTTTTGCCAGGTAGTTGGCGATGGAGCCGAACACGTCCGCCTTGTTGTTCCAAATGTCCCGCCGCCCGTCGCCGTCAAAATCCACCGCCAGCTTGAGGTAGGAACTGGGCATGAACTGCGGCTGCCCCATCGCCCCGGCCCAGCCGCCGGTCATCTGCGCCGAAGTCACGTCGCCCGCATCCAGGATACGGAGCGCATTGATCAGCTCGCCGCGGAAGTAGGCGGCCCGGCGGCCCTCGAAGGCGAGAGTCGAGAGCGCCTCGACCAGCCGGTAATTGCCCTTGTTGGCGCCGAATCCGCTCTCGATCCCCCAGATGCCCATGATCACGCCGGGTTCCACGCCGTAGCGCTGCTGCACCCGGGCCAGCAGGTCGCGCTCCCGGGCATAGTTCTCGCGCGCCGCCTGGATGCGGGTATCGGGCAACACCCGGGCACGGTACTCCGGCCAGGTCAGGGTGAACTCGGGCTGCTTGTGGTCCAGCTCGATCACCCGCGGGTTCGGCTGCACGCCGTCGAAGGCCGATTGCAGCGTCGCTTCCCGGATGCCGGCCCGGCGCGCCTCCGCCTTCACGCCGGCGACGAACATGGCGAAGGCGTCCTGTGCCCGGCTGGGCGACGCCGCCAGGAGTGCAGGCGCCGACAACATAAGGCTACGTCTGTTCAACATGCTTTTCATGTGCCACAGCGCAGTAACGACCCGCAATCCGCTTGAAGGGTGACGGCGGTAGGGAGCATTGTCAAAAAAAGTCATGGAGGAAGCGTAATGGGCGTTACTGCCGACCTTGCGGCCTTTACCGCCGCCATCCGGCTCGACCGGCTGCCGCCGGAGGTGGTGCAACGCGCTCGGCTGCTCGTGCTGGACCTCGTAGGCAACATCGTGCGGGCGCGGCATGATGCGGAAAGCACGCCGTCGCTGCTTTCAGCCGCCCGCGCCCTGGGCGTCGCGGCTGGCAGCAGCACCGTGTTCGGCGACTGCGCGCGATACACCCCGGTTGGCGCCGCGTTCCTGAACGGCGCCTTGGGGCACTCGCTGGATTTCGACGACACTCACGCCGCCGGGTCGCTGCACCCGGGCTGCCCGGTGATCCCCGCGGCCTTGGCCGCTGGCGAGATGACCGGGGCGAGTGGCGCGGACGTGCTGGCCGGCATCATCGCCGGCTACGAGGTGACGTGCCGGATCGCCCTCGCCCTGCCTGCGGCGGACCATTACGCCCGCGGCTTCCACCCGACCAGCACCTGCGGCGCGTTCGGAGCGGCGGCGGCGGCGGCGCGGGTGCTCGGGCTGGACGCGGACGGAGTGGCATCGGCGCTCGGCATCGCGCTCAGCCAGTCTGCCGGCAGCCTGCAATTCCTGGCGAACGGCGCCTGGACCAAGCGGTTCCAGGTGGGCTGGGCCTGCATGGGCGGTTTGTCGGCGGCGGTGCTGGCTCGGGAAGGCTTCAAAGGGGCGGCGGAGGGGATCGAGGGCACGCACGGCTTCCTGCGCGCCTATGCGCCGAACCCCAACCCGGCCCGGGCCACGCAGGACCTCGGCACCCAGTTCGAGCTGATGCAGACCGCGGTGAAGCCCTACCCGTCCTGCCGCTACGGCCATGCCGGGATAGACGCCGCCCTGGCGTTGCGGGCGGAGCATGGGATTGACCCGGCCTCCATCGAGAGCGTCGTCCTCGGACTCCCCGCGGCAGGAATGCGGCTGATCGGCGACCCGGCGGAGCAGAAGTCCAACCCGCAGGCGGTCGTGGACGGGCAGTTCAGCGGTCCCTTCGTCATTGCGACGGCATTGACGTCTGGGAGCATGGGGTGGGACAGCTATGCCCGCCTGCACGACCCGGCGTTGCGCGCCCTGATGCTCCGCATCCGCTGCGAGCTGGATGCGGAGGTGCAGTCGCATGCCCCGGCCAACATGGCGGGCCGACTGACGGTGAGGGCCAGCGGGCGGACGTTCAGCCGCCTGGTCGTGGTGCCGAAAGGAGAGCCGGGCAATTTCCTCACCGACGCCGAGCTGCGCAGCAAGTTTGCCGGGCTAAGCGTCCCGGTGCTGGGCGAGGAGCGGACGGAGCGGCTAGCAGATGCAGTGCTGGGCCTGGACACGGCGGCGGGGGTCGGATCCGCTATGCGCCTAGCATCGCCACTGGGCGGCGCGCGGCTGGCAGGCGATTGACGCGTCCTTCTCCCTCTCCCTCCGGGAGAGAGTTGGGATGAGGGGGTCTTGGCTGCAGAGCAGGGAACAAACGGCGCCTATGGCCTGAAGTCCTAACCCGGGCGGCTGCAACGTTTGCCTGCCCCCTCACCCCGACCCTCTCCCGGAGGGGAAGGGAGAAGGAAGGCGCTGCAACTGCTCTAGCTGAACCGCCCGGACTTCGGAAACCCGTTTGGCGGCAGGCGTCCGGCGTGGCCACGGGTGCCCAGCCACTGTGCCAGGTCGGTCTGCGTCCGCGTCTTCTCGCCCAACTGCCACGTCAGCCCGTCCGCCAGCCGGAACACCTTGGCGTCAGCCAACGTGCCGCCGGCATACTTCTGCAACTGCACTCCGGAGCCGCGGGACAGCTCCGGAACCGCCTCCAACGGGAATACCAGCAGCTTGCGGTTGGTCCCGACGACCGCAACGTGGTCGCCCACCGCCGGCACGCAGACCCGGAGCGACTCGCCCGGGCGCAAGTTCAGGACCTGCTTCCCCGTTCGCTTCTCCGCCATCAGGTCGGCGCCTGGCACCACCAGCCCGCGCCCGGCGTCGCTCGCCATCAAGTAACGCGAGCCCGACTGCAGCACGAACAAGGCCGCCACGTCCTCGTCGTTGCCCATCTCAGCCAGCAGCCGGATTGCCTGGCCGTCGCCACGCCCGCGCTGCAGGTCGCCAGCCCGGATGATGTGCGCCCGGCCGCCGGTGCCGATCAGGCACAGCCGGTCCGTCGTCTGGCACGGCACCATCAAGCGAAGCTGGTCGCCTTCCTTGAACTTAAGCTCCGCCCCACCCTCAAGATGCCCACGGGCTGCGCGTATCCAGCCCTTGGCCGACAGGATGGCGGTGACCGGCTCCCGCTCGATCAGCGAGTCCTCGTCCACCAGCACCGCAGCAGGCGGCACCCCGATCACCGTACGCCGATCGCCGAGCGGGCCGGACCCGAACCGCTCCCGCACCGATTGCAGCTCCGCCGTGATCGCCTTCCATTGCCGGCGCACGTCGCCCAGCAACACCTCCAAGCTGCCGGCCTCCCGCGTCAGCGACTTGTGTTCCTTGCGTATCTCCATCTCCTCCAGCCGGCGGAGCGAGCGCAGGCGCATGTTCAGGATCGCCTCCGCCTGCAGGTCCGTCAGCGTGAAGCGGGCGATCAGCGCGGGCTTCGGATGATCGTCCTCGCGGATGATGCGGATTACCTCATCCAGGTTCAGGAACACCGCGAGGTAGCCGTCCAGCACTTCCAGCCGGCGTTGGATCGCCGCCAGGCGGTGACGGGAACGGCGGACCAGCACCTCCTGCCGATGGTCCAGCCACGCGCGCAGCACGCCCTTCAAGCTCAGCACCACCGGCGTGTGATCCGCCGTCAGCACGTTCATGTTGAGGGAGAACTTCGCCTCCAGCGCCGTCACCCGGAACAGCGTCTCCATCAGCACTTCCGGCTCGACGCCGCGGGACTTCGGCTCCAGCACCAGGCGGACGAGTTGCGTGCTTTCATCCCGCACGTCGGCCAGGAAGGGCAGCTTCTTGGCTTCCAGCAGCTCGGCGATCTGCTCGATCAGCCGGGTCTTCCGCCCCTGGTAGCGGATCTCGGTGACGACGATCTGCCAAACGCCGTGCTGGCCGCGGTCCACCACCCACTTCGCACGGGGGCGGAAGCCGCCGCGCCCGGTTTCATAGGCCTGCAGGACGGCGGCCGGGTCCTCAATCAGGGTGCCGCCGGTGGGGAAGTCGGGGCCGGGCATGTGCAGCAGCAGGTCCGCCGTGGTCGCATCGGGGTTGCCGATCAGATGGATCGCGGCGGCGCAGACCTCCCCGGCATTATGCGGCGGGATGCTGGTCGCCATCCCCACCGCGATCCCCGCCGATCCGTTGGCGAGCAGGTTCGGGAAGCCGCCGGGCAGGACGACGGGCTCGTGCTCCTCGCCGTCGTAGGTGGCGCGGAAGTCCACGGCGTCGTCGTCAATGCCGGCCAGCAGCGTTTGCGC
>CAXTCI010000022.1:0-40288 GCA_964242325.1 uncultured Acetobacteraceae bacterium
GACGTACGGACTTAGCCCAAGCCGCCCATGATCCATCGCCGGCTGTGTTTAATCAGCCGGTAGCAGGGGCACGATGGCGCGCTCTTTACACGGCGTTCAGCATCGTGGGTCCATGTGCCGGAGGACGCCAGCGCTCCAGGAGACCGCAATGCACCTCAGCTCCATCGCCGTGCAGGATTCCGTTCCGGCCCTGGTCCCGGCCCTGGTGCCGCCGCTGGTACACGGTACGGCCGCGCTGGCGCATCGTGCCTTCGCCGGCCATACGCTGGAGGACCTGCTTGCCTTCGTCGCCCGGCCCACGACGACCGCCGCAGAGCAGGCGGCGCTGCTGCTGGATGCGTCCGTGGCGCATCAGTTGCATTTCAGCCATGAACAGGCGGCAGCGCTGCAACGCCTGGCCCTTGATCACCACAGGCTGTTCCGGGTTGCAGACGGGTTCGGCGTCCGCTCGGAGCGCCCGTTCCGTCTGCTGGCCCTGGTTGCGCCGGGCGACCTGATGGTGAACACGCCGCTGGATTTCATCACCGGCCACTTGGACGTGCAACTCGATCTGCTGTTTGTGGTGCCGGGCCACCCTCTCCCGTCCCACGTCCCGGATCACGATGCCGCCTTCTTTGCCGTCAGCGAGTCTGACCCGGCGGCTCTGCGCCGGCTGCTGCTGCTCCATGCCTCCTGGCCGCGTCCGGTCCTGAACGACCCCGCCGCCATCGCGCGCCTGTCGCGCGACACGGTCGCCAATGGATTAGCCGGGCTGCCAGGGCTGTGCAGCCCCCCTGTGTCCCGCCTGACGCAAGACTGCCTGCTCGCGTATCGCACGGGTGGGTCCACGGCCCCGGCGCCAGCTTCGGGCTTTCCGGTGCTGATCCGCCCGGTCGGTTCCCATGCCGGGCAGAACTTGGAGAAGCTCGACTGCCTATCCGGCCTTGCGGCATACCTGGATGCGAACCCCGCCGGCGAGTTCTTTGTGACGCAATTTGTGGACTACCGCGGCGGTGACGGCATGTTTCGCAAGCTCCGCATCGCGGTGATCGGCGGGCGGCCTTTCCTTTGCCACATGGCTGCCTCGGACCACTGGATGGTGCACTACCTCAACGCCGGCATGGCCGATAGCGAAAACCGCCGCGCGGACGAAGCCAGGGCCATGGCGGAATTCGATGCGGGATTTGCCGCGCGCTATGAGGAAGCCTTCGCCGCGCTGAGCCGCTGGATGGGGCTCGACTACTTCCAGATTGACTGCGCGGAAACACCGGACGGGCGCCTCCTGGTGTTCGAGGTGGACGTCGCTGCGATCATCCACCTGATGGACCCGCCCGACCTGTTTCCCTACAAACCCGCGCAAATGCGCCGCGTATTCGCTGGCTTTGACACCATGCTGCGGCGCCATGCCGGTTGGGAGACACCGTAGGAACAGGAACTGCTCCTTCCGTCGCCGCGCCGGTCCGGCCGTTGATGGTGGGCGCCGCCCGATGCCGTCCCAGACGCCCCTCCTGCCTACCCCTCCTTCCGCAGGTTCCAGAATATTGAAAACCCGCCCAGCACATCGCGCAGGCTGGTCCGGTAGGCCGTGGGCTGGAAGTACTGCCCGAGCGGGATATAGGGCACAGTCTCGAACGCCTCCCGCTGCAGGTCCGCCGCGATCCGCCGCTGCGCGTCTAGGTCCGGCGCGGTGAACCATGCGTCGCGCAGCGCCTCGATACGCGGGTCGTCCGGCCAACCAAACCAGGCGTTCGCCCCATTGGCTCGCAGCATCAGGTTGGCCGCCGGCGTCGCCTGGTCCAATCCCGCGCCGAAGGTGAAGAATGCGCTCCACCCGCCCTGGTCCACCGGCTCCTTCTTCGCCCGCCGGGTCAGCAGGGTGCCCCAGTCCGTCGCCTGGTAGTCCACGTTCATGCCGATCCCGCGCAGCATCTCCGCCCCCACGTCCGCCAGCGCCTTCAGGTTCGGGAAATCGGCCGGGACGATCAGCGCCACGCGCTCCCCCTTGTAGCCCGCCGCCTGCAGCTCGCGCCGGGACCGCGCGGGGTCGCGCGGGCCGGTCAGCACCTCCAGCCCGGCGTCGTTCGCCAGCGGGGTGCCCGGCGTGAACATCCCCGCGCCTGCGTGCCACAACGAGGTGTCGTCCCCCATCATCGCCTGCAGGAAGTCGGATTGATTGACCGCGCCCAGCACGGCACGGCGGATCGCCGGATTGTTGAACGGCGGCTGCAGGTGGTTCATCCGCATCAGCGCGATCTGCCCGGCGGGGTCCTGCACCTCCACCTTGATGCCGCCGTTGCGGCGCAGCAGCGGCAGCAGGTCGGCGCTGGCATATTCCCACCAGTCCGTCTCGTTCCGCTGCAGCGCCGCCGCGGCCGTGGCGGCGTCGGGCACGGTGGTCCACTCCACCCGGTCCAGGTGGACGATCTTCGGGCCGGAGGTGCGGTCCGGCACGCCGCCATCACGCGGGACATAGCCGGCGAAGCGTTCATACACCGCCCGCGCGCCGGGCAGCCGCTCGTCGGCCAAGAAGCGGAACGGCCCGCTGCCAACCATTTCCGTAACCTGCGTGCCCGGGTCGGTGCGGGCGAGCCGCTCCGGCATCATCGCGGGCATGTAAACGCCGGGCTTGCCCAACGCGTCCGGCAGCAGCGGGAACGGGCGTCTCAGCCGGAACACGATGCGCTTGTCGTCCGAGGCCGACAGATCGTCCGTTGCCGCCATCAACGCCTGGCCGAACGTGTCCTTGGTGCCCCAGCGCCGGATGCTGGCCACGCAGTCCCGCGCCAGGACCGGCGTGCCGTCGTGCCATCGCAGGCCGTCGCGCAGCGTCAACGTCCAGCGCAGCCCGTCCGCCTCCATCACATGGCCCGCGACCATCTGCGGCGTGGCCCGGTAGGTGCTGTCCATCCCATACAGGGTGTCGAACACCATGAAGCCGTGGTTGCGGGTGACGTAGGCGGTGTTCCAGTGCGGGTCCAAGGTGGACAGGTCCGCCTGCGGGATGAAGCGCAGCAGCCGCGCCGGTTCGGCCCGGACGACCGACGGCAGCGCCAGCCCGGCGGCGGTGGCGAGAAGGGTGCGGCGATGCATGGCAACTCCTGCGGGGGCTGGCCGCATGCGCGTTGGGAAGGTGGCCCGCAGAAGAGGACCATGCCGGCCCCGCCCGCGGCAACCCGTGGCATCCCCGGGCAGGTGTTCCAGCACTCGCGCCGGCAGCAGGCTACGAGCCGCGCTGGCCCTCATGGAAATGCGAACAGGGTCCAGCCAGGAGCCGGGACCGGCAACCGCGCAGGACAAACGCCGTCATGGTATCGCGTTCCCTTGCCGTGGGAACCCGTCCTACCCGCCCGCGGTGTGCGGCCCGTCCAGCAGCATACCCACCACCTCCGGGCCGACCACCAGCAGCATCGTGCCGAAGCTGACCGCCAGCACCAATCCGGCCGCCCGCCACCGCGACAGCCCCAGCCCGCTCCGTGCCAGCACCCAATGCAGCCACATCGAGTAGCCCAGCACCGCGTAGCCGAACGCCGGGCTGCCCACGACGGCCGGCACCGACGCGCCCGTCACCCCGCTCAGCACCAGCAGCAGCACGACCATCAACGCGACATTGGCCCACTGGCACCAGTTATAGGCCGTGGCGTAGCGCAACCAGCCTTCTTCCCGGCCAAGAGCACGCGCGACCGCGTGGGACAGCACCGCCGGCGCCACCTGCGTCGTCACCGCGAGCAGCACCAGCGCCGCCGCAGGCATGACGGCGCCGCGGACCACCAGTATGGCTGCGCCGGCCAGCGGCAGAGCGAGCAGCGGCGCCAGGCTGGCCAGGAATGCCTCCGGTGAGCTGCGGAAGCAGGCAATCCCCTCGCCGCGCCCGCGCGCCAGCAGCAGCACACCCTGCAACGGCGACGGCCGGGCCGGGGCGCCGCTCACAGGAACGCCGCCAGCACGGCGCGATACACGTCGGCCAGCGCCCGCAGCTCCTGGACCGGCACGTGCTCGTCCACTTGGTGCATGGTGGCGCCAACCAGGCCGAACTCGGCCACCGGGCAGTATCGCGCGATGAAACGGGCATCCGAGGTGCCGCCGCCGGTGTCGAGCCGAGGCGTGCGGCCCGTCGCGGCGGCCACCGCGTCCTGCAGGCGCCCTACCAGGGGGCCGGGCTCCGTCAGGAACGCCTCACCGCTGATGGACACGGCCAGGTCGAACGCAGGCGCGTGCGGCGCAATGGCGGCGCGCAGCCAGGCATCCAGCCCGGCGCCGGTATACCGATCGTTGAACCGGATGTTCAGCCGTGCGCCGGCGCGTCCAGGGATGACGTTGGTGGCGGGGTTGCCGACGTCCACGCTGGTGACTTGCAGGCTCGACGGCTCGAACCACTCCGTCCCCACATCCAGCGGCGCGGCAGTCAGCACGGCCAGGACGCGCACCAGGCGATGCACCGGGTTGTCGGCCCGCTGCGGGTAGGCGACATGGCCAGCCGTGCCGTGCACCGTGAGCGTCGCGTTCAGGCTGCCGCGGCGCCCAATCTTGATGACGTCGCCCAGGACGGTGGGATTGGTCGGCTCCCCCACCAGGCAGAAATCCGGCACGTGGCCGTGCGCCGCCATCCAGTCCAGCACGCGCACAGTGCCGTCGGTGGCCGGCCCTTCCTCGTCGCCGGTGATCAGCAGGCTGATGGACCCGGCGCCGGTCCAGTCCGCCGCGGCGGCGGCGAAGGCGGCAATGGCGCCCTTCATGTCGCACGCGCCGCGGCCATACAGCGCGCCATCCCGGACGTCGCCGCCGAACGGGTCCACCGCCCAGGCCCCATCCCCAGCCGGCACCACGTCGGTATGCCCAGCGAAACAGAAATGCGGCCCGTCCATGCCCCGGCGTGCGAACAGGTTGGGCGTCGTGCCGAACGGCAGGTGGGTGACCGCGAACCCGGCCCGCTCCAGCTCAGCCGCCAGCACGCCCTGCGCGCCGCCATCCGCGGGGGTCACCGAGTTACAGCGGATCAACGCCTGCGCCAGCGGCAGCGGGTCGGTCGCGCCCGTCATCGCAGTAAAAAAGACGGTGCTGCCCCCTCTCCCTCCGGGAGAGGGCCGGGGTGAGGGGGTCTTGGCTGCGGAGCGAAACACTGCCAGCACAGCATGAACACAGCATCCCCGGGCCACGACGCGCTTGCCCGCCCCCTCACCCCAACCCTCTCCCGGAGGGAGAGGGAGAAAGGAGCATCCACCCGCCGCAGCACCCTCGTCAGTCCCGCAGCAGGTCGTTGATGCTGGTCTTAGCCCGCGTCTGCTCGTCCACGCGCTTCACGATCACCGCGCAGGACAGCGCCGGGCCGGGGCTGCCGTCCGGCAGCGGGCGGCCCGGCAGCGTGCCCGGCACCACGACGGAATAGGCGGGAACGCGGCCCATGAACACCTCTCCAGTGCTGCGGTCCACGATCTTGGTGCTCGCGCTGATGAACACGCCCATGGATAGCACGCTGCCGCGTTCGACCACCACGCCCTCCACCACCTCGGACCGGGCGCCGATGAAGCAGTCGTCCTCGATGATGGTGGGGTTGGCCTGCAACGGCTCCAGCACGCCGCCCAGGCCGACGCCGCCGGACAGGTGGCAGTTGCGCCCGACCTGCGCGCAGCTTCCGACCGTCACCCAGGTGTCGATCATCGTGCCGCTGTCCACATAGGCGCCGACGTTGACGAAGCTCGGCATCAGCACCACGCCTGGCGCCACATAGGCGCTGTGCCGCACGATGGAGCCGGGCACGGCACGGAAGCCCGCGGCGCCGAACTGGTTCTCCCCCCAGCCCTCAGTCTTCAAGCGCACCTTGTCGTAGGCCGGCGCCCCCGTGCCGGGCATCGGCTGGCTGTCGTTCAAGCGAAAGGACAACAGGACGGCCTTCTTCAGCCACTCGTTCACGACCCATCCCCCCGGACCCGGTTCCGCGACGCGCATCTCGCCAGCGTCGAGCAGGCCTAGCGCCTCCTCCACCGCAGCGCGGTCGGCGCCTCCGGTACCGGCGGACAAGGTGCCGCGCACCTCCCATAGCTGCTCGATGCTGCGACGAAGCGAATGTGGCATGACGGTTGGGGGTCCGGTCTAGGCTGGAATGAGGATGCGGCGGACCATGCGGGGACGGCCCGCGTGGTGTCAACGCGCTGGCCGCCTGGCAACCGAGGAGGCAGCAGCAGGGCCGCAAGATATCTCAAAAATAGTAACGGGTCTTTCACCAGGGCTGGTGCACCCTTGCGTGCATGACCCTAGATGATCTCTGCTTCCTCCCCGACCCTACCGTAACCCAGGCCGCCGACCTGCACGGGGCCTTGCTGGACAGCCGGCAGCGCTGGCGGTCCTTCGTCGCCATTGCCGCCGACTTCACGTTCGAGGCCGACGCGGACGGCCGGCTGACATTCGTCTCGCCGGATGCAGTGCTGGGCCACGAGGCGGCCAAGCTGCTGGGCCATTCCTTGGCGGTGCTGCTGGCGGAGCGGGAGGCGGCGCTGCCCGACACCGGCCCCCTGCCACCGATGCGGCAGCGCCCTACCTGGATGCGTCATGCCGACGGCGGCATGCGCTGCATGGCCCTTACGGTGGCGCCGCTGCTGGATGCAACTGGTGCGGCGGTCGGCGCCCGCGGTGTCGGCGTTGACGTGACGGATCGGGAGCGCCGGGACGCGGCGGCGTCGGCGGTTCTGCGCCGTGCCGAGCTGCTGGAACACGTGCTGGCCGGGATGCGGCAGGAGATCATGGCGTCGCGCATGATGGCGGCGGTGCTGCATGAGCTGATGCGCGCCCTGGGTGCGGAGGGCGCGGCGATCCTGGACCTGGCCCCGCCAGAGGCGCCGTTGGACGGGCTGGGGACGGAACCGGAAGGCGGCGCCGGGCACGTGCTACACTTTGCTGGCGCCGATCCGAGCCCGTTGCTGACGGCCGCCACCCGCCTGCTGCTGCATGCCGAGGACGACGTAGCGGTGTCCGGCACGTCGGAGAACCAGCAGATCCTGGTCTGCCCGGCCTCGACCCGCTTCGGGGAGGTGGCGGGACTGATTGCTTGGCGGCCCGCCGCGGCGCGTCCCTGGGACTTGGATGACCAAAGCCTGGCCGCTTCCGTCACCGGAGTGATCCGCGTCGTGCTGGAGCATGAGGCGATCCAGCGCGAGTTGGCCCGGCAGGCACGCACCGACCCCTTGACCGGCCTGCTAAACCGCCGCGCCTTTATCGAGGAAGCGGGCCGGCGCATTGATCGGCTGGACCGGGAGATCATCCCAGGCACGCTGATCTTCATAGATCTGGACCGGCTGAAGCCGTTGAACGACCGTCTGGGGCACGAGGCCGGGGACGCCGCGCTAATGCTGACGGCCGACCTGCTGCGCCGCACCTTCCGTCCGACGGACCTGGTGGCCCGGCTGGGTGGCGACGAGTTCGCGCTGTGGATGGACGGCTCGGACGAGTTGACGGCGGCCGAACGGGCGGAAAGCCTGCGGACCGGCCTTCCGGCGGAGCTGGCGCACCTGACCGCCGGGGAGCCATGCGGCATGACCTTGTCCATCGGCATCGCCTGCCGCCCCGGTGGCAGCGGGGAAGACCTGGAGTCGCTGATCCAGCGGGCAGACCAGGCGATGTATGAGGTCAAGCGGCTTGGCGGGGGTCAGTGGCGCGTCTCACGCGGGGATGCCGCGCGATGACCGTAGCCGGGACTGATGCAGCAGACACCCTTGAGGCCGTGGAGCCATTGGCACTGGGCTTGACGGCGGACATGCCTTTTGCGGGCGCGTTGGGCGATGCGGCGGCTCGGGTCCGCTTGGCGGCCCATCCCGGCACTTCGCAGCACCTGCTGCAGCACCTTGCCGTGGACGCCGACGTGATGGTGCGCGCGGCCGTTGCGATGAACCGCGCCGCGACTCCGGCCTTGCACGCCATCCTGACCACAGACGGCGACGAACGCGTGCGCGCCCTGCTGGCCGCCAAGATCGCCCACCTGCTGCCCGGCCTTGCCGGGGGGGAACATGCCCAGGCGGCGCAGCACATACGCGCGGCCTTGGCCGTCTTGGTGGAGGACGAGGCGGTGCGCGTCCGCGCCGCCATTGCCGACGCCGTGAAGGCGATGCCCGCCGCCCCGCGCAAGCTGATCCTCCGCCTCGCGGCGGACCCCGCCCTGCGGGTCTGCGACCCGGTGATCCGCTTGTCGCCGCTGCTGACCGACGCGGACCTGCTGGTGCTGCTCGCCTTCCCGCCGCATCCGGAGGCGCCGCAGTCAGTCGCGGCCCGTCCCGGACTGAACGCCCATGTCGCCGACTGGATTGCCGCAAGGGCGGATAGCGCGACGATCCACGCGCTGCTGCAGAACCGCTCCGCCAACATTCAGGAAGTGACGCTTGACGCGCTGGTGGCGCGGGCAGCCGGGCGGCCGGGCTGGCACGAGCCGCTGGTGCGGCGCCCCACCCTGAGCAAGGCCGCTGCACGTGCACTCTCGGCGATGGTGGCGATCGGGTTGGTGCAGGTGCTGTCCGACCGTGCCGACTTGGCGCCGGCGCTGGCGACGGAGCTGCGGCAACGACTGCTGACCCGCTTGGGCGCTCATGTGGCGCCCGGAGAGGATGTGGACGATCCCCTGTCGGCCTTGCGCAAGCTGCATTCTGCTGGCGGGTTAACGGAAGCCACGTTGCTGGAAGCCGCGCGCGCCGGGGATTTGCGCCGGGTCACCGCGGCGCTCGCCCTGGCAAGCGGCCTGCCGTTGGCCACGGTGGAGCGGGCGACCTATCTCCGCAGCGCCAAGGCCTTGGTCAGCCTTGCCTGGCGTGCAGGCTTCAGCATGAAGGCGGCGTCGGTCGTACAGGCCGTGCTGGGCCAGTTGGAACCAGGCGACGTACTGACCGCCCTGCATGGCGGCACCTTCCCGCTGACGAATGCCGAAATGACCTACCAGATCGAAGTATTGGTGGCGGCAGGGCGAACCTGAGCGGGGGTCTCCCTCCGGAACACCAGGCCAGAAAACCGGAACGCGCCTCACCGTTCCAGTGCAAGACCAGTTCGGTCGCGGCCGACACCCGTGCTTGCGGCCTCTCTCACCCTGGCCCTCTCTCGGACGAAGGCTAGGCCCGGATCAGCGTGCCTAGGCCGCCTTCCTTGAACAGCTCCAACAGGCAGGCGTGCTGCATCCGACCGTCCAGGATCACGGCGCCCTTGACGCCGCCGCGCACCGCCTTGACGCAGTTCTCCACCTTGGGGATCATCCCGCCGTAGATCATGCCGCCGGCGATGGCCGCCTCCGCTTCCGCCACCGTCATCTCGGCCACAAGCTGCTTGTTGCGGTCCAGCACGCCGGCCACGTCCGTCAGCATCAGCAAACGTTGCGCGCCCAGTGCGCCGGCCACGGCCCCAGCCACGTCGTCGGCGTTGATGTTGTAGGTCTGCCCGTCCTCGCCCACACCCACCGGGGCAATCACCGGGATCAGCCCGGCGCCGGTCAGGGCATGGATCACCCGCACGTCCACGTGCACGGGCTCACCAACGAAGCCCAGGTCCAGCGCACGCTCGATGTGGCTGCCGGGGTCCTTGATGGTGCGGGTCAGCTTGCGGGCGCGGATCATGCCGCCGTCCTTGCCGCAGATGCCGACCGCGAGCGCCCCGGCCTGGTTGATGAGACCGGCAACATGCTTATTGACGGTGCCTGCCAGGACCATCTCGACCACCTCGACCATCGAGGCGTCGGTAACGCGCAGCCCGTCCACGAAAGTGGACTTGATCGCCAGCCGCTCCAGCATGGCATTGATCTGCGGGCCGCCGCCATGGACGACGACAGGATTGACGCCGACCTGCTTGAGCAGGGCGATGTCGCGGCCGAACTTGGCCGCTAGGGCGTCGTCGCCCATGGCGTGGCCGCCATACTTCACCACGACCGTGACCCCGGCGTAGCGCCGCAGGAATGGCAGGGCTTGCACGAGGATGTCCGCCTCCTCGGCGGCCACCTGGATCTGCTCGGGGGTCAGGGTCATGGGCACCTGCCTAGCGGCGGGTCGCGCGCCGGGTCAAGGCCACCTGCCCCCTCTCACTCCGAGAGAGGGCCGGGGTGAGGCAAGCCACCAGCGCGCCCCCCGGCCGCGGCAGCATGGATCGGCACTGCCGTCGGGATCGTGTGGTTTATGCGGTCTCCCTCACCCCAACCCTTTCCCGGAGGGAGAGGGAGCAGGCAGCCCCAACTCCGCCAGCTCCGCCCGCAACGCCGCCATGCCCAACCCGGTCTCGCTGCTCGTCGTAAGCACCTCGGGAAACGCGGCGGGATGCTTGCGGACCAGGGCCTGGACCTCGCCGTGCTTGCGCGCAATCGTGCCGGGCTTCACCCCATCCGACTTGGTGAGCACGACCTGGTAGGTCACCGCGGCCCGGTCCAGCAGGTCCATCACCGCCAGGTCCGACGCCTTCAACTCAATACGGCTGTCCAGTAACAGCACCACCCGGCGCAGCGTCGGCCGCCCACGCAGGTATTCGAACATCAGCCCCTGCCAGTCCGCCTTCACTTCCTTGGCCGCCTGGGCATAGCCATAGCCCGGCATGTCCACGAGGGTCAGTCGCCCCGCCAAGTCGAAGAAGTTGAGTTGCCGGGTTCGCCCTGGCGTATTGGACGCCCGCGCCAACGCCTTGCGCCCGGTCAGCGCATTCACCAGCGTGGACTTGCCGACATTGGACCGCCCGGCAAACGCCACCTCCGGCAGGCCCGGCTCCGGCAACTGGTCCAGACGCTGGGCGGCGTAAAAGAACTGGCATTCCCCAGCGAACAGCAGCCGGCCTACTTCCAGCCGTACCGCCTCGGCCTCGGCGTCGGCCGGCGACGGCCCGGCAGCTAGGCGTTCGCCGCCACCCGCTTCGTTGACAGCCGGGTCCGCCTCATGATCGTCCATTGTTGCACAATCGTCAAAAGGTTGTTCCAGCTCCAGTAGATCACCAGCCCCGCCGGGAAGCTCGACAGCATGAAGGTGAAGATGATCGGCATGAACTGGAATAGCCGCGCCTGCACCGGGTCCGGCGGCGGTGGGTTCAGCTTCTGCTGCACGAACATCGTGCATCCCATGATGAGCGGCCAAACGCCCAGGTGCAAAAAGTGCGAGTACTGGCTGGGATCGAACGGCAGCAGCCCGAACAGGTTGAACACGTTGGTCGGGTCCACCGCCGACAGGTCATGAATCCAGCCGAAGAACGGCGCCTGCCGCATCTCGATAGTGACGAAGATGACCTTATACAGCGAGAAGAATACCGGGATCTGCACCAGCATCGGCAGGCAACCGCTGGCGGGGTTCACCGCCTCGGTCTTGTACAGCTTCATGATCGCCGCCTGCATCTCCTGCGGGTTGTCCTTCAACCGTTCGCGGAGTTCCGTCATCTTGGGAGCAAGCAGCTTCATCTTGCTCATGGAGCGATAGGAGTAGTTCGCCAGCGGGAAGAACAGGAGCTTAGCGAACACCGTGAAGATCATGATGGCAACGCCGAAGTTGCCGGTGAAATGATACAGCCAGTCCAGCGCGTAGAAGATCGGCTTGGTCAGGAAGTAGAACCAGCCGAAGTCCACCGCCTTGTCGAGATGCGGCACGCCCAGGTCGTTCTCGTAGCGGTCTAGGAGATGCACCTCCTTGGCACCGGCGAACAGCCGTGTCGTGCTTGTGACGGTGGCGCCGGGCGCAACCTCCAGCGGTTTGGTGGCGACGAAGCCGACCTGGTAGCGGTCAGCATTGTTCTCCAGCAGATGGTGGAAGGTAGCCAGCACCGGAGTAGCCTGGTCCGGGATCAACGCCGTCAGCCAGTACTTGTCGGTGATGCCTGCCCAGCCGCCGGTGGTGGACTGCTCCAGCGAGGCGCCCTTGACCTTGTCGCCCTCAGACTTCGCCTTGTCGTATGTCTGCTCCTCCAACTTGCCGTTCAGGAAACCCAGCAAGCCCTCGTGCAGAATGTAGTAACCGGCGGTGACCGGCTTGTAATCGCGGCGGATGCGGGACCAGGGATGCACAACCACCGGCGTTTCGCCCGTGTTACGGACACTCTGCTCCGCAGTGAAAACGTAGTCGCCGTCGACTTTGAGGGCGATTTCGAACACCTGGCCGGCGCCGTTGTCCCAGGATAGCGTCACGGGCTGACTGGGCGTCAGCGCCGCGCCGGAGGCGGTCCAGACCGCGTCCAGGTCCGGCACCTTGACCCCATTGTCCCCGGTCCAGCCGAACTGGGCGTAGTAGGGCTGCGGGTCCACCCGCGGCTCCAGCAGGCGCACCAGGGGAGAACTCGTCGAGACTGCTTCGCGGTAATCCCGGAGCACTAAGTCATCCAGGCGTGCGCCCGCCAGGTTGATGCTGCCCTGCACGCGCGGCGCGTTGATGGCCAGGCGCGGCACGTCGCGCTGTGGCGGCGCGATTGCCACTGGCTGGGTGCCCGGCGCCGCCGGGTCGAACGCCGGGCGCGGCGTGTCGCCGGTCGGCGTGTTCTGCGTCACCTGCGTCGAGGCCTCCTGCTGCACGGGCACAGGCCGCTTCGGCTGCAACTGCTGGAAGCCCAGCAGGATTGCCAAGGAGATCACGAAGAAGACGATCAGGCGCTTTTGGTCCATCAGCGGGCCGCTACTTTCGTATCGCAGGGGCAGGGCACGGGATCGAAGCCGCCTGCGGTCCAGGGGTTGCAGCGCAGGATGCGCCGGGCAGAAAGAACAGCGCCGCGCAGGGCGCCATGTTGGTGCAGCGCCTCGATTGCGTAGTGGCTGCACGAGGGCACGAACCGACAATGGGCGCCGATGAACGGGCGCAGGGTCCACTGGTAGATGCGGACCAGCAGCACGAGCAGGCCGGCGATCATCCCTGGAGCGTCCGGGGCGGCAGCGCTTTCTGCAAGGCGCGGCGCAGGTCGTCCATCAGCAACGGGAACGGCCGGCCACGGGTGGTGTCGCGCCCAATCAACACGATGTCAGCGCCCTCAACCGGCTCCTCACGCAACAGCAACCGTGCCGCCTCGCGCAGGCGGCGCTTGGTGCGATTGCGGATCACGGCGTTGCCGACCTTCTTGGTCACAGTAAATCCTACGCGCACCGGGTCGGCGTCCCCACGCGGAAGGACCTGCAGAACCAGGCCGTGCACGGCGGCCTTGCGGCCCTTGCTGGCGACGCGGAGGAACTCCGCCCTGCGCTTCAGACGGACCGGAGCGCCTGAGGTGTCCGGCGCCATGGCGATTCCTGTTCCGCCGGCACCAGCCGGATTAGGCCGACAGGCGCTTGCGGCCCTTGGCGCGACGGTTCGTCAAGACCTTCTGTCCGCCCACGGTGGACATGCGGGCGCGAAAGCCGTGGCGGCGCTTGCGGACCAGTTTGGACGGTTGATAGGTGCGCTTCACAGTGGGAACTCCGATATCGTCGGCTTGGCAGCGGCATGGTCAGCCAGGACGGGGCCAGCCAGGAGGGGGCCGGCCCGGCATTGCCAGTCCGCCCCATTGCAGGGGCGGCTTATAGTGGCTTGCGGCTGCCGGCGTCAATGCGATCATGCCGGCCCTCTTGAGGCCGGCCGCGATTGGTGCTGTACCCAACTGATGTCACACACCACCACCATGCTTTCGCTGCTCGGCGCCGGGCTGGCCTTTGCCGCGTCCTGCGCAACGCTGGCGCTGATGGGGCTGGGGATGCCGATGCTGCTGGCGGCGCTGTTGGCTGCCGCGGCGGCCGGGCTGGTGCTCCATGCCGTGCTGCTGGCCCGGGTCGCACGCCCGATGGCAGCCATGCAGGGGCAGGTGGATGACGGCGCCTCCTCGGCGGCGGCGATGGCAGCCCGCCTGTCCGACGTGGAAAGCCGCGCTGCAAGCATGCGCCACGACCTGCGCGGCGTGCTGTCGCCAGCGTTGATGGTCACGGACCGGCTGATCAACAACCCGGACCCGACGGTCCAGCGTGCCGGACAGGCGGTGATCCGCTCCATCGAGCGTGCGACGTCCCTCATCCAGACCTCGAAGCCAGAACCGGCGGCCGGACCAGCATCATCAACCGAGCCGGCTGGCCCCGTCGCAGGGTAACAATCGCCGCCTGGCGGAACCGCCGGGCCAAGACGGCGGCTCGGCGCGGGTCGGTGACCACCAGCCAATGCTCCTCCCGCCATCCCCTGCCCTCTCCGGCGCCGGCGAGACAAGTCAGGCCGCGTAGCCGCAGCAGCAGGGCGCGGTTGATACGGCGGTTCCAGCCTAGCGGCATACGACGGCCCCAGGGGTTCCATGCCGTGATGAACGCGCCGCCACAGGGGCGTAGAACCGCGTCGAGTGCCGGGCAGCGGCGGCCCACGTGCGCCACGGCGTCCCCGGCGGAGTAGGACGTGGCGTGGAAGGCGCGGACCAGATGGGGACTGCACATCGGCAGGCTACCCGATCGTCTGAATGACCTTGCCCTCGCCGTCCCTGATTTCGCTGCGAATGACGGTGACGCGCAGCCCGGGAATGGACGGCAAGGTGTAGTCTCCTGCGGCCGGGCGCAGCACCGCGGCAAGCTCCGCCTGCCCAACCTCCGTCAGCTCCACGGCAGCGCCGAACTCGACAGCGCGGGCGCTGCACGCCTCGCCGGGTTGGAAGGAGATGCCCTGCTCCCGCCCAAGAACAGCTACTCTCTTGCCGAACGGCAGCCGGCGGGGCAGCACCTCCAGGATGGTTCGGACGGCGGTGGCGCCAACCGTCAGGTGCAGGACGCCCCCGGCTTCCGACACTTCGGCCACCTCTACGAACAGTTCGCCGATGCTGGAACCTTCCGCGGCCAGCCCGGCCTCCACCGTGGCCTGCGCAGCCGGGTCGGCAAGCGCCGAAGCGCGGCCAAGATCCGTAACCATCAGCGGCCCGTGCGACTGCACCAGGGACAGCACGCCCGCGGTGTTCCAGGCCATCGCCGCCTCATACTCGTCCCGGGTCGCACCAACCACCTGGATGAACGTGACGGTGCCGTTGGGAGTGTCGGTCCGCCCGGCCTCTGGGTCGCCAATGAACAGCGCGCATGTGATCGCCGTGCTCTCGTCCAGCGCAATCGGACCGTTCAGGTCGAGGCTGTGGCCCGGCTCGAACACGTTGCCGGTGTTGAAAACGTAGCGCGCCAGGTTCTGCAAAAAGTTCATCGCCCAGGTCGGCGGCGGCAGGTCCCCTGTACGGGCAACCCGCAGCGTCAGTTCGAAGCCGTAGCCGCTGGCTTCGGAAGCGGCATCGCCCTTCTCATAAAGGTCGGTGAACCCGTAGGTGACGAAATGCCAGTGCGGCCGGTCTCGCCCGCTCGCATAAGCAGAGATGCCCTGCAGAGGGTCGCGTCCACCCAAGAAGGCCGGCAGCACCGTCCCATAATGCTTTGGCTCCTGGCCGGGGTAGAGACCGCCGAACACCGCTGTGATCGCGTCCCATCCCAGGGCGTCGTCCGCCTCGCCGTTACCTGCCATATGCCCTACCCTGTCGCATCCGCACGGCGCTCAATCGTCCCGCCCTTCGCTGAACTCCACGTCGCGGTGGACATGCACCGACATCAGCAGCCCGAAGCCGAACATCACCGTCAGCATCGCCGACCCGCCATGCGACACCAGCGGCAGCGGCACGCCACCCACGGGAATGGCGCCCATCACCATGGCGAGGTTGACGAACACATACATGAAGAAGTTGACGCCGATCCCCAGCGCCAGCAGCCGCCCATACTGGCTTCGGCAGCGCAGCGCCATGCCCATCGCTCCCAGCACGATGCAGCACAGCAGCCCCATGACGGCGAGGCTGCCCACCAGCCCGAACTCCTCCGCCAGCATTGTGAAGATGAAGTCCGTCTGCTTTTCCGGCAGGAAGTTGAGGTGCGCCTGCGTCCCCTGCAGGAACCCCTTGCCCCACAAGCCGCCGGACCCCAGCGCGATCTTGCTCTGCAGGATGTTGTAGCCGGCGCCCAGCGGGTCGCTCTCCGGGTCCATGAAGGTGGTGATGCGGGCGCGCTGGTAGTCGTGCATGTGGTTGAAGGCGAACTGCGCCGCGAGCGGGAGCGGCAGCACCACCAGCGCCATCTTCCACCAGCGCACTCCTGCCGCCATGAACACCGCGCCGCCGACGATGCCGGTGATGACGGCGGTGCCCAGGTTCGGCTCCTTCAAGATCAAGGCCACTGGCACCAGCACCATGGCGATAGGCGGCAGGAGGAACAGCGGATTGCCCATCCGCTCCCAGCTCGCCTTGTGGAACCACGCGGCCAGCGCCATCACCAGGCCGATCTTTGCCAGCTCGCTCGGCTGCAGTTGCAGGCCGCCCAGGTCAATCCACCGCTGCGCGCCCTTGCCCACGTGCCCCATGCGCAACACCAGCACTAGGAGCGCGATGGCGACTCCATAAACCAGGTAGGAGAAGCGGGCGATGAACCGTATGTCCACCAACGCGATGCACAGCATCATCACCAGGCCGAAGCCGAAGCGGATGATATGCTTGGACGCGTAAGGCTCGGGTGAGCCGCCGGCGGCCGAATACAGCGCGACGTAGCCGACGCCGGCCAGCAGGCACAGCAGCGCGACATACAGCCAGCTGATCTGCCATAGCTTTGCGGTCAGGCCAAAGGATGGCTCGACCCGGATCAGGCGGCGGTCGCTGATCATCGGGGCGAGCCCTTGCTCCCTCTCCCTCGGGGAGAGGGTTGGGGTGAGGGGGTGGGCGAGCACGACTTTCGGCCCGTAGAAGCCCCATGTCCGACGGCACCGGATGCGCCCCGCTCCGCAGCCAAGACCCCCTCACCCCAACCCTCTCCCGGAGGGAGAGGGAGCATCGGGCCGTTCATTTCAATCCTCCATCTGCCACCCGCTGACCCGCCGGCGGGTCGGTGTGTCCGGCCGGGTCGCGCGTCAGCACATCCACCATGATGTCCCGCGCCAGCGGCGCCGCGGCAGCCGCACCGGCGTTGCCATGCTCCACCACTACCGACACGGCGTAGCGCGGGTTGTCATACGGCGCGTAGCAGACGAACAGCGCATGCGGCCGGAACTCCCACGGCAGCTTGTCCGACCGGAAGCCGTGCTCCCGCGCTTCCCGCGACACCCGGCGCACCTGGGTGGAGCCGGTCTTGCCCGCCAGCAGTGCCCCGCCGACGTTGATCCGCGCGTGCACCGCGGTGCCGCCGGCCTCGTTCACCACGGCGTACATGCCCTCACGCAGGATGTGCATTCCACGCTCCGGCAGGCCCAGCGAGGGCCAGTCGTCCGCCCGGCTGCCCCGCTGCAGCACGCCGCCCAGGGTGCGCGTGAGGTGCGGCTGCACCGCCCGGCCCGTGGCGACACGGGACACGTAAGTGCAGAGTGCCAAGGGCGTCGTCTGGATATAGCCCTGGCCGATGCCGCAACTGATGGTGTCGCCGATGTTCCACGCCTTGCCCTTCGCCATGCGCCAGGCGCGGGTCGGCATCAGGCCCTTGCGGGTGCCGGGCAGCTCGATCCCCAGTTCCACACCGATACCGAAGCGATTGGCCATTGCCGCCACCCTGTCTATGCCGGTCCGGCGTGCGACCTCGTAGAAGAACACGTCGCAACTGTTCTTCAGGCCGCCACGCAGGTCCAGCGCGCCATGACCGTGCTTGCTCCAGCAATGGAAGCGGGTGTCACCCAGGTCCAGGTAGCCGGGGCAAGTGATGCGGTCCCCTGGAGTGATGGTCTTGGCCTCCAGACCGGCCATGCCCACCACCATCTTGAAGGTGCTACCCGGCGCATACAGGCCACTCGCCGCCTTGTTGATGAGCGGCGTCCTGCGGTTGTTGGTCCAGGCGACCCACTGCGCCTGGCTAACGCCGGAGTTGAACAGGCTCGGGTCGAACGAGGGATTGGTGGTCATCGCCAGCACCTCGCCGTTGCGGCAGTCCATCACCACGGCCGACGCGCTCTCGTCGCCCAAGCGGCGCAGCACCGCGTTCTGCAAGTCCACGTCTATCGTCAGGCCCAGGTCCTGGCCCGGCATGCCCTCCTGCCGGTCCAGCTCGCGGATCATGCGACCGACCGAGTTCACCTCCATCTGGATGGCGCCGGCGCGCCCGCGCAGCTTCAGGTCCTGCGCCTTTTCCATGCCGTTGCGGCCGATGCGTATGCCGGGCAAGGCAAGCATCGGGTCGTCGCCCATGTCCGCCTCGCTCGGGGGCGCCACGTAGCCGACCACATGCGCCAGCGCCGGCCCCTGCGGATACAGCCGGCTGGTGCCGACGTCCACGAAGACGCCGGGCAGGTCGGGAGCGTTGACCTCGATGCGCGCCATTTCCTCCCAGGTCAGGAATTCGCGTACCACCAGGGGGATGAAGCGGCGGCGGTGTCGCAGTTCGCGCTCGATGCGTGCGCGCTCGTGGTCGGCCAACGGCACGACGCGGGCGAAGGTGTCCAGCGTGCCGTCCACGTCGTCCGTCTGCTCCGCCGTCAGCAGCGCCCGCCAGTTCAGCCGGTTGCCGCCGACAACGTTGCCGAAGCGGTCCAGGATGCGCCCGCGCGGCGGCGCGATCAGCCGGGCGCTGATGCGGTTACTTTCGGCGAGGGTGGAGTAGCGCTCGCCCTCCACGACCTGCACCTGATACAGCTTGGCCGCCAGCACGCCGAACACGCCGACCTGGCCGGCGCCCATCAGCAGGGCACGGCGGGTGAACACGCCGGTGCGCTTATTTTCCTTCTTGAACTGGCTCATCGCGGCGGCGTCCCGGCCCGGAGCGCCCTGGCCCGAAGCACAACGTCATTGCGAGCCGCTTGCGGCGTGGCGAACCAGGGGCCGCCAGGACGGCGCTCAGCCCCTGCGGCTCCTAGACTCCCTCGGCGTGGCACGCCTCGCGATGACGGATAGGGATGAGACCGTGCCACCTACGCCTGCTCCGGATTGGCCAGGCCGCGGTGAGCGCGGATGAACCAAGTGGCCAGCAACGGATACAGCCCGGCGGTCAGCGCGAACTGGAACAGCGCCGAGCCGCCGGGCAACAGGCGGAAGGTCAGCAAGTCCGTCAGCAGCCACTCCAGCGCCGCCGCCCCGGCAGCCACGGCGATGAAGGCCAGCCACACCAGCAGGAACCCTTGCTGCGTCAGGGTCCGGCGCCAGCGCACCGCCAGGCCGTGCGTGATGAGCAGGACCAGCACGTTGATGCCCGGCGGCTCCAACCCCAGCAGGTCGGCCAGCAGCCCCAATGCGAACACCGCCGGCGGCGGCATGGAGGCCGGGCGGAACACGGACCAGAAGAACACGCAGGCCAGCGCCGCCGCCGGCTGCAGCTGCGCCTGGCCCGGCACGCGCAAGGGCGCCGCCAGCATCAGCAGCAGCAGCGCCGTGAAGGCGGCCGGGAAGGCGGCACGCGACGCCGCATCCAGTTGCCGCCACAGCGTCTGGCGCGGGCGTATGCCTGGGGTGCGATTCGGACTCATGCCCTCACCGCCGCCGGTCCGCGGCCCGGCTGTCCGCGGGGCGGGCAGCTGACTCCGGCGGCGTCACGCCGTGCAGGCCGTAATCGAAGATGCGAACGATCTCCAACTGATCGAGCTTCGCCGCCGGCACCACCTCGGCGGCGTTGCCGGCGCTGTAATGCACGACACCCACCGGCAGACCCGCCGGGAAGGCGCCGGCCTCGGCCGAAGTCACGACGCGCTCCCCCTCGACCGGCATCACCCCCTCCGGCCAGTGGACCAGGTGCGGCCGGGCATTGTTCGTGCCTTCCAGGATGGCACGGGCGTGGCTACCCTCCAGGGTCACCGGAATGCGGCTGTTCATGTCGGTGATCAGCAGCACGCGGGCGCTACGGTTACCCAGCTCGGTGATGCGCCCGACTAGGCCGCTGTCGTCCAGCGCGATCTGTCCCTTGGTCAGGCCATGGTTCGGCCCGACCGACAGCAGCACGGCCCGGGCATAAACGCCGCCGGCATCGGCGACGACCCGGGCGGTGACGTAGGACGGCGCCGGGTCAGGTATCCAGCGCAGATTGGCCTTGAGCTGCGCGTTCTCCGCGTCCAATGCCAGGGCGACGGCATGCCAGCGGCGGAGCTGCTCGTTTTCCGCCTTCAAGCGCGCATTCTCGGCACGCACGTCCACCAGGTCCTCGGCACCAGCGGCCATGCGGTAAACCGACGCGACCTGCTCGGTCACGACGCCGAAGATCGGCGCCAGCGCGTCCGCCACCGCCATGCGGCTGCGCTCCGTCAAGCCCGCGTCGGCCTCGCCCAACAGCATCAGGCCAAGCGAGGCGGCGATCAGCGCCGGCAGGGTCAACCGGGCCAGCGCCTGGCGGACGGGGATGGACAGCCGGATCACCTCTGCACGCCCCCTATATCAGTCAAACCCTAGTACATAGAGGTGAGCACATTGCGGAGGCGCTTCATCTCCTCCAACGCACGCCCAGTCCCCAGCGCCACGCAACTCAGCGGATTCTCTGCCACAACCACCGGTAGGCCGGTCGCCTCACGCAACACCTGGTCCAGACGATATAGCAGCGCGCCGCCGCCTGTAAGTACGATTCCCTTATCCACGATGTCGGCAGCCAACTCAGGCGGCGTGTTCTCCAGCGCGACCTTCACCGCCTCGACGATGGCGCTGACCGGCTCGGCCAGGCATTCGCTGATCTGGCGCTGGCCGACCAGGATTTCGCGCGGAACACCGTGCATCAGGTCGCGGCCCTTCACCTCGCGCCAGGGACCGTCGTCCGCGTCTTGCGACGGGGCGGCGGCGCCGATGTCCATCTTGATCCGCTCGGCCGAGCTTTCGCCGATCAGCAGGTTATGCGTGCGGCGGATGTAGCTGATGATCGCCTCGTCCATCTTGTCGCCGCCGACGCGGACGCTGCGGGCATAGACGATCCCGCCGAGCGAGATCACCGCGACCTCCGTCGTGCCGCCGCCCACGTCCACGATCAGGCTGCCCGAAGGCTCCGTCACCGGCAGCCCGGCACCGATGGCGGCGGCCATCGGCTCCTCGATCAGCAGCACCTTGCGGGCGCCGGCGCTTTCGGCGGATTCCTGGATCGCCCGGCGCTCGACGGCGGTGGAGCCGCTGGGAACGCAGACGATGATGAGCGGGCTGGCGAAGCCGCGGCGGTTATGCACCCTGCGGATGAAGTGCTTGATCATCTCCTCCGCCACCTCGAAGTCGGCGATCACGCCGTCCCGCAGCGGGCGTATGGCGCTGATGTTGCCGGGTGTGCGGCCGAGCATCATCTTCGCCTCCTCGCCCACTGCGAGCACCTGCTTCTTGCCGCGCACGTCGGCGATGGCGACTACGCTGGGCTCGGCGAGCACGATGCCGCGACCCTTGACATAGACGAGCGTATTGGCTGTCCCGAGGTCTATGGCCATGTCAGCCGACATCATCCCGAGCAAACGTCCGAACATGCTATTGAACCCCTGGGATGGCGGTCAGAGAAGGCTGGCGTATCGGGGCCGGCTGCCGCCTGGCGTGGCTCAGGCGTGGGCACGTCCGGCATCAAGACCTGCCATCTGGCAGCGGAATACATCAATCAAGTATCCGTGAGTCCGAAGATTGCCACGATTCGGACACGCATTGAATATATTTAGGAGCATTAGTGCCTCAATACATGATTGCGGAGAACAACCTATGCGGATGATTGCGGGCGCTACCCTGACTGCTAGGGTGACCTTGATGCTTTAGGCTTGCGGGGAAACGCCGGGCACCCGGGCCGTCACTGGCGGGGTGTTGGGCGCCGGCACCGGAGCTGCGGTCTCCGGCATCGCTGGCGGCAATGCCGGCACAGGCGCGCTGATTGGCGGCGGCCTCGGCGCAGTGGGCGGGGCTGTCACCGCGCCACGGCGCTACTGAAACAATTTGGAGAGAACAACCATGAAGAAGATCGCATTGAGCCTGGCCCTGATTTCCGGCCTTGGCCTGTCCGCCTGCACCGACCCATATGACCCCGGTCAGCGCGCCCTAGGCGGCGCCGGCATCGGGGCGCTAGGCGGCGCTGCGCTAGGCGGCGCCCTCGGTGGTGGCCGCGGTGCAGCCATCGGCGCCCTGGGCGGTGCCGGCGTTGGCGCGGCAACAGGCGCCGTGAGCACGCCGAGCCGCCCCTACTACCCGCAGCAGCAGCCGTATTACCAGCCGCGCCCTTACGGATACTGATGGCTGACCTGGCCGGGAGCATGCGGCTCCCGGCCAGGTCCATCCTACGCCGACAGCGCCGCAGGCTCGGTCCGGGCGCGCTTCACCAACAGCTTGTTGAGGGCATGGACGTAGGCCCGCGCCGAGGCCACGATGGTGTCGGTGTCGGCACCCTGGCCGTCCACCATTTTGCCGCCCTCTTCCAGCCGCACCGTCGTCTTGGCCTGGGCATCCGTGCCCTCGGTCACTGCGCCGACCGAGAACAGCAGCAACCGCGCATCGTGCGGGAACAGGGCGCGTATGGCGTTGAACGTCGCGTCCACCGGGCCGTCACCGATCGCGTCCGCCTGGTGCACGGTGCCGTCCACCTCTAACTCCAGCGCCGCCTTCGCCGGGCCGCGCGACCCCGCATGGATGTCCAGCGACACGAAGCGGATGCGGGCGTTGTCCCGCCCGACCTCGTCATCCACCAGCGCCACGATGTCGTCGTCGTAGACCACCTTCTTGCGATCGGCCAAGTCCTTGAACCGCCGGAAGGCATCGTTCAACTGGTTGTCGCCGACCTCGCCATAGCCCAGCGCACGCAGCTTGTCGCGGAACGCGGCGCGGCCGGAGTGCTTGCCCATCACCAAGTTGCTCTTGGTCCAACCTACGCTCTCGGGCGTCATGATCTCATAGGTCGCGGCGTTCTTCAGCACGCCGTCCTGGTGGATGCCGCTCTCGTGCGCAAAGGCGTTGCGTCCGACGATGGCCTTGTTCGGCTGCACGTCGAAGCCAGTGATCGTGGACAGCAGCTTGCTGGTTCGCAGGATGCTAGTGGTCACGATACCGGTCTTGTAGGGCGCGACATCCGGCCGGGTGCGTATGGCCATCGCCACTTCCTCCAGCGCGGCGTTGCCGGCGCGCTCGCCGATGCCGTTGATCGTGCATTCGATCTGCCGCGCGCCGGCCCGCACCGCGGCGAGGGTGTTGGCGACGGCCAAGCCCAGGTCGTTGTGGTTGTGGGTGGACAGGACCACCTGATCAGCGCCGGGCACCCGCTCCCGCAGCATGGTAAAGATGCGTGTCATGTCGTCGGGGACCGAATAGCCCACGGTGTCCGGCACGTTGATGGTGGTGGCGCCGGCCTTGATCGCGGCCTCAACGCAGCGGCACAGAAAGTCCGGCTCGGTGCGGCTGCCGTCCTCGGCCGACCATTCAACGTCGTCGGCGTGCTGCCGGGCCAGGGCGACGGAGTCTGTTGTCAGTTGCAAAACGGCGTCCGGCTCCATGCGCAGCTTATATTTCATGTGCAGCGGGCTGGTGCTCAGGAAGACGTGGATGCGCTTGCGCTCGGCGGGGCGCAGGGCCTCGGCGGCGCGCAGGATGTCGGCCTGGCCGGTGCGGGCCAGGCCGCAGATAACGGGGCCGCGGACATGCCGGGCAATGCTCTGCACGCTTTCGAAGTCGCCGGGCGAGGCGATCGGAAAGCCTGCCTCCATGACATCCACGCCCAGATCGGCCAGGGCCTCGGCCATGCGCAGCTTCTCGGTCAGGTTCATCGAGAAGCCCGGCGACTGCTCGCCGTCGCGCAGGGTAGTGTCGAACATGATGATACGGCTATCCGGCAGGTCGCCGAAGCTCGGATGGTTGATGGTCATGGCGGGGCCTCGTGGGAAGGTGTGTGTGCGGAACGGCAGCCAGGGCTCAACCCCCGGGCAGTGCCGGCGCAGCTATCCGCCCGGCGTTATGCCCGAGGGCCGATAAGTCGAAGGAGGAGCGTCAGCCCGGTCAGCCGCACGGCCGCGCGCAAAACGGTGCGCAGCATGGCAGCGAGGATGAACATGGTGAGCGACGACAGCACGCCGCAAAGCTAATCCTGTTGCACCAGGAATGGCAAGTGCGGTGCCGCATCAGTGATGCGCCCCCGGGCATCCCGCGCGCAGGCGCATCGTTGCCACCGCAGCAGAGACAAGGAAGAATGCCATGATCCCTACACGGCTGCACGGAGCGATAGATTACGGTGTGGCAGCCCTGCTCGGCAGCCTCGCCACATCCAGCGATCTTCCACCGCCGGTGCGACGCACCCTGGGGACTGCCAGCCTGTATCACACAAGCTATGCCGTGCAGACCGACTACGAGGCCGGACTGGCGCCGCGTGTGACCATGCGCCAGCATTTGGCACTCGATGCTCTGGGCGGCATGGCACTGGTCGGCGCCGGATTGCTGATGCGCCGCCAACCCGCGGGCGCCCGGGCGCTGCTGCTCGCCTTCGGCCTGTCCGAGCTGGCCGTGGTCGCACTCAGCAGCGCCAATCCCGTGAGCGGCCCGGGCGGCGGCGGCGGCATGGCCGAGCGCATGCTGGGCGGTGGCGCCTCGACCGAGGCCGGCTACCCGCCGTTGGACATACCCAAGCCCGTCGCAGACGACGTTCTGATTGTGGACAGCGTGATGCCGGGCGTCGTGGGCAAGCTGCTGCCAGTCCGCATGACGATCATGCGCCTGCCGGACGGCGGGCTGCTGCTGCATTCCCCCACCCGTTACAGCATTCCCTTGAAGCAAGCGTTGGAGAAGATCGGCCCGATCCGGCACTTGGTTGCACCCAACTTCGCCCACTGGATTTTCCTGCAGGAATGGCAGCGCGCATGCCCGGACGCGACGACCTGGGCGGCCCCTGGGCTACGCGAGCGGTCGCAGGTGCGGGCCAGCGGCGTGCGGCTCGACCATGACCTGTCGGACGCCGCGCCTGCCGAATGGGGCGGTGCGGTTGGAGTGACGACCGTGCCAGGCGGCCTCGGCTTCCATGAAGTGGCGCTGTTCCACCGTCCCACCCGCACGTTGGTGCTGACCGACCTCGTGCTGAACCTGGAATCCGGCAAGCTGCCTGCTGTGTTGCGCCCGCTGGCACGGCTGTTCGGCGTCACCGCGCCCGGCGGGATGGCACCGCCTCAACTGCGCGGGATCGTCAAGCTGGACCGGGCGGAAGCCGCACGCAGCGCGTCACGGCTGCTCAAGCTGGAGCCGGAACGAGTCATCTTCGCGCACGGGCGCTGGTTCGAGCGGGATGGCACGGCGGCGTTGCGGCGTTCGCTTCGCTGGCTGCTGGACTGAGCTGGCATGGCAGCCAGCCCAAGCCGGCGCCACAGTCCTTACCCCAGCAAGTGTCCGAACCGCCGTGCCTTGGTCGCCAAGTAATGGTCGTTCACCCCATTGGCCCGCATCACCAGAGGCTCCCGGCCGGCAACCTCGATGCCGCAAGCCGCCAGCGCCGCCAACTTGTCGGGGTTGTTGGTCAGCAGCCGCACCCGCGGGATGCCAAGCTGGGACAGCATGGTCGCCGCCGGCAGGAAGCTGCGCTCATCCGCATTCCAGCCCAGCGCCCGGTTGGCGTCTAGCGTGTCCAGGCCGCGGTCCTGCAAGGCGTAGGCACGCAGCTTGTTGGTCAAGCCGATCCCCCGCCCTTCCTGCGCCAAGTACAGCAGCACGCCGCACCCGTCCGCCGCAATGCGGCGCATCGCCGCACGCAGTTGCGGCCCGCAATCGCAGCGCAGGCTGCCCAGCAGGTCGCCGGTGAAGCACTCGGAATGCACCCGGGCCAGCGGCGCCTGCGGCCCGGCATGGTGCTCCGGCCGGCCGATCAGGATCGCCAGGTGCTCGATCCCTGCGTCCGGAGCGCGGAAGGCGATGATGCGGGCATCGGGAGCGTCCTCCAACGGCACATGCGCCTCCGCCACCCGCACCAGCGCCGCGGCCGACGCATCGGGATGGTCCAGCACATCGACTGCCATGACTGACAGCAGGGACAGACCGGCGGCACGCGACGCGGCGTCCAGCCGGGCCGGCGCAGCCAAGGCGGCCGGCAGCAGCCGCCCCAGCTTGGCCAACGC
Organism: uncultured Acetobacteraceae bacterium; assembly: GCA_964242325.1. Classification (GTDB taxonomy): domain Bacteria; phylum Pseudomonadota; class Alphaproteobacteria; order Acetobacterales; family Acetobacteraceae; genus DASWOJ01. The sequence continues at coordinate 25,884 of CAXTCI010000022.1, forward strand.
CAGTGCCGCGCCGGCCAGCTCCGGCAACGGCGCAGCTTCCGGCGGATCGGCCAAGAGTTGCGCGGCGGTCGGGTCTGCCATGCCGCGCAGGACTGCGGGGTCGAGCAGCCGTCCGGCAGCCAGCGCCAGCGCCGGCAAATCCGGCGGCACCGGGCGGCGAAGCAAGGCCGCGGCGCGGACCGGCGCCAGCAGCAGAACAGGCGGCCCAGCGGCCAGTGCTGCCAGGTCTGCCAACCCCTGGGACCCCGCGGTGTCGGCGGCCAGCACCACCAGCCCGGCGCCAGATTCACCCCGCAGCAGCACCGGCGTTCCGCGACGCAAATCCGCCACGGCACGGTGGACCGCACGCAGCCGGAGCACGGCCGGGTCGGGTGGAGCCACGGGATCGGCCGGCACGCGGGCCACCGCATTGTTCAAGGGAAGTGGTTGGTCGGACATGTCGGCCAGGGCTACATCATTCCATCGGGTGATCCCAGCCCGCCATATGTGGATGGGCAAGGCGTTCGCAAACTTCTCACGCCCCCGTGTGCAACTTGCGCCGGTCACGTAGAGTTCAGACGTTGCCGAATCTGTTGACCCACCCGGGCGACTCTCCAGAGCGACACCCAACTGGCCCAGCATGCCAATCATGCGGGCCAACGACGAACCGCCCCGTCCCGCCCCTGCGGTGCGCGGCTAGAGCGAGGTTGCCGAATGACGGCTGAACGACCCATTCTGATTGTGGATGACGACGCCGGCCTGCGCGATACCCTGGTCGAGCAGCTGCAGGTGGACGGGGAGTTCGTCGCCACTGAGGCCGGGTCGGTATCCGAGGCGGAGGCGAAGGTCGCCTCCCGTGACGCACGCTTTGATGCCATCATCCTGGACGTGACCCTGCCTGACGGCGACGGCCGGGATCTCTGCGCCAACCTGCGCAAGCAGGGCCTACGTATGCCGATCATCATGCTGACGGGATCTGACGAGGAGGCGGACGTGGTGCGCGGCCTGGACGCCGGCGCCAACGACTACATCGCCAAGCCATTCCGCCTGGCCGAATTGCTGGCGCGGCTGCGCGCCCAGCTCCGCATCTTCGAGAACAGCGAGGACGCGGTGTTCACCATCGGCCCCTACACCTTCCGTCCCAGCGCCAAGCTGCTGCAGGAGCCGGTGAAGAACCGCCGCATTCGCCTGACGGAGAAGGAAGCGGCGATCCTCAAGTTCCTGTATCGCGCCGGCACCCGCCCGGTAGCGCGGCAGGTGCTGCTGAACGAGGTTTGGGGCTACAACGCGGCCGTGACGACGCACACGCTGGAAACTCACATCTACCGTCTACGCCAGAAGATCGAGCCGGACCCTGGCAACGCCCGTCTGCTGGTGACGGAAGGCGGCGGCTACCGACTGGACCCGCTGGGCGTCGCGCCGGTCGCCTAAGCGCCGCCTGGCCCGGCCGCCTGTCGCTCCCGCAGCAGCGCCGCCGCCCTGTGGGCGCGAAGGGCGCTGTTAAGCAGGTTCAGGTAGGCCTGCGCCGTCATTCCTTGCGGCACAAATCCTTTCAGCGTCAGCAGGCGCTTGCGGCGGTTCACCTTGATATACGCCTTGTAGCCCGCCTGCTCCGGCAAAGGCTGTGTGCCGTTCAGGTAGAATGTCGTCTGGAAGACCTGGCCCGTCATGACCTGAATGCCGTCCACTGCGGACCACGGCACCTGCTGCGGGATGCCGATGCAGCGGAACCCGGCCGGTCCCAGCACCAGGAACGGCCCTGCCTGACCACGCCGGTGCCGATACCAACCCATCGCGATCAGGCCGGCGCCAATCAAGAAAATGACTACCCCGGTCACCAGTACGATCCGGGCGTCGTCAGAGATCACCCAGCCATTGCTCAACGCCATGCCTGCGAGTCCCAGCCCCATCAGCGCCAACAAGCTGCCGCACACCGCCTGGGTCACCACCGCGCGGCGCGTACGTTCCTTGATGGGAATGTCGGCCGTTACAGCGCTCGCCGCCGCTTCCAACCGCTTCTGCAGGTTTCGGTCATGCGCCTTCGCCACGGCGAGCAGGTCCTTGCCAAGCGTCCGTCGCAGCCCGGTCCAGTCGGCAAACAGGTTCTCGGTGAAGGCGGCGTCCTCCGCCTGCAACGGGCGGCTGGCCAGCACCAGCAAGGTGTCGTCCACGGGAATGCCCAGCGCCTCGATCCGCTGCCGGGTCGGCGGGTGGGTATCGGTGGGGTGGGACTGCCGGTCCTCCAAGTGCCGCGCCGGGTCGGTGAAGCCGAGCGATCCGGCGCGTGCCATCACGGCGCCCACCAGGTCGGCGTCCGCTTGGTCCGGGCGATCATACATCTCGCCGACCGCGCGGCCGATCAGCCCGGCGCCGATGCCGGTGCGGACCAGGGCGGACGCGGCGGTCTGCCCGCTTTCGTGCTTCAAGGCGGCGCGGTCCGCCTCAAGCTCACGCAGCCGGCTCCAACGCGCGACGGTATGGGAGAAGGTTTCCATGACATGCCGGGCCAGGACGGCCGCGGGCTGGAATGCCGCACCAAGCCAGCCCTTGACCGACTTGCGGGAGGTGACAGCGTCCATGCTGCGCGCCATGCCGGCATAAAGCGGCAAGAAGTGCTGGCTGTAGGCCGTATCATCCCCAGTGAAGTGCGCCAGCTCGTGCGCCACGATGGACGCGACCTCGCCCTGGCTCAGCAGCGGCAGGAAGGGTGCGGGCAGGTATAGGCTGCGCCCTGAAATCGTCCGCTTCTCAGGCAGCAGCAGGATCGGGGAGGAGGTGACGAAGAACCCCTCGGTCATGCCCAGCACCACATTGTCCGGCGGCGCCGCGCCCTGCCCTGCCGCGATCTGCCGGATGAAGGCAAACAGCCCCGGCCCGGCGTCCGGCCCGACGGCGCGGCCCAGCACCTGCAGCGGATCCGGCGTGAAGGCCTGCAGCACGCGGCGAAGCTGCCGAACCGAGTTGAAGGCAAGCAGCACCACACCGACCGCCATGGCGACGCCGGCCAGGATCAGCTTGATCTCATCGGTGCTGATGGTGTCCTGGAACCAAACCCCGCCGGCCTCGAACAGCACTGCGCCGATGATGGACACGGCGGTCGCAACGGCCACCAGGCCCAGCAGCGGCGGCAGGAGACGCACGACGATGCGGAAGGCGCCGACCAGCGCATCCCGCGACCGCCGCCCGCGCCAGGCGCCCAGGCTGGCCGCGGCCAGGCAGCCCAACACCGCCAGCAGTGCCACGCCGCCGCCGCCCGCCGTGGTCCAGGCCGCAGCCTGCCGCGCCTGCTCGATGGTGACGTCGCGGCGCAGGTCGGCTTGGGCGTCTTGCATCAGCCCTAGCGCCTGCGCCGCGGTGTAGGATTGCGGGTTGTTGCCGAATCGCACAACGGCGCCGGGGTCGCGTGCGGCAAGCGGCTGGATACGTTCGATGGACGCCTGCATCCGCCCGGCCCGGCGCGTGAAGTCCTCGGTGGTCCCGGTAACACGGGTAATCTGCCAGGCTCCCACGGCGACCATGGCTGCGGGCAACAGCAGGGCCAAGCCGGGGTGCCGCCAGGTGCGGGATCGAGGGGCCATTGCCATTGGCAGGGTGTCTCCAGGGTCGGTGGATCGGCAGTGTCGCGGCAACGGGGCCGCCGGGCAACCGACGTAGGCGTGCTGCGCAGGCGCAACGGCCCAACCCTGGGTTTCAGCGTCGCCTGGTGCCGAACCCTAAATCCGGCTGCACACCTCGGCTGCATACCCCCGCTGCCCACCCCCGCTGCCCACCATTGACCCCATGCCTCAAACCGCCAAGATGGCTGAATATTCCAGGGGCGGACATGGCATCGGGGCACTGGAGCGGCGGGATCGCCACGTGGGCAACCGTTGCCGCGGATCTGTGCGCCTCGGCCAGCAGCGGCCTGCCCTGCCCATCCCTGTTCAACTCTAGACGCCAGGACGCCATACCATGCGCCGACGCAGCCTGCTGACCCTGGCCGCCGCTGCCGCCGCGTCGCCCCGCCCAGCGCGGGCGGAAGCGGCGCAGGTCCGGCTGTCCCACGGCTACGGCATCCTCTACCTGCCGCTGATCGTCATGCGCGACCGCAAGCTGCTGGAGACCGCAATCGAAGCAGCCGGCCTGCCGCGGGCGGAGGTGACGTGGCAGGTGGTGGACGGCGGCAACGTCATCAACGACGCCATGCTTGCCGGCGCCCTGGACATTGCCGGCACCGGGGCGCCGGGCTTCATCACGCTGTGGGCCAAGGCGCGCGGCATCCCGCGGGCGGCGGTGGTGGGCCTGAGCGGGCTGAGCACCTGCGCGCTGTCGCTCAACACCAACCGGCCCGCCATCAAGACGCTGGCGGACTTCACGCCGGCCGACAAGATCGCCATCCCCGGCATCAAGACCTCCTTGGCCGCCGTCGTGCTGCAGATGCTGGTGGCGCAGAAGTTCGGCCAAGCCGAGTATTCGCGCCTCGACCCGATGACGGTCGGCCTGGCCCATCCCGAAGCCTACGGCGCCTTGATGGGCGGCAAGACGGAGATCGCGGCGCACTTCGCCTCCCCGCCCTACTCCATCCTGGAGCTGCAGAACCCACGCATCCACCGGGTGATCGCGGCGAGCGAGGTGCTGGGCGAGGCGACCCTGGACGTCGTATATGCGCCCCGGCGCTTCGTGGACGCGAACCCAGGGATCACCGGCGCCTTTCTGCAGGCGATGGACGCCGCCTGCGCCGCCATCGCCGCAGACCCGGCGGCGGCGGCGGACAGCTTCATCCGCCTGTCCGCCGCCCGGATGAAACCGGACGACGTGCTGGCGATGGTGCGCGATCCGGACACCCGGTTTTCCGCCACGCCGAGCGGGATCATGCGCTACGCGGAGTTCATGCATGCCGTCGGCAGCATCAAGGCAGCGCCGGCCCAGTGGACCGACATGTTCGTGCCGGCGCTGGCGGGCCGGGCCGGGTCGTAACGCCCGGCCCGGCCGGTTCAGCGTGCCAGGCTGCGGCGGAGCGGCACGAGGCAGGCCAGCACCAAGCCCATGCCCAGGATCGTCAAGCTGGCCGGCTCCGGCACCTCGCTGATGGACACGCCGTCCAGCAGGGAAAAGGGAGGCTCGCCGTTCGGGGTTCCAAGGGCGAGGAAGGACAGCACCTCGGTCGCGCTGGTCGCGACGAAGGACAGCGTCGTTTGCTGCCAGCCGGTAAAGCCGTGCGTAAGGTTGGTCACCACCGGAGTCGAGAGCGTTTCATTTCCTAGGGTCACCTGCCAGGCTTCGGTCGTCTGGCCGGTGTAGTTGTATTGCTGCGCGCCGGCCCAGTAGAACGTGATGTTGACGACGCTCTTCACGTCCAGGCCAGTGATGGTCTGCTGGATAGGTGCCTGCTCATACGCGCCATCGGCGGCGATGAAGTTGCCGCCATCCGGGCTGGAAGCCGGCAGGCCATTGGCTGAAGCCGGCTTGCCATTGGGCAGGAGTTCGCCCGGCCCCCAGAGCTTCAATTGTGTGGTTGGCGAGTTGGCGGCGCCGGTCGTGTCGGCCGTGCCCGACATGAACAAGAAGTTGTAGCCCCCGGTGGTCCAGTCCGTCACGGTGTTCGCCCCGCCATAGCGCGTGCCGAACTCGGTTGAGGCGGTGGCCGTCGTTAGCTCGAAGCTGCCATTGAGGATGAGCGGGGTGGCATGTGCTGGCGCTGGGGCGAACGCGAAAACCGCGGCAGCACTCACTACAGCAGCAGCCAACCTCCAAGTGAGTCCTGCCTGCTTCGGGGCCGTTCCGGGAAGGGTCGCCATGAGCGTTTCTCCAATGCATCCATCGGCAGCAGCGCATGCAGAATTGCCGCGTGCAGGTCATCCGACGTCACACTCATTACAGAAACTAACCATAGAACTAACGTTAAGTAATGAACGTATTCTTAGCAGAGTATTAAAATATCGCCACGGCTCGTCGGCAGCACGACCCCGGTACCGGGTCATGCGCCGTCCTGAACCCGCGTGCACCGCTGACAGCATCGAAGAAGGGCCAGGCCGTAGCGTCCGGCCTGGCCCCTGTCCGCTTTGGCCGTTCAGCCTGCCCGGCGGCGATAAGACATCAGGCCAACCAGCCCCAGACCCGCGCCCAACAGCACCAGGCTGCCGGGCTCCGGCACCTCGCTGATCGAAACGCCGTCCAGCAGGGCGAAGGGCGGCACGCCGGCCGGCGTACCGATGGCGAGAAAGGACAGCACCTCCGTCGCGCTGGTCACGACGAAGGACAGCGACTGCTGCTGCCAGCCGGTAAAGCCGTGACTGGCGCTCGACAGCACCGGCGTCTCATGCGTCTCGTTCCCCAGCGACACCTTCCAGGCCTCGGTCGTCCCGCCGTCATAGCCAGACTGTTGCGCGCCGGCCCAGTAGAAGCTGATGGTGGCGACCGAACCCACGTCGAGGCCGGTGACAGTCTGCTGGATCGGCCCCGGGTAATACGGGCCATCTGCGCCGAGAAAGTTGCCCCCGTTCGGGCTTGACGCCGTCAGGCCGTTTTTGGACCCGTCGCCAGGCCCCCACAACGTCAGGTGCTGGCCGTATTCGTTGACCGCGCCGGACGTGTCGGCCGTGCCCGGCGTGAACACGTAGTTGTAGCCGCTGGTGGTCCAGCCCGTCACGACCTGCCCGCCATAGCGGCTGCCAAACTCGGTCGAGCCGGTGTTGGGCGACAGCGTTTCAAAGCCGCCGTTGATGATGACCGGCCCGGCATTGGCCGGCGGCGCCAAGAAGATGACCGCGACGGCTGCCGCAGCCAGCACAGTCTGAAATGTCGTTTCACCCTTCTTCGCGGACTGGGTAGCAATAGCCATAGGTTGTGCCTCCGTTGAATTGCCATGAACCCCAGGGATCGTCTTTCCCCAGTGCTGTCTCAATAATGTGGCAACATCTACGAAAACTTAAAAGAAACGCAAAATAGCTACAGCAAATCTTACGTCGGAGTTCGATGGCATCGCCCGTTCCCACCGTCACGGATCTGGCGAGGCAAGCTCCGGCACGGCATCCGTCAGATCCTGCATGTCGGCGCCGGCCACCAGCACGCCGGCAAAGCCGTCCTGCTGACCCGTCAGGAACAGGAGACCCGGAGCCGACGCCGGTCCGGCCACCCCACCCGCAAGTTCGACGGCCCCGGGATGCCGGCGCAGTGCAGCGAGCACCGGCGCAAGCTCTGCCGGGGAGCCGAACACGAACCCGTGCGCAGGCCACCGGCTGCCGCCATGCGTGCCGGGCTCACCGCCAGCCGCCGCCGTCTCCGGCACGTCCATAGCGGCCAGCTCCTCCCTACTGGTCAGAGCGTGGAACAACGCCAGCGCCGCCTCCTGCGCCTGGGCTGGCAGGCCAAGGCTATCGGCCCTGGCCATGATCTCGACGGGCGACGCGGCAGACAGGAGGGGCATGGTGCAGTGCTCCAGGGTTCTCGTCACAGCATAGCGGGCCGGGAGCGCAGTGGTTGCAGGCGGCCAGTCGCCAGCGCCGGGTTGCCGGACCGGGATGTGCCCACGGCCGCACGGCGTCAGTCAGCACTAGTCCGGCCAGGGTTGCTGTGCCGTCGGCGGCTGACTATCGTCGCGGCCTGTCCGGGAGAGCGCATTGAACATTAAGGGTTTTGAACACGGCGCCGATGGACAGCCGCAGCCCCCGATCGAAACCGGACCGGCCGCAAGCCCGTCGCCCGCCCCCGGCGAGGCTGGCTTGGACGAGGGCGGCTTGGGCGAGGCGGATGACCGCTGGCAGCCGCCGACCGTGCCGCGATTGAACCTGCTGCACTTCGCGCTGTTCGGCTGGCCGATGGACGCCCTGACGCCGGTGGCCGAGCTGCGATCATCCATCAACCTCGTTGACGCCGCCCGCAAGCTGCTGAACAGCGAGCGTTACAGGTGGGACGCCCGGGGCGTCGTGCCCCTATGGCCCAGCGACAAGTGGGTCTGCACCGACGCCTGGGGCCTGCGCATCTGGGTCAACCTCCGCGACGGGCATGTCGGCTGGGGCGTGCTGCACGAGGATTGGGAAAACGAGGAGGTCGGCTTCGTCCTCAGCCGCCTGCGGCCCGGCGATGCCTTCGTGGACGTTGGCGCCAACGTAGGCGTTTATACCCTGCAAGCCGCCAGGGCCGTGGGGCGCTCCGGCCACGTTTACAGCATCGAGCCGCGTCCGGATACTTATGAGATGCTCACCCGGTCCATCGGGGACAATGGGTTCGCGGACCGCTGCACCGTGTTCAACGTAGCACTTGGGTCAGAGGAAACCTCCGCCGACCTCAGCACCTCCCACGATCCGCTGAACCCCGGCGCCACCTTTGTCACCAGGAACGACGGCGGCGCCGTGCGCGTCTGCCCGCTCGACAGCCTGCCGATCCCTGGGGACCGCCCGGTGCGGGTCCTCAAGATGGACATCGAGGGATTCGAGCCGGTGATGATGGACGGCGCGACGGCGTTCTTCTCCAGGCACCGCCCGGTCGTCGTGACCGAGATCTTCCCTCGCGCCATCCGCCACGTCGCCGGGCGCGACGCCACGGAGTATTACGACCAGTTCACGGCGTTGGGTTACGGCGTCCACCATCTCCAAGGCAACCAGGTCGGCAGGCGAATGGAGCGTGGGGAAGTGACGGCGATTGCCGATATAACGGAGCCATTCAACATCGTATGCCTTCCGGACCCGTAGCCAGGCGGCACCGCGGCATCAGTGGTTGGTGCCGCACCTTTCCAGCCCGGCGGTCACGACGCGAGCAGCGCCTCGTATTGGGCCGGCACCCCGCAGAATACGACCTCCTCCGCAGGGACGACCTGATAGCGCACGTCCAGCCCGCCGGCGATCAGCGCATTATACAAGGGCGCCACATATAGCTCCCCATGCGCGCGGGCGGCATCCCCCTCCATCGCATCGAGGAAGTTCCCGGCCCGGCGGAACCAGTACAACCCGGTGCTCGCCAGGTTTGAGATTACGACCTTCTCAGCCGTCTCCGCCACCCGGCCGTCACCGCCGTCGGCCGGGCGCACGAAGGAAAAGCCGGGATCGGTGCCGGGCATCACCTCCAGGTAGCCGTCGGCGCGCCCCATCCAGTCCGCCGCCGGGTATCGGAAGCCCGGGCGGAACGTGTCTATGTTGAAGATGGTCAGCGGCATATCGGCGCCGGTGGCAGCCTGCTGCAGCCCAAGCCGCACCGTGTCGGCCTGGCCCAGCGTCGGGCACGGCAGCAGCACCGTCCGTGCCGCAGCGACGCCCAACGCTGCAAGCTCCTGGGCCACGAACTCCGGCACCCCCGGCTCGTCCCGTGCGATGAACAGGAACGGCTCGGTATCGAAGTAGGCGCGGAAGCTGTCCACGGCATGGGCGAACAGGCTGCGGCCGTGCAGGTCCAGCATGAACTTCGGACGGTCGTATCCGGCCTCGCGGAACCGGCGGCTCAGCCCGGCCATCGGGATGACGATCACGGCGGCCCCTCCATGTGCAGCCGCAGGGCATTGGCGATAAAGGCGCCCTGCCGGTCCGGACGGTCGCCGTGCAGCGGCGGCATCGACAGGAACAAGGAGGTCATTGCCGCCCACACCACCTCCGACCCCAGCCGAACCCCGCCCATGTGCAGCGACGCGGCCATCGCCTCGATCCCTGCATGCCGGGCGTCGGCGGGAAACGACAGCTCGAACGCCTGCGTGCCCACCCGCCCGCCGCAATGCTGCCCGGCCATGATGAGGTCGTAGCGGCCGCAGACCGAGTGCATCAGCTTCGCCAGGTCGTAGCGCCGGTCCCCGTACAGGCTGAAACCGCCGCGGTCATCAAGCCCGCGCGGATCAATCAGCCGCACGCGGTCGGTGCGGAAGCTGTACAGGATGTTGGAGAAGCAGAAATCCCCGTGCATTACCGAGGGCAGGTCGCCGCATCCGGCCAGCGCCGCCTCGATATCGGCCAGGCAGCGGCGCAGGGATGGCGCCGGCGCCCCGTTCAGCGTGTTGGGCGAATCCAGGTCCAGGCCGGCGCAGGCGGCAAACGCGTCCAGCCGCTCCGCTGTCTTGTCCACCACCAGCCGGCGCAGCAGCCCGTCCACCTCGGCGCCGTTTCCCGCCGCGCTCGCGGCGTCCACGAAATCCGCGCAGGACCCCAGGATGCGGGACCATGCCGGGGAGGTCACGCGGCCGAACACATACAGCTCGGCCAGGGTGGGCATGTATTCGTATTCGCTGTCGTAGAAGTAGCTGTCGTCATCCTCCCCCTCCTGCAGCACGCGGGCGCAAAACGGGGCAAGGGCGGGCGGCGCCTCGCGCAGCCAACGCGCCTCGGCCCGCAGCTTGGGCGCCGCGGAGGCGGACCGCTTGCGCACCCGCATCTCGCTGATGTGCAGGCTGTTGAAGGCCCGCTCGGTCGTCACGATCCGACGGGAGCGGAAGAAGGTCTGCACGTGGCCGAAATCCAGCCACGGGGCTGGTGTCGCCGCCACCAGGGCGGCTTCCGCGGTTTGCCGATTGAGCGCGCCGTAGAAGTCTCCCTCCGAAACCGCCAGCTTCTCGGCGAACCGCGCCGCGCTGCCAAAGGCGAAGTAGCCGCACAAGCGCGGGCCAGACGCGCCGGCGCCGTTACCATCCGGCGGGGTCACGGCCTCGACCAGCCCATCCCCGGACACCTGCACCGTGGCCCAGCGGTAGCCGTCGCCGCCATCCATCACCGCCGCGGCGTCATCCAGGCGCAGGTCCACGCCGCCGACCAGCGTGTCCCCGTGCAGGATGCGAAGCGGCCGGTCACGGAACCCCAGCCGGCCCAGAGCAAACAGCAGCGCCGCCCCGAGGCTTAGCGCATCCGGCGTCCGGATCAGGGTAAAGCCCAGCGCCGCCAGCCGCCCGGCGTCCCAGGCCGGCAGGTCGAAGCTGTCCGGCAAGGTCAAATGCAGGTCGCCCCCCAGCGGCTCCAGCATCCGGGCCTGCAGCTCATAAAGCCGGCCCAGCCCGACCGGCAGGAAGGCCGGCGGCAGCTCCCCGAACTCCGCGACCAGCTCCTGAGCCGCATAAGCGCCGGAGTTGATCAGGACCAACGGGCGCTCGGAGGCGGCGGTCACTGCAAGGGTGCGCCGGTGATCGCCATCACCTCGGCATGGGATAGGCGCACGAACTCGTCCGGCCGGATTGCGCGGTCGTCCACGTAGAAGCCGCCGGCCTCCGGCCATGGCTTGCCGACATGGATCTCGTCATAGGGGATGTCGTGCGCCTGCAGCCAGGCTATGACGCCGGGCAGAGTATGGGCGTTGATGGCGCCGATGGACTTGCCATGCGTGCGCATGTTGCGGGCGGTATAGATTGCGACCTTGAAGCCCTGCGCCCGATACTCTCGCAGCTTGGCGACGACGGCGATGTTCGGGGACAGCTCGGCATACGGCACGCCCGGCGCCTCCACCGTCAGCGTGCCGTCCAAGTCCATCACTATGGTGGGCATCTCGCCGCTCCAATTGGGCAATGCGCGGGGTCTTGGCTGGACGCCAGCCTCGCTTCCATCAGCCGCCCCGCCGCAACCAGCCCCGCCGTTTCGGTGCGACGGTCGCTGGAACAGGATCGGGCTGCGGTTCCGGCTTAGGCTCCAGCCCTAGCTCCAACTCCGCCGGGCGCTCGGCGATGGTGACGGCGGACACGGCGATCCCGCGCAGGCCCTCGATGCTGCACACCACCTCCAGCCTGGACGCCTTGGCGTCGGAAACGTCGAACCGGATTTCCAGCAAAGGCGCACTGCCGGCGTCAATGTCCAGCCGCCGCTCGGCCAGCATCCGGTCGCCGCCATCCGCCGAGACCTGCAGGAGCATCGACCCCGGCCCTTCCAGGGTGGTGGCCTCCAGGGTGGCGACGTAGCGGCCCGGCGGCAGCGTCACGTAGGGTCCGAAGAACAGGATGCCGGTGGAGGAGACCGCCACCAGGTTGCCGTTCAGCAGGTGAGCATCCCTGGGCGACAGCCGCGTTGCCGGGTAGCGGCGCGGGAAATCCTGGCGGAGCTGGAACGCCGCCTCGTCATCAGCCTCTTCGACCTTGAGCGCGAGCGTCTTCCGGTAGTCCACCGTGCGCGCCCACGCCATCGCCAGCCAGTCCTCGCGGGTCAGGCAATGGAACCGCTTGGCGTGATCGGTGAACTCGCCGGAGTACTTGTTGAACACGCAGTGCGCCCGCGTCAGGTCGGCGATGGCGAAGTTGTCCAGCAGGATGTCCATCGCCAGCGTGACAGAGGTGCGGTCGTTGTGATGCTCCAGCACCAGGGCGGGAAAGCTGCGCTTGAAGCAGTGATACAGGATGTGCTGCTCCACCCCCAGGCGCGTGTTGAACAGCCGCTCCCGTGCGTTGGAGCCGGGAGCGTGCGGGTGGGTGCGGTAGTGCATGGCGTCCGCCAGCGTCATCGGCGGCACGTCCCAAATGCGCCGCACATCCTCCAGCAGCCCGAAGTGGAACCAGTCGCTGAAGTGCAGCGGCATCCGCTCCAGGGTGTAGGGGTTCAGGGTGTAAAGCGGCGAGACCAGCACCCGTTGCGTGAAGGTTGTAGCCACGCTGCGCCGCAGCGCCGCTGCTTCCCGGTGCTGGGCAAGGAAGTCCCGGTCGAGGAACAGGAGGTCGCTGCGCACCCGCAGCACGTAGCGGCCGCCAGCCAGGCCCAGCCCGCGTTGTGCCGCGGCGATCTGCAGGTTGGCGTTGTTCAGCTTGGGCGTGTCCACCTTGATCGGCGGCAGCGGCAGGGCAGGCTCCGCCAGGGCCACCTTGTCGCAGCAGCCCTGGATGACGCTCAGGGCGGCCAGCAGGTGGCCGTCGTGACGCAGGGCGGGCGCCAGGCGCAGGGTTTGGAACACCCCGTCCCGCACGGCGCCGAACACCACATCCGATAGCGACAGCGACAGGATGATCTCCGCCTGGGGGAACAGCTGGCGCCAATGGCGGCAATGGGTCGCCGTTTCAATCAGGTTGCCTTGGAACAGCGCGCCCTGGACGATGATGCTGAGCATCCCAGGGGCGTCAATGTCCTCCGGCGTTGCGTCCTGCACGCCTGCCTCCGTCATTCCATGCTCCTTGCATCCATTACGGTTTCCCGGGTTTGAGCGGGGAACGGGAATGTGCAACCGACAAACCTGTGATCGCCCCTACGCCGGATCAGTCGCGGCGATCTCTATACGTCTAGGGCATCATCGGACCGAACATCTGCAGATTCCGATAAAAATGCTTATTAAAATCAATAACTAGGGCGCACTTCGTACTTCTATCGGTACGAAACCTGCTCTACGCGGCAAAACCGGATGCTGGTTGTAACCCGGCTTGGCCCAGCCTTCATGCCTACGCAGCCGCCCCGGCGGCCAGGGCAATGGACTGCCGGGCCATCGCGACCGCCCCGGCACGTGACCGCGCCGCGCCGACGAAGCGGCGCAGGTGGACGAACACCGCGTCCGGCACTCCGGTGGCTGCAGGCAGCTCCGCTTCCGGCAACCCGGCCCAGGCCTCCGGCAGCGGCAGGCGCTGGGCGAAGGAGGCCGGGTCCGGCGGCATGGTGTCCACCATCCAGTTGCCGTTGCTGGCGGGATAGACTGCATACAGCACCGGCAGCCCGTGCACGAAAACGGCGTTCTTCCAAGGCATGTTGCGGTCCAGCTCCAGCACGCGGGGGTCGGCGCTGGCGGCATGCGCGGCCACGACCTCCGCCTCTGCCAGCAGCCGCGCCCGGACCTGGTCCACCCGGCGGCGCAGCACGCCATCGGCCAAGCTGGCGGCTTGCAGGAAGGCAGCATCCTCCGCCGGGTTGCCGCGCGGCTGGTCCCAGGGCGGGTTGAAGTCGCCGATCAGCGCCGCCAAGCCCAGCCTGTCCGGCCCGGCGGATACACCGTTGTCCACCTCGTCAATACGCCGGACGATGCCCTGGTCCAGGTCGGCGGCGACGGCGTCCGCCAGGCGCCCGTCGCCCAGCAGAGACTCCACGGCCCGGCGGCCATAGGATTGCCAGACCAGCCCGGCGGAGCTGAACGGCGTGCCGTCCGGACGCTCCGGCGCGCCGCGCTGGTGGTGGTCGAACCGGTTGGCGGCGGCGTCGAAGTGCAGGCCCACGTCCCACACCACGTCGCCACCCCCGATCACCCCAGGGTCCCGCGTGCGGACCAGGATGTGATCTATGCCGGGCTGGTGCACGCCCAGAGCATGGCAGAGCACGGTGTAGGCGAACACCTCGTCGCAATGGAACTTGCCGCTATGGGTGACCAGCGTCGGGAGGGGGGGCACGGCGAGGCTAACGTATGCCGAGCAGCTCGACGTCAAAGATCAGGGTGGCGCCGGGCGGGATGACCCCGCCGGCACCGCGCGCGCCATAGGCGAGGTCCGGCGGCAGCACCAGAGTGCGGCGCCCACCAACCTTCATGTCGGCCACGCCTGGTCCCCGCCCTTGATGACCTGCCCGGCGCCCCGCTTGAAGCTGGACGGCGCG
>CAXTCI010000023.1:0-26694 GCA_964242325.1 uncultured Acetobacteraceae bacterium
ACGATGCTGTTGTGGCTGAGACCGTCATGGAATACGGCGTCGTCGCGGGTGACCAAGTGGCCGATCACCGTCACGTTGGTGGCATGGCCGCTGACCAGCACTAGCGCGTCCTCGGTGCCGTAGGCGGCGGCCAGAGCCTCTTCCAACTCGCGATGCACTGGCCGCTCGCCGGAGACGACGCGGCTGGCGGAGACGCTGGTGCCGTAGCGGTCTATGGCGGCCTTGGCGGCTTCGCTGATGCGGGGATCGCCGTTCAGGCCGAGGTAGTTATACGAGACGAAGTTGTCGTACTCTCCGTTGCCGATGACCGTCGTGGCGCCGGCAATGCCGGCATGCGGACGGAAATAGGGGTTCTCGATCCCTAATGCGGCGCCAGCCTTCTGCACCATGCGCATGTCAGCCATTGCTTCCTGGTCGCCCAGCGGCGGCGCGGCGGGCGCCGCGGCCTCACGCGGTGCGGGGGTGGCTCGGCGGGTGGCAAGACGCGTGACCAGCCGCGCCTTGGCGTCAGCGGAAAGTCCAAACGGGTTCATGGCTTGACCTTAGCTTCTTTACTGCTCCCTCTCCCTCCGGGAGAGGGTCGGGGTGAGGGGGCCTTGGCTGCGGAGCGGGGCACAGGCCGCGCTGCTGGCGTATGGCTCTGGGTTGGCACAGACCAGGCTTGAAGACCCCCTCACCCCAACCCTCTCCCGGAGGGAGAGGGAGCAGGAGCAGAAGAAGATAGCATCTCCTCCAGCACCGGATGGTCCTCGAAGCGCGCCAGGCGCTCGGCCATGTCGTCCACGCTGCCGGCCGGCGCCGGTTCCGCGCCGCCGCCCAGCATCTTGATGACTCGGCCGGCGAGCGCCTGTAGCGTTGCCCCTTCGGACAAGGCCAAGACCGGCAGCGACAGCCCGAACCGCTGCTCCACTGCCAGCCGCAGTTCCACCGCCATCAGGCTGTCCATGCCCAGTTCCACCAGCGGCCGCCCGGGCTCGATCCGGCTGGCGGCGAGCTTGGTGATCCGCGCGACCTCCTCCGTCAGCAGCGAGACCACCTTGGCCCGGGCCTCGTCGGGCGGGCAAGATGCCAGCAATTCCCGCAGGTCCACCTCGGCCGCAGGCGCCCCGGCGCCGTCCTGCACCTCCTCGAACGTCGGCGACCGCAGCCAGGGCAGGCTGGCACCCAGCGCGCCCCAGCGGATGTCGGCATAGCCCACGACCGGCAGCCCCGATTGCAGCAGCATCGGCAAGGCGGCCAGCGCCTCGGCCGCTGTCAGGTTCGCACTGCCCAGCCGCTTCGCCAGCATCGCGCCCACCCCGGCCTGCCGGGCCAGGTAGCCGGCGTCGCCCACCGGTCCCCACTGCACCGCCAGAGCCGGCAGCCCGGCGGCGGCCCGGCGCAACGCCACCGACTCCATCGCCGTGTTGGCGGCGACGTAGTTGGCCTGGCCAGGATTGCCCAACGGCGTCGTCACCGAGGAGTAGAGCAAGAACATCTCCACCGGGTCGTCCCGCGTCAGCCGGTCCAGCAGGTCGGCGCCGCCCAGCTTGGGCCGCAACGCGCGGGCAAAGCGCTCGCGCGTCAGGTCGGGCAGCAGCGCGTCATCCATCGCCACCGCGGCATGGACCACGCCGCCCAACGGCGGCATTCCCGCGCGTATCGCGTCCAGCACGCCGGCCAGCGCCGCCTCGTCCGACACGTCGCAGGCGAATGCAGTGGCACCGGGCAGCGAGGCCAGCACCGCAGCCGCGTCGGGATCTGTCGGCCCGCGCCGGCTGACGAGGGCCAAGTGCTGCGCTCCCTGGGCCGCCAGCCAGCGCGCCGTTTCCAGCCCGAAGCCGCCCATTCCGCCCGTGACCAGGTAGGTCCGGTCCGCGCGCGCGCGGAATGAGGCCGCTACCCGCGCCGCCGTTGGCAGCGCCGGGCCTGGCGCCAGCACCACTTTGCCGATGTGCCCGGCCGACTGCATCAGCCGGAACGCCTCCACGGCGTCTGCATAATCATACAAACGATGCGGGAGCGGCCGAAGGCTGCCGTCCCGCAGCCCCGCCTCGATCTCCGCGAACAGTTCCGCCGCTAGCGCCGGCCGCCGCAGCGGCAACTGGTCCGCGTCTATGCCGAAGTAGGAAACGTTGTGCCGGAACGGACGCAGGCCCACGGCGGAGTTCTCGTAGAAATCCCGCTTGCCCAGCTCCAGGAACCGGCCGAACGGGCGCAGCAGGCCCAGGCTGCGCTCCATCGCCTCGCCGCTCAGGGAGTTCAAGACGACGTCCACGCCTTCCCCGCCGGTCAGGCGCATGATCTCGTCAGCGAACAGTAGGCTGCGGCTGTCCAGTACGGCGTCCACGCCCAGGCCACGCAGCAGCGCCCGCTTGGCCTCCGATCCCGCCGTGGCATACACGACCGCACCGCGCGCCCGGGCGTATTGGATCGCCGCCAGCCCAACGCCGCCAGCGCCGCCATGGATCAGCACGCGCTCGCCCTGGCCCAGCCGGGCCAAGTGGCCCAGCGCATAGGCGACGGTCAGGAAGGCCACCGGCACCGTGGCGCCTGCCGCGTAATCCATGCCCTCCGGCATCGGCATCACGGCATGGGCTGACGTGACCGTCTGTGTGCTGAGGCTGGCGGGCGCGAACGCCATCACACGGTCGCCGGGCTGGACGGAGGTGACCCCCTGCCCCACCGCTACGACGTCCCCGGCGCATTCCAGCCCGATGGTTGCGCCGGCAAAGCCGTCCAGCAACGCCTCGTCCGGCAGCAGGCCCATCGCCCACATCACGTCGCGGAAATTCAGCCCCGCAGCGCGCACCTTGATGGCTACCTGGCCGGGGCCGGGCTGTGCCGGCTCCGACGGCGTCCATTGCAGGCTGTCCAGCAAGCCCGGCCGCCCGACGGCAAGGCGCAGCACCGACGCATCGGCGGCTGTGGGCGGCACGCCGCGGCGCAGGCGCGGCACCTGCCGGCCAGCAGCGGACCAGGCGGCCTCGTCCTCTGTGTCCCCGCGCAACACCTCGGCCACGGCAACCTCGGCCGGGTCCGGCAGGTTCGGGGCCAGGTGGATGATGCGGCAGCGCAGGTCCGGCATCTCGTTCGCCATCACCCGGCGTGCGCCGGCCAGGGCGCCGGCCAGGGCAGCATCGCCCGCAACGAGGACGGTCAAGGTCCCGGTCGGCATTGCCTGCGCCGTCTGCGCCATCAGGTCCAGCATGGCCGCGGGGTCGCCATCCGCAAGCAGCACGACATGCGGAGGCACCGTTCCGGGCTTGCGCGCCCAGGCCAGGAGCGGGACGGCACCCAGTATGTGCCGGGCGACATTCAGGCCCGACGCCTCCAGCCGTGCTGCGACCGCATCGGCCAGCGGCGATGCGGGCGCCAACAACGCCGCAGTGATGCCGTCCAGTGTCGGCACCACCAATGCCGGACTAGCCGGCACGCGGGCGAGCATCAGGGTCGCCGGCCAGCTTGCCGACACTGGGCGGGACGCCGCCCCAGTCAGGCCGGCGGCGGCCAGCGCCCGCACCCAGCCGCGCCCGTCGCGCAGCCGCGGACCATCCGGGCGCACCAAGCCCCATACCCGTCCAGGCGCAGGCTCCGCCAGCAGCACCAGTCCGCCTGGAGCCAGCGCAGCCAGTTGATGCAGCGAGTCCGCATCCAATGCCCCCAGCGCCAGGGGATGCAGGCCAACGACCAGGTCGTACGGTGCATGGCCCGTCACGGCATCCCAGGTCCGTGCGGACGCGCCGGGCACGCCGGCCAGGGCGTCGCCCAGCGCCGCCACGTCGTCCGGACCCGTCGAGGCGTCTAAACGCACCTGGACCGGCAGCCCGCCGAGACGGCGCAGCATCATGCGTGTAAAGGCGCCACGCCGCGCGCCAACTTCCAGCACACGCAAAGGCTGCCCGGCTGGCCATGCCTTTGCCACCCGCATTATCGCGTCCAGCAGCGCGTCCACTGCCGCGGTGCCGGCCGGGGAACCCAGCAGCATTCCGTCCAGCAGCGCCGCTGGTGCCGTTGCAGGCGGGGCGCCACGCAGCTCCGCCGCCAGCCGCTCCGCCGCCGCCGCCAGCAGCGCGGCATCGGCCACGGCGCGGGGCTGGTCGAACACCAGGGTACGCAACACGTCGTCTGCTGACAGGTCGTCATCCAGCAGGGTCCAGGTGCCGTCCTGCACGTCGGCCAGCCCATCGGCGGCTAGCCAGCCCAGGATCTCGTCCAGCCGTTCCCGCATGGTGGGTACCACCACGCCATCCCGCACGAGCTGCCCGGCGGTGAAGGACGCCGCCGAATCCGGCAGCACCTGGCGCAACGCCGCACCAGCGGCCAGCGCGGCGTAAGCATCGGCAAGGATGCCGGCCTCGCCAGGGTCGTCGTCGTCGTCGCCCAGCACGTCCGTGGGTACGGCCGCCATCGGACCGGAGGCGCTCGGCACCAGCGCGGTGTGGAACAGCCGCTCCTCGGGCGCAGCGGCGCGGCCGAGGGCGACGCGCACGAACCAGCAGTCCAGCAGTTCAGCCACTACCGTCCCGGCCGCATTCAGCAGCGCGATGTCCGCCCGCACCGAGCGCGGGCCGACCCGCGTCACATGCAGCCGCGCCGACGCCGGCATCGCGCCATCCAGAGCCAGCAGCCGTACCCGGCCGAACCGCCAGGGCAGCACCCCGTCGCCATCTCCCAGCTTGCCTGCCGCCAGCGCCAGCAGGCCCTGCAGCGCACCGTCCGTCAGCGGCGGCGGCAGCAGGAAGCCACCGTCCTGCACGCCGGGGGCAAAGCGCACCACCGCCGCGTCCCGTCCGATCTCGACCCGCCCCACGACCTGGAACGCCGGGCCGTAGGCCAGCCCGAGGCCGCCTGCCAGCGCATACAGCGCCGGACCATCCAGAGTGCACGGCATCGATTCTGCCGGTGGGGCGTCGCGGGCCGATGCGGCGGACTCCCCGGCGCCGATCCGGCCGGCAGCATGAACGGTCCATGGCTCGTCCGACAACCGCGGCCTGGACATGATCTCGAACCCGCCGCCGGTCGAGCCAACGCGCAGCCGCACCTCGCGCAGCACTCCGTGCTCAAACACCAGGGGACGGTTGATCTCCAGGTCCGACACCTCCAGCGCGGCAGCGCCGGGGTGACGGGCACGGGCGGCGGCCAGCGCCATCTCCAGCAAGGCAGCAGCTGGCGCGACGGTTGCGCCGCCGACGACATGGTCGGCCAGCCAAGGGTGCGATGCGGTGCCGAGGTGGGCCGACCACTCCCTTGGCTCCGCCCCGCGGCGGATGCCCAGCAGCGGATGCTCCTCCGGCGAGGCTACGACCGCTTCGGCTTCTGTCGTGTGAAACAACCAATGGGGTTCGCGTTGCCAGGGATAAGCTGGCAGACCGTCGGTGCGTCGCGGTCCAGAGAAGGCGGGCGCGCGGCGGATGTCACAGCCCGCGGCGTGTGCCCGCCCCGCGGTCAACACGACCGGATCGGCTGACGATGGCCGGCGCGATAGTGTCGGCAGGACGCGCCCGGTCACATCCGCCGCCGTCAGGGCATCGTGCAGATAGGCCTGCAGCACCGGCTGCGGCCCGATCTCGATGAACACGCGCACGCCGGAGGCAACCAGGTGCGCCGCGGCTTCGGCGAAGCGCACCGGCGCACGCACGTTCTGCCACCAGTATTCGGCATCCAGCGTGGTGCCGTCCGCCGGGCCGCCGGCGACGGTGGACACGAAGGGCAGCGTCGCCGGCCCGGGCACCAGGCCGGCCAGTTCCTTGGCCAGCGCATCCCGGATCGGCTCCATCGCGCCGCTGTGGAAGGCATAGTCCAGGTCCAACAGGGTGAAGGCCCAGCCCGCCTCCTTTGCGCGCGCACCCAACACCAGCAGCGCCGATTCCGACCCGGCAATCGTCGTGGCGCCGCTGCTGTTGTGCGCCGCGACCTCGATCCCCGTGCCGGCCACAGCCTCGGCTGCCGCCCCGGCGCCGAGGCCCAGCACCGCCATGCGCCCAACGCCCGCCGTGCGGGCCTGCAACCGGCTGCGCACCGCGATCACCCGGCTGGCCTGGTCCAGCGTCAGCGCGCCGGCAGCCCAGGCCGCCGCGACCTCGCCGACGCTGTGGCCCACGCAGGCGTCGGGGTGCACACCGGCAGTCCGCAGCGCCATCACCATCGCCACCTGGATGGCAAACAGCAGCGGCTGCGCAACCGAGGTATCGCGCATGGCAGCGGCATCCGCCGTTTGCAGGCGCTCGGCGACAGACCACCCGAGCGGTCCCAGCAACGCCGCGTCCGCGGTTTCCAGGGCGGCGCGGAAGGCCGGGCTCCGCTCGGCGGCGTCCGACGCCATCCCGGCCCATTGGCTACCGTTGCCCGAGAACACGAAGGCGACCTGGCCGATTACGGCCGTATCCTCGGCGACAGCATGCGTCGCCTGCCCTGCAAGGTAGGACCGCAGCCCGGCGCCCAAATCCGCCGCCGTGGCACCCGTCGCCGCCAGGCGCAGCTTGTACTGGTCGCGCCCGAGCGCCGCGCCGCGGATCAGGGCGGCGTCCCCTTCTCCGTCCGCCAACACGTCGCACCAGGCAGCCGCCAAGGCGCGCAGCGCACCCTCGCTTCGCGCAGACAGCAGCAGTTGCGGCAGCCCCGGGACGGCGGTGAAGGGTGCATCCCCGGCTTCGGTGGTGGCCGGCGGCGCTTCCAGCACGGCATGGGCGTTGGTGCCGCCGAAACCGAAGCTGTTGACTCCGATCATCGCAGGGCGGCCCTGTGGCACCAAGTCCAAGCCGGCCGGGTTCAGTTGCAGGTTCAGGTCGTCAAAGCGGATCGCCGGGTTCGGCGTTTCGCAGTGCAGGGATTGCGCCACCCGGCCGGCTCGGAACGCCAGCACCGCCTTCAGCAGCCCAGCCATGCCGGACGCCGCTTCCAGGTGGCCGATGTTGGTCTTGACCGAGCCGATGGTGAGGGGCTGCGACCGGCGCCGGCCCAGCACCTCGCCGAGCGCTGCGGCCTCGATCGGGTCGCCCGCCGGGGTGCCGGTGCCGTGCGCCTCGACGTAGTCCAACTCGTCGGGGTCAATGCCGAAGCGGCCATAGACCGCGCGCAGCAGCGCCGCCTGCGCTGCCGGGTTGGGCAGGGAGAAGCCGTTGGTCCGCCCGTCCGAGTTCACTCCGGTGCCGCGCACCACCGCATGTATGGCGTCCCCATCCGCGAGCGCCGCCCGCAGCGGCTTCAGCACCAGCATCGCCCCACCCTCGGCCCGCACATAGCCGTCGGCCCGTGCATCGAAAGCGTGGCAGCGCCCGCGCGGCGACAGCATGGAGGCGGCGCAGAACCCCACGAAGTTCTGCGGCGCCAGTAGCAGGTTGACCCCGCCCACCAGCGCCATCGGCACCTGCCCGCCGCGAATCGCCTCGCACGCCTGATGCAAGGCGACCAGTGAGGACGAGCAGGCCGTATCCACCGTGAACGACGGACCCCGCAGGTCGAAGGCGTAGCTGACCCGGTTGGACAGCGAGCACAGCGTCGCCCCGGTCATCGAGTAGGCGTCCATCACCGACGCGTCGCCCGCGTGCAGCGTCGTGTAGTCCCAGGCGGAACCGCCGACGTAAACGCCTACCGCCGACCCGGCGAGCTTGCCCGCGTCCAGCCCGGCATCCTCCAGCGCCTCATGCGCCAGTTCCAGCAGCAGCCGTTGCTGCGGGTCCATTTGGGCGGCCTCTCGCGGGGAAATGCCAAAGAACCCGGCATCGAAGCCGCTGACGTCACCTAGCACGCCGGCCGCAAAGGTGTAGGCCTTGCCGCGCTGGTCCCGGCCCGGGTGGAAGTAAGCCGCCTTGGTCCAGCGGTTGTCCGGTATTTCCGTGACCACGTCGCGTCCGGCGGCAAGCAGGTCCGCAAATGCGTGCAGATCCGCAGCACCCGGCAACCGGCACGCGGCGCCGACGATGGCAATGGGCTGGTGTCCCGCCAGGAAGTCCGTGTTCGCTTTAACGCTGCCGTCCAATGTCGCACCTCTGTCCGGCAAAGGGCCGGGATGGGTCTTTGGTATCCAGACGCTCTACGGCGATTGGCCCGCTTGGGCAAACGGGCCAGCCTGGGATGGAAGGCAGGCCAAGCCTGCCGCTATAGCCGCCTGTGCGATATGCGAGCAACACAGGATGAACTAGGCGTCACGCATATGTCACCAGTGTTGCATTGCAGCACACCCCCGGGCCATACAACCGGAACCTTGAGCCGGAACCAAGACGGGAAACCCAGAGCTTACGGCGAATGCCACCCCATCCCGAGTGGTGTCTTGCCGTGACGAGGCCCGACGCCGGGCCGGACGAGGGGGCGGCTACCCCGGCCTGGATCGTGGGGCGGCCCGTGCCCGGCTGGGCGGCGCTGCTTCCGGGACTCGGCCTCACGGCGGCCCCGTCCCTGGGAGATGCGCGCATCCTGCTGGCGGTCAACCCGCAGCCGCGCCGGCCATATTCGCCTCGCCCCCTGGTGCAACTGCAGCCAGGCCCCCTGCAAACACCGCGATTTCTGGCCGACCCGCCCTGGCTTAGCGCCGCCCTGGGCGGAGGAAGCGCAGCTGCTGGGGCGCCCTGTCCGGTGCTGCCGGGATCGGCCGAGATGGCGCTGTTGTCCGGGCCGGACGACGCGGCGACCCTGCGCCGGGCCGCGGACGGGACAGCGGCGATGTTGCGGCACCGCGTTGGCGGCGCGGCATGGGCAGATCCGCCGCCAGCCTCGGTTCTGGCACGTCCGGGCCTCGGACTGGTCATCGCGGAGTGCTCGGGCGACCCCGGGCGGGACCAGGCGATGCTGGCCGCGGTGCTGGCCCGGCACGACGCTGCCCGGGTTGCCGTGGCCCGGGCCTCCGCTGCCGTCGCCGCCTCAGCCGCTGCCGCGGGATGCCGCGTGCTGCCATCGGACGTTTATGACCCCTGGCCGCTGGTGGAGCTTGCGGATGAGGTCCACGTGGCGGGGACCAGCGTGCTCGGCCTGCTCGGCCTGCTGACCGGGTGCGCCGTCCATGCCCATGCGCCGGCCTGGTTTGCCGGCTGGGGCGCAACGGTGGATGGGCCGGACGTCCCGCCTCGCGCTGCTACGCGCAGCCCGGCGCAGGTTGCGGCGGCGTGGCTGCTCGGCGGCGCATCCTACCGCGACCCCTTCACGGGCCAGCCCACCACGTTCGAGGCGGCGCTGGACTTCGCCGCGGAGTGGCGGCGCCTGTGCGACGCTAACCGGGGCATTGCCGGCTGCGTCGGCATGCAGTTCTGGAAGCGGCGGCGCATCGGCGCCTTCCTGCACACCGGGGTGCGTCCGCCGCCGCAGGGCGATGCCGCCGTGGCCGCGGCCCGGCGGGACGGTGGCGCGGTCGCAGCCTGGGCGTCGCGGATGCCCGAAGGCCTGCAGGGAACGCTGCGCAGGGAGGGCATCCCCGTTCTTCGGGTAGAGGACGGATTCCTCCGCTCCGTCGGCCTGGGAAGCGACTTCCTGCCGCCGTGCAGCATCATCGTGGACGGCACCGGCATCTACTACGACCCAAGCCGGCCAAGCGACCTGGAAGCCATCCTGGCCGGGGCCGCCTTCGACACGGCGTTACTGGACCGCGCCGCGAATCTGGTCCGGCGGCTGGTTCAGGCCGGTGTTACAAAATATAATGTAGGCGCGGCGCCGCTGCCGCAGTTGCCGGCTGGGCGCCGGGTGGTGCTGGTGCCGGGCCAGGTGGCCGACGACCTGTCGGTGCGGCTGGGCGGTGGCGCGATCCAGTCCAATCTGGCGCTGTTACAGGCCGTGCGCACCGCGGCGCCTGATGCGCACATCCTTTACAAACCGCA
Organism: uncultured Acetobacteraceae bacterium; assembly: GCA_964242325.1. GTDB lineage: Bacteria > Pseudomonadota > Alphaproteobacteria > Acetobacterales > Acetobacteraceae > DASWOJ01. Next base: position 9,786 of record CAXTCI010000023.1, read on the forward strand.
TCCCGACGTGGACGCCGGGCACCGCCAGGGTGCCATTCCCGACGCAGAAGTGCTTGAAATCGCTAATGGCATCGTCCGCGGGGTGCCGATGGCAGAGTTGATCTCGGCCGTGCAGGAGGTCCACACCCTGACGTCGCTCACAGGCTTCGAGGCGCTGCTGCGCGGCCGGACCGTCACCTGCTGGGGACAGCCATTCTATTCCGGATGGGGACTGACGCGGGACGTGGCACCTATGCTGCGGCGCACACGGCGGTTAACACTACCGGAACTAGCGGCGGGCGTTCTGCTACTATATCCGCGTTACCTGGACCCTGTGACTGGGATGCCTTGCCCGGCAGAGGTGTTGTTGGATCGCCTATCCGACCCCGCGCTGTGGCGCGCCGGTCCGTTGGTACGGCTGCGGCGTGCACAAGGCCTGGTTGCTAGATGGACGTCGAGGATTGCTGCCGCGGGACCTGCGGCCGGAAGGACCAAGCGATGAGTCATGCTGCCCCGCGACAGTTCCTATTCCTGCAAGGCCTGGCCGGCCCGTTCTTCCGGCACCTCGGCGATGCTTTGGCGACGCGAGGGCATGGCGTTCACCGCGTCAACTTCCACGGGGGTGACTGGCTGTTCTGGCGCCGGTCCGGCGCCGTCAACTACCGCGGCGGCGAGCAGGGCTGGCCCGACTATCTTGAGGAGTTGCTGAACCGCCGGGCCATCACGGACATCGTGCTGTTCGGCGATTGCCGGCCGCTGCACGGCACCGCCCGCGCCATCGCCGCCCGGCGGCACGTGCAGGTGCATGTGTTCGAGGAAGGTTACATGCGCCCGGACTGGGTGACGCTTGAGGCCGGCGGCGTCAACGGCCTGTCCACCCTGCCGCGGGACCCGCAATACTACCTGGACGCCGCGCGCACCCTGCCGCCCCTAGCCGACCCGGACGTGAGCGGCGTGCCGACCAGCTTTGCCCGGCGGGCGCGGGAGGACTTGGCCTATAACCTGACAGCGATGGCGCTGCGTCCGCTGTTCCCGGGCTACCAAAGCCATCGGCCCTGGCATCCGATGGTGGAGTATGCGGGCTGGCTGCGCCGCCTTTCCAACAAGAAGGCCGCCGCGCGCCGAAGCAACGCCGTGCGCGCCCGGCTGGAGCGCACCGGGCGCCCGTTCATGGTGTTCCCGCTGCAACTGGATTGCGACTACCAGATCAGGATGCACTCGCCGTTCCCAGGGATGGAGACGGCGATCACCGACGTACTGACCTCGTTCGCCAGCCATGCCCCGGCAGGGCTGGACCTGATCGTGAAGGGACACCCGCTGGATAACGGATTGCGCGACTGGCGGGCGGTGACGCTCGGCATCGCGGCTGGGCTGGGCGTGCAGGACCGGGTGATGTTCCTGGAGGACGGCAACATAGACCTGCTGGTGCGGGCGGCCCGTGGTGTCGTGACCGTCAACAGCACTACCGGCACCCTGTCGGCGGCCCGTGGCATCCCGACAATCAGCCTGGGCCGGGCAGTTTATGACATCCCCGGCGTCACCCATCAGGACGGGCTGGATGCCTTCTGGACCAACCCTGTCCCGCCGGACCCGTCGGTGTTCGACGCCCTGCGCCGAGTCCTCGTGCACCGCTGCATGATTCGCGGCGGTTTCTTCTCGGACGCGGGACTGCGGATGCTGGTGGATGGCGCCGTGGTGCGGCTGGAGGCTGCGGCTCGGCCCGGCATGCGGCCGGTCATGGCCGGCGCCGCCCTGCCGACGCGCGACTCCGACCCGATGTTGGCCGCTGCGAAGGGATGACAGACGCAACGCGCTCGGTCGCCATCACAGGTGCGTCGAGCGGATTAGGGGCCGGTTTGGCGGAAAGCTACGCGGCACCGGGTGCGACGCTTTGGCTGTCCGGGCGGGACGGGGCGCGGCTGCAAGCCGTCTCCGAGCGGTGCCGGGCATCAGGCGCCACCGTTCACGCGGACCAAGTGGACGTGACGGACGCGGAGGGCGTCGCCGCTTGGCTGCACCGGGCGGACGACGCCGGGCCGGTTGGGCTGGTGCTGGCCTGCGCCGGGGTATCCGCCGGCACGCTGCCGGACGGCACGCCGGAGGGCGTGGGGCTGGCTGCAATGCAGGTCCGCACCAACCTTCTGGGCGCGATGCACACGGTCGAGCCGTTGCTGCCGCGGCTGCTGGCGCGGGGCGCCGGGCATGTAGCCGTGGTGTCCTCCGTCGCCGGGCTGCGCGGACTGCCCTACAGCCCGGCCTACAGCGCCAGCAAGGCCGGGGTGCGCGCCTATGGTGAAGGACTGCGGGCGCTGCTGTCACCCCAAGGCGTCGCGGTCAGCGTGATCGTACCCGGCTTCTTCGACACGCCGATGACCGACCGCTTCAAGGGACCAAAGCCTGGGATGATGAGCCTGCCGCGCATGGTTGCCGCCATACGCCGCGGGCTGGACCGGCGGCGGGCGCGCATCGTGGTGCCGCGGGGGCTGGCGACGGAGCTGGTGCTAGCCGACCTGATTCCCGCTTGGGCCGGCGACCGCATCCTGCGCGGCGTACGGTTTCATATCGAGGCGGGACGTTGAGGCCCTTCTTCTCCCTCTCCCTCCGGGAGAGGGTCGGGGTGAGGGGGTCTTGCTGCGGCGCAGAGAGCCTCGCGTGCAGTAATAACAAGTCTTCCAGCCAGCAAGGTCAGGGCCTCAAGGCCCCCTCACCCCGGCCCTCTCCCGGTGGGAGAGGGAGAAGCATCCACGCGATTTGATGCTGCCTTCCCTGCTTGCTGCCGGCATCGCCGTGTGCGTGGCCGCATGGCTGATCCTGCGCTCGGGCGTGGGGGTGAGCCTGCGCAGTGCGCCCGTCGGCGCCACCCTTTTGGACGCGCTGCCGATGGCCGCCGGGTTCGGGCTGATGCTGGCGGGCACCGCGCGCCCCTTGCTGTCCGGCGTGGCGCTGGGCGCGACTGCGCTGGGACTGCGCCTGACCGACACGGTGAAGCGGGATGTGCTGCACGAGCCCGTCAACTTCGCCGACCGGGCGGAGCTGCCGGAGGTCGTGCGGCATCCGCAGCTTTACCTCCCATTTGCCGGCACCGGGCTGGTGTTGGCCGGCGCGGGCGTGGTTGCGGCGCTGGCAGGCGCCCTGGCCTGGGCCGAGCCGCCGTTGTGGCATCGCTCCTGGCCCGGAGCCATCGCCGCGCTGTTGCTGGCCCTGGCCGCCGCCCGGCTAGGCTTCGTGCTGCCGGCGCTGCCGCCGGCATTGCGCTTTCTGGCGCCACTGTATGCCCGCCTGCAGCCCAGCCGCGACCCGGCGCAGGATATGCTGCGGCTGGGACCGCTTGCCACCCTGGTCATTCACGCCACCCTCGCCGCAGCGGAGCGGCCGGGCCGTATCGCCGCCGTGCGCGCCCAGCAGGCGCCGATCCTGCCGGCCGACGGCCCGGTGATCGTGGTGCAGGCCGAGTCGTTCATGGACCCGGCCCGGGTGCATCCCGCCCTGGCCGGCGTGCTGCCCCACTGGTCCGCCCTGCTTCCCGGGGCCGTCCGCCACGGCAAGCTGGATGTGCCGTGCTGGGGCGCCAACACCGTCCGGTCCGAGTTTGCGGTGCTGACCGGCGTGGGAGAGCCGGCGTTGGGACTGGACCGCTTCAACCCGTATGAGGCGTTCGCCCGCGGCGGCCTGCCCAGCATCGCCAGCGCGGCGCGGGCGGCTGGCTACCACACGGTGGTCGTCCATCCCTTCGACCCCGGCTTTTATGGCCGCAAGCATGTCATGCCGCGGCTCGGCTTCGACCGCTTCGTCGGGCCGGAGGCGTTCCGCCGCGCGCCGGCCGGGCACTATCCGGGGGACGCCGAATTGGCGGCGGTCGTGGCCGGGCTAGTGCGGGAAATGGGGCCGCGGGTGTTCGTGTTCGTGATCAACATGGCCTCGCACGGCCCCTGGACCGGCGATTCCGCCGCGCTGCCGCCGGAGCTGGCCGGCGTCGCAGAGGCCGGGCCGCTGGCCGGCTGGCTGGAGGCGATGCGCGGCGTGGATGCAATGCTGCCGGCATTGGCGGACGTGCTGCGGACGGCCGGCGCCGGATGGCTTGCGGTATATGGCGACCACCAGCCCAGCTTGCCCGGCGCCTTTGCCGCGCTGGAAGTCACGGACCGGCGCACGGATTATCTGGTCTGGGGCGTCGGCCAGCCGCCCGGCGTCGCCCAGGATTGCAGTGCTGACGCGCTTGGGAGCATCCTGGCGAAGGCCATGTCCAAGGTTTAAAAGTCGGCCTTGTGACCCATCGCCTAATCCTGGACGTGTCCCGCCTGCTGTCCCGGGCCTCCCATGCCGTTCCCACGGGGATTGACCGGGTGGAGCTGGCCTACGCCGAGGGACTGCTGGAACGGTACCCGGATCAACTCCAGTTCGCGGCGCTGCACCCACTAGGCCGGTTTGGCCGTCTGCCGACAGAGCCGGTGCGGCATTTCCTGGACGTGGCCGCCCGGCGCTGGCGCGGCGGCGATGTACCGGCCGACGCCGTGCGCCGGGCGGCCCGCGCCCTGCTGGGGCCGGCCTTCCTGCGCGGGCAACTCATGCTGGCGCCCCGGCAGGACGGGCGCACGACCTACTTGAACATGTCCCACCATCACCTGGACCGCCCGGCCTTGATCGAGGAAGCGAAGCGCCGCTACGACGCCCGTTTCGTGTGCATGGTGCATGATCTGATCCCCATCGAGTTCCCGGAATACGCCCGCCCTGCCGAGCCAGCCCGGCACGAGCGGCGCATCCGCACGGTGGCGGACCTGGCTGACGGCGTGCTGGTGAACAGCGCCGCCACCGCCGCCAGCCTGCAGCCCTGGCTGGACCGGGCCGGGCGGGGAACGCCCGTGCTGGTGGCTCCGCTGGGCATTGACGCCCCTGCCCTCGGCGTCAGTGGGCCGGGACCGAACGGGGCAGCCGGCCACCCTTATTTTGTGTTCCTGGGCACCATCGAGCCGCGCAAGAACCACCTGCTGCCGCTGCACATCTGGCGCCGCCTGGTGGAGCATCTCGGCCCCGCCGCTCCCCGGCTGGTGCTGGTGGGACGCCGCGGCTGGGAGAACGAGCAGGTCGTGGACATGATCGAACGATGCACCGCCCTGCACGGCGTGGTGGAGGAGCGTGCCGACCTGTCAGACGCCCAAACCGTCGCCCTGCTGCGCGGCGCGCGGGCGCTGCTGCTGCCATCCTTCGCGGAGGGTTACGGCCTGCCGCTGGCGGAGGCGTTGGCGGTCGGCACCCCTGCCCTGTGCAGCGACTTGCCGGCGCTGCGGGAAGTCGGTGGGGACGTGGCGGAATACCTGGACCCGCTGGACGGCCCGGCATGGATGCGGGCGGTGGAGGACTACGCCGCGCCGGACAGCCCGCGGCGGGCGGCGCAGGTGGCGGGGATCGCGGGGTGGCGGGCGCCGGGGTGGGGGGAGCATTTGGAGCGGGCACTGGCGTTTGTGGACGGGTTGGAGCGGGTTTAAGACGGCGCCGCTATAGAGTGCAGTTGAACGTGGTCACGATTACCCATGGGCGCAGCAACGGCTGGATAGTTACGATCGGGCAGGCCAGGCCGAAGTCTCCGTTCGGATAGGACGCCGGCTCCGCAAACCGGCCAGGCGCGTCGAACACAAGGTAGGCGTCGTGACTAATGCCAGCCAACCCCGAGACGCCCCAACCTGCCCGAACAAGGCAATCTGGACCCGGTGCCTGGGCCGGGCGATCCAAGCTTCGGTCACCAGGAACCGGACCCAGTTGCCCAGCCTGACCTGTCGCACGAAGTACTCCAGGGTGAGCGGCAGGGGAGCTAGGGCGACGTATGCAGCAACTATCCAGCCGCACGACAACGCATGCAGCCAACGGTAGCGCAAGGCGTTCCAGACCACGCTCAAAACCAGCACGGCCGCGAGCACAATCAACGCCAGCACGCCGAACAGTGAAGCGAGTGGCACCGGGAAATCTCCACCGATGTTGTAGCCGCAGCACACCATGGGCACTCCGGCGATAATCGCAGTTGCCGTCAACGGCCACCACACGATGCGGTCTTCCTTGCGGCCTGTTGTCATCTCAATGCGTTACTCTACTAAACATGCACTCAACCCTTGCGGTAATTCGGGAGATGCCCCCGCCTACCCCCGGCTCGCCACCGCCACCCCGGCCGCCGCCAGCGCCATCCCTGCCACCTGCACCCCCGTCAGCGCCTCCCCGAACAGTAGGAACGCCAGCACCGCCACCACCGGGGGCACCAGGTAGAATAGCGACGCCACCCCCGCCACCGCTCCGCGCCTGATGAGCACCAGCAGCAGCGAGATCGCGCCGCGCGACAGCCCGCATACCGCCCCGGCCAGGCCGACCCAAGCCTGCCAGGCGCCATCGAATCGTCCGGCCTCGGTCAGCCACGCCAGCGGTGCCGTCACGGTCGCCGCGCCGACGAACTGCACGGCGGCATTGGTCCGCAAGTCCGCTGCGCCGCCAGTCCGCTTCTGCCAGATCGTGCCCAGGGTCATTGCCACCATCCCCACTCCCGACGCCAGCAGCGGCAGGGTGCCTGCGCTCTCCGTCCCTGCCGCCAGTTGCGGCGACAGCACCAGCAGCGCTCCGCCAAAGCCCAGCATGATCCCCGTCCAGCGCCGCGCGCCCACGCGCTCGCCCAACAAGGGGAACGCCAGCACCGCCGTCAGCAACGGCTGCAACCCCGTCACCAGCGCGGACAGCCCGGCCGGCAGACCGTGCCGCACCGACCAGAACACGCCGCCGAGGTAGATGCCCTGCATCAGCACCCCGGCCACCAGCGCGTCCCGCCACGCCCGCACGCCCCGCGGCCACTGCGCGCCGGTCGCCGCCGCGATCCCCGCGAATGCCCCGGCGCTGAGCACGAAGCGCAGGGACAGGAATGTCAGCGGGTCCGCGTGCGGCGCGACCAGCCGGGCCACCAGGAACCCGGTCGCCCAGATGCCGACGAACAGCGCCGGCATCTGGGCTGCGGGCCTCATTCCTCCTGCGCGATGGCGGAGGGATGCTGCGCCAGCGGCATCACTTCGATCTTCATGAACGGAAACAGCGGCAGGGCAGACAGGATGGCGTGCAGCTCGTTGTGGCTGGACACATCGAAGATGCTGACGTTGGCGTAGCGCCCGGCAATGCGCCACAGATGCCGCCACTTGCCCTGGCGCTGCAGGTCCTGGGACATGGCTTTCTCGTCGGCCTTGAGGCGGTCGAAGTGCGCGGGGTCAGTGCCGGGCGGGACCTGGACGTCCATTTCCACGTGGTAGAGCATAAAGACTCCTTTGTTTTTTCTGCTCCCTCTCCCTCCGGGAGAGGGTTGGAGTGAGGGAAAAGCCGCAAGCCCTGTGCTCGGAACGGCTGGGCTTGCAGTACTGCCCGGGATAGATTTTGCACGGCTTGCCTTCCCTCACCCCGGCCCTCTCCCAGAGGGAGAGGGAGAAGGATCAGGTCCTTGCGTAGGCGCACATCCGGTCGGGGGTCCAGGGTCACGCCAGCTTGAGGTCCACCACACGCCCAAGCACGGCTTCTGGCTCAATATGGCCGAGATCGAGCTGAATGACTGACAGAGCACTAAAGCAGATTGCAGTCAGGTCTGGACGCCCAACAACCGGACCTGAAGTTGCAAGTCTATGCTGGCAACCAAAAAAGCCAGATCAGTTGGTGTCCAGTTTGAACGCAAACCGGTTTGGCCCGTCAGCGTGCCGGCCGCGCCGCGCTCCTGCTGCGCCAGTCCAGGTACTCGCGGAACAGCGCGGCACGGTCGGCCGGGCTGAGGCCGGCCGTATCGCGCCCAGCCCGGTCCAAGAAGGCGTCGAAGCCCCGGCGCAGATCGGCATCGGACGGCATTGCGGCCGGCCGTGGCACGGGAATGACGCCCTGCGTGTCTGGGATGGGGGTTATCGGGGCAAAAGGCTGAACGACGGCCGGGGCGGGCGGCGGTTCCTGCACAGGCGCGGCCACCGGTAAACGTGGCGCCGCAGGCAGCGGCGACAAGCCAAGCCCCGCGCGTCGGGATAAACTCGGTCCTGCCGGCACCTTGTCCCAAGACAGCGCCAACACGACCGACGCCGCGGCACTCAGGGCCAGGGTTGCCAGGACCGGACGCGCAAGGCGGCTCCAAACCGTCTGGCGGAGAACTGGCCGGCCGGGCTGATCCGGCAGTACGGGCACAGTTTCTCCTTGAAGCGGAGCAGCGTCACCCATGTCCGGGCGTGCCCTGGACAGCGTGTGCGCCGCGCCCGGTGCCGCCTCGATGCCTTGGGCGGCGCCGGACTCCAGGCTGTCCAGATCCACAAGCAGGGCGTTTGCCGGGTCGTGCAGCGCGTCCAGGCCGGGCTTGAACAATGCCAGCAGCAGGTCCGGCTGCCCCGCCAGGATCAACAGCCGCCCCGGATGCTCCCCTGCGGCCGGGCTGGGCACCTGCGCCAATGCCGCAAGCGCATCCGGCGCCAAGGTCTGCGCGTCGTCCACTGCCAGCACTGCCAGTGCAAACGTGTCTATCTTCTCGTCCAGCCGGCGCGCCAGCAAGCCGTCGTCGTCGCCATCCGCCGCGCCCGCCCCAAGCTGGAACATCAGCCGGTGCAGCGTCAGCGGACTGGCTAGTGGGTTGCCGGCCCGCATCGCTTGGCTGGGCAGCGCCGCCAGTACCCCATCCAGCACCGACACCCGCGTGGTGCGGGACGGACAAAGGATGATGACCGCCCGCCCACCGCCCGCCACGAACGACGTGACCCGGGCCGCCGGAGAGTCCGGAAACGGGACCGCGATGCCTGGGCCGTCCGGACCCTGCTGGTCCACGATCCCGCCGTCCATCATGCTACCGACTGCCTGGCGGACAGGCGGGCAGGCTGGCCGGAGCCGGGGCGTCGCCGACCGGCTTCCCTTCCAACTCGGCAAATTGCCGGAACAGCTCGGCCTTGCGCGGCGCCGTCAGTCCTTGCAGGGCCGGCGACGCGCAGGGCTCTTCCCGGGCCTCCGCCGACAATTTGGCAGGGCGGGGCGCCGATGCCGTACGCACGACCTTCCGCGGTGGCGGCGCCGGTGACAGCGTAAACCCCTGTGGAGGATTTAGCCGAATGGGCGGCGCCGGCGGCGTGCAGGCAGCAAGGCCGACGACCGGCAACAACAGCGCCACCTTGCGGACCCTTCCGGATAAGACCACCCAATCTCTCGACCATGACATGCAGCTGACACTCCTGACGCCGCAACAGCCCCCTTGTCGCACGATAACCCGGTTTCAGGACATTTTCGAGGCTGGCCCGCTTAACGTCCATGCTCCTGGCGGCGACGCCCGGGCCCGCGCCCAGCGCCATCCCAGCCACAGCGCCACACCGCCGGCCAGGTATCCAACTGCTACGTCGGACAGGTAATGCAAGCCGAGGAACAACCGGCTGAACCCGATCAGTCCGACGAACACCGCCGTCCCAACCAGCACCACGCCCCGCCGGCCCGGCATTCCCGCGGCGGCGGCTAGTCCCAGGAACCCATACAACGACGCCGCAACGGTCGCATGGGCGCTGGGAAAGGACGGGGACGCCGCAGTGAACCCGTCCAGGAACGCCGGACGCGGTCGCCCGACCAGGAGCTTCAAGCTCCAGGTCAGCGTCTCCGCCAGTGCCAGTGTCGCGCACATCGGCAGCACCAGCCGGCCACGGCCGCTGGACACCAGCAGCCCGGCCGACACGACCAGCACCACGACCGCCGTCGATTCCTCGGCCATGTCGGTCAACCATCCGAAGGCAGCCAAGGGCCAGGGAAGGCGCAGCGGCGTCAAGGCCGCATTTACCCAGGCGTCCAGCGCCTGCACCGTCCCGATCATTTCGTCGGTTCCCGGGGTGCTTCCTGGGGCGCGAACACCGTGACGGCCCGGGGCAGCAGCGTGAAGCGCGCTGGGGTGCGGGTGATGATCTCACCGTCGGCGCTGACGTGGCGCCGGCGTCGGGTGCGCACCTCCAGCGACCGGCAGCGCATGGTGCGGACCTCTTCCAGCGAATCGTGCTCCCCGTCGCGGAAGGCACGGGCCATCCACAGCAGGCGCCAGCGCGCCCGCGGCTCCAGGCTATAAACATCGAGCAGTCCGTCATCCATTTCTGCGGCATCAGCCACTACCATGCCGCCGCCGTAATGCCGGCCGTTGCCGACCGCGACCTGCATGGACTTCACCGCGATGTCCTTCCCGTCCACGCGTATGATGGCGCTGAACCGCCGGGCTTGCAGGATCACCGCCGCCGCCGCGATGGGATAGGCCAGGCGCCCCCAGCGGCGCTTCATCACCTTCGTCAGGCGCTGGGTGATCGTTACGCTCAGCCCAAGGCTCGCGACATTGAAGAAGGGGTGGCCGTTGACGCAGCCCAGGTCGAGTTGCCGTCGATGCCCGGCCAGGATCACCGCCGCGGCACCTTCGGCCTCCGTAGGAATTGCGAGCGTACGGGCCAGATCATTCGCGGTGCCCAGCGGCAGGATACCCAAGGGCAAGCCGGTGTCGCGCAGGGCCGGCGCTGCGGCGCTCATGGTACCGTCGCCGCCGCCCAGGATCACGGCGTCGACCTCTCCGCGCAAACTCCGTATCAGCGCTGGCAGTTCCTCCCGCCGGCGGCACGATTCCCGGCGCAGGCGCATCCCGCCGCGTTGCAGCACTTCCATGAACGGGCCGACCTCTCCGCCACGCCGGCTATGGTCGTTGGCCACCAGCAGGGCCGGACGATCCACCGGCCTACTCCTGGAACACCAGCGTCGTGCCTCCCAGCTCCGATGCCGGCACGACGATCCCCGCGGGAGCATGCATATGCGGGACGCCGCCGGCTGCCAGCGCCGCCGCAGCCGCGTCCAGCGACGCCGTGCGCAGCGTCAGCGCTGCCATCCAGGTTTTGCGGCCATCAGCCACCGAAGCCGCGCCGCCGAATTCCACTTGCAGCTCATGGGGCGTCAGGATGTCCACCTGCGCCAGCCCGGCAGCCATTGAGGCTCCATAGTTCCGTGGCGGCACTGCGTTCCAGCCAAACATGCTGCTGAGCAGGCTGGCCGGGCCGGCCGGATCATCTGCGGCGATGATAACGCGCAAGATGCCGAGCGCACCATTGCTGTGCCCCTGCCAGGTGCCATTCCATACCAGGGCCGGCGTGAGGTGCTGACAAAAGAACACGCGGCCTGCCGGGGCGGCATCCCGCTCGATCCGAACGGTGTGGAAGGCGGCATCCTGGGCGCCTCCAGGCATCTCGACTGGGCGGGAGAACGCTTGGGCAGGCAGCACAGGCAAGCCGGCGGCATGAAGATCACCATACGTCGCATCGGCATCGTACGTTTTGAACGCCAGGCCATTCAGCCCAAGTGGCCAGTCCATGACATCCGTGCGCGCATTGCCGGGCTGGACGCCGAGGAGTTCCAAGTAATCAGCGCCGAAGACAGCGAGATGGTTGCTGGACCCCAGCGTATGGTGCCCTCGCGGCGTCAGCACGAAGCCTAGCCGCTCCCACAGGGTTGCCGCCTCATCCAGCCCATCACGGACATTGATGACGACGTGATCCAATATTGGAAGAGGAAGCGGCATAGGATTGCCTCATTGCCGATTGCGTGGTGCAGCGTAACGCTAGAAGCCGCGCCACACGCCAGCCCTAAGACGCCGCCCTGATTCCTGGACGTCCGCGGAGCAACACTTCGCCAATCTCGCCGCTCGATAACGACAGCTTGGCCTGAAAGATGGATGGCCGCAACCTGCTCGACTACTGTCTGTCTTCAAGACGACGACCATAGCCCTCAAACAGGCTAAGATGATGCGGAAGACCTCCGCACCCTAGGTCGTCGCGCCAGCCACCCCCTGGCGAAGGCGGTTGCATGGCATGAAGGCAAGGACCGGTCGTGAGCGGCCGGGTAGCTGTTGCTACTTCTTTCCTGGCTCCGGACGCGGCGGGGGAGTTGTGCTCGCGGCAGATCCGCCCTTAGCCGCTGTCTTCGTTGCCTTCGGCTTCTTAGTCTCGCGGTTCGACTTCTGTTCACCCTTCGCCATGAGAATCTCCTGTTAAGCTGCGTGAGCCTCTGCTGACATCAGGCGGATTGCAAGAACTTCCGTCGGCTAACCCCACTGTGCCAGACTAAATTCCTATATTCATCCAACGTTGCAATTGGTCCAACACTAGTTTACCGAGGCTTACTTACGTTAGCAGTATGGCTATTGCCAATTATCATGTTCACCCGAGTGCCCGATCCAAAAGATTGGATCGAGCCCTCTGAAGGATGGCTATCATGCCCCTCGCAAATCCCAGCCTATTCTGAACTGGTCTCGGGGCAAGTGATGCTACATTACCGGCGAATCCGGCAACTGCATCGGCCCGGTATCCGGCATTTCGCTTGGGATGCCTACATCAGGTCCCGGGTCTTGGTTGGGGGGCATCTCCGGGCCGCCGGGCGGTAGATCACCCGGAACGTCACCTGGCACTCCACCTGGGAGGTTGCCGGGCAATCCCGGGGACGGCGGCACCACAGGTTCTGGCATCTGCGCTTGCATGACACTCTCCTAGCCCAACGCGGGCCCTTGGAGACAACGGTGCCGCCATGCCTGAGTTCGCTGCCGGAAATGCAAAACGCCGGCATTTTGTGCGAAAAGCCGGCGTTTCCAGAGTCGTCCTACCTTCCCAAAAGGGAAGGGAGAAGGTGTTAGATGAAGCTGCTGCTCGTCAGGTTGGTCACGCCGACGAACGTCACCTTGGTATTGTCGGAAAGCGTGAGCGTGGTGCTCGAGCCAACGCTTGCAGCGCCCAGCGCGCGGGTCACCTCGTTGGTGCCGTAGCCCTGCAGCGTCACGTGTTCCGCGCTGTTGAAGCTGGTGATGGTCACGTTGCCGGCGGCACCGGCGACGATGGAGATCAGGTCTTGGCCAGGGCCGCCATTGACCGTGCTGTTGCCACCGCCGACGACGAACACATCGGCGCCGTTGCCCCCCTGCAGCGACGCATTGCCGGCAAAGCCGTAGAAGATGTTGTTCGCACTGCTGTTGGCGCCGGTGAGCGTTTCATTGCCCTTCCCAGCCACCAGGGTTGAGCTTGCAAAGCCGTTTGCCGACAGCACGTCGCCGCTGCCGCCGCCGAACAGGGTGCTGCCGACGGAGCCGACGCCGCCATTGAGCACACTGTTGCCACCGGTGCCCGCGAACACCAGACCGCCGCCTGCTCCGAGCGTGATGGTGTCGCTGCCGGTGCCGGCGAACACGGTCGCGCCGCCGGATCCACCGACGAAGTTCAGGTTCTGCGACCCCGGCGCAAGAAAGGCGCTGCCCGTCCCGCCCGTGACCGAGATCGTGCCGGTGCCGTTGCCAAAGATGGTATCGGTCGTGCCGGTCAGCGAAATGGTATCATTCCCGGTGCCGCTGACGACGATGTTGGAGCCGGCGCCGGCGCTCACGGTATTGCTGCCGAACGCGAACACCACGTCGTTGCCAGTGCCTGTGGTGACGCTGTAGCCACCCAGCACCGAAAGGATGTTGCTGCCATTCCCGGTCACGATCGTGCCGCTGCCGCCGTTGGTCAGCATCACCAAGTTGCCGTTATCTGCCAGCACGCGCTGGTTTGCGGCGCCGCCGCCGAACACCGTGTTCGCGCCGCCGCTGGCCAGGATGACGGTCGAGTTGGCGTTCGCCAGCGAGAACTGCTGGTTGGCCGTGCCCTGGATGAGGACGCCGGTGCCGGTGGCGGGCAGGGTGCTGGCGGACGCGACCGTGCTGGACGTCGCGCCGGGGACACGCAGGGAATTGCTGATTTGGGTGGCCAGCGTTTGGCCGGCGGCTTCGTTCGCTCCAACGCTGAGCGTGACGATCACCTGACCATTCGCACCGGTGACTGTTGCCATCTGAACAAGCCCTTTTCACGGAAAGCGGCGCCAGGATTAGCTGAACATTGAAGGTGCGGCAACCAGCCTCGAAATGCTCTGAAGCGTTCAAATCGTTAAGGCAGCGTGTATGCGGCCAATAAACCACTTCGCGACCCGGCTTGCGATTGGATCGTATGGGGCGCTCGGCAAATCGGTCAGGCTCACCAACCTAGACAGTGCAACTGTTTGGTTTCACTCGGCATATTTTAAACGTGACAATACCCGCACCATTGCTCCCGGCTGAAATCCGGGCACAACAATCCCGTTGCTGGCGGCGCCGGCGACCAACTTTTTAAGCTGCACAGCCAGTCGGAAAGATTACGTTAAGATATGTTCAACTGCTTGACCCTGTGTTAATAGGAAAACTAGCTTAGACGCGTTCTGAACATATGGAGAACGCAAGGCGATGGCAACCTATTCGGCACGCGTGGCCCGTCCTGAGCCAAGCCAGTGCGCCAAGCTGGTCAAAGGTTCGTCCCCCTTACACCGGGTCGTGCACGTCGTGCGCGGCCGTCCGGGACCCGACGACCGTCCTGCCTTGCCGTCCGGCCACCCCGATACTTGGGGCCTGATCACGGCAGGCACTTGCATCGAGGGGGCGCCCTACCCCTTCCCCGTTTTCGTCCGCTGACTGCTCCCACCCCACCGACGCCCTGGCGCCATCCGCCCTGTCCAGCCTGCGGCGGCGTCCAGAACTCCCTGACACGAGGATGCATCCCTTGAACACAGCCACCCATCAAAGCGTCTCGCGGGCTACGGCCGCCTACGCCGTCCAAGCCGGCCCCGTGCCCAATCCCCATACGCCCGATGGGTTGCCGACCAGCCCGGCCTGGGTCTGCGCCATGCTGGAGGAAGCCGGCGCAACCCTGCTCGCCCTGCCTCAGACTGGCTACAGCACACGCCTGCGCAGCGGCGGCCTGGACTGGGTGCGCGACGCCGGCGCGGTGCTGGCGCCCGGCTCCGGCCCGGCGCCGCTCCGTCCCACCATCCCGTCTCCGGCGGAGATCGACCGCATGGACCGCGCCCTTAGGTGGATTTCGCTGCTTCCTGACAGCATGTTCGTTTTGCGCCGCGTCGCTAGCGCGCGGGCGCTGGTGCATCCGATGACCGGACGCCACCTGTTTCCTTGGCGGCGTCTAGGCACGGCCTTGGGCGCGGACCACAAGACAGTGCAGCGTTGGCACAGTCAGGCCATGACTCGGATCAGCGCTGGGTTGAACGCACCGGGTCACGCCTGCGCCCATCTGGCACGCCGTTGAGCCTGCCCTAGCCGGCCAATGCCGCCACATGTCCGCACAGTGACATCGGCTGGGAAACTTAAATCAACCCAAGATTCCAGAGTGCACGATTGCGTGACCTGCGTCACAGTCTTCCCGCAGGTTCGCTGCCAGGGTGTGCCTGCGCCTAGTTCCAGGGCGCGGGACGGAGGACCAAATGCTCTCTGTACGTCACGACGAGATTGAGGCCGGGCAGTTCAAGGCATCCCTGTCCCCACCGACGCAACTCGCTGCAGCCCGGTTGGAGCGCCGGGCCGCTGAGGTCATCCGCGCCGGCCTGCTGCCGCCTGCGCCGGCTCCGGCAGCTTCGGCGCTCATTATTGCCTTTCCAAGACCCGCCGAGCTTTGCGGTATTCCCATGCACGACGGTTCGGCAGGGTGGACGGACAAGCCCCTATGCAACACCGAAGGCGCATCGTGCCGCCGGCATCCTGCCCCGTTTCAAGCCAAGCCGGTCGAAACAGCGACGTGCTTCACTATAGCGGACCGGATCGCTTTCTTGGAGTGGCGCAGCGAAGGCAGCGGCGGCTATGCCCGGACGGCGTTGGAGGAGGGAATGCCGGGCGCCACACCAGACCGTAGTGCCTACATCCTGCTTTACCGACGTCATGATCTCTTCGCCAGCATTGGCCTAACGCGACGCGCCGGCGAGATCCTGGTGTGGCGTTGCTCGGACGGCACGGGTTGCGGCACCTATCCCACCCTGGCCGCAGCCCTCGCCGACTTGCCGTCTGCGGCCGGGGCCAGCTAACGGCCACCGCTCGGCACGCCGGCGTTTATGAGCCGGCGGTCAGCGGGCGATCACGCCGCCGGGCTCTGGGTGCCGCAGCCGTCCTGTCATGACGGCCGCCGCGACTGCACATAGTGCGAAGGCCGCGGTCCAGCGCGTGTTCGGCATTCCCGACCCGCCCGCAAGCGCCAGGAACAGCAAGCTGACGACCAGCAACGCCCCCCGCGCCGGCCCGCCTCGGCGTGCCACGGCAAGCGACAGCACGACGAAGGTAGCATACAGCCCGATCGCCAAGGCCCGAAGCAGGTCCAGCGCCACTGCCGATAGGTCATCGACCATCTCAGCGATACGCCAACCCAGGATGTGGATGGTGTCTACCACGCGGAACAGGAATCGGTCGGGCCCAACCACGTAAACCAGCGCCGCCAGAAGTAGCCCGATGCCCCAGGCAGCCAATATCGGATCGCGTCGCATCGGCATGTCCTTCAAGTAGGTCAACTCCGCCCCGATATGGACGGCCTCGGGCCACGTTCCAAGCATCCCTGGCGCTGGATGCTGCCCTATCCCGGATGGCCTACTCGTGCCGGCTGCGCTATGGCCTCGCCATGAATGACGCATCCCAGTTCGATCCCGCCACCCTCGGCTGGCGCCCGCTGCCTATTGGCGGCTTTCCGGCCCATGTCGGCCCTTTTTGGTATCGGAGCGACACGGGATCAGATGCCGACCCCGGCGTCCCGCGCTACGCCATGCTGACCGACACCCGCCACCTGAACGTCCATGGCATCGTCCATGGCGGAATGGTGATGACCTTCGCCGACACTGGGCTCGGCCTCACGGTGTTTGAGTCAGGGGGTCGCCGTCCCTGCGTCACTGTCCAGTTCGGCTGCCAGTTCCTGGATGCGGTCCAGGCCGGCGACTTTGTGGAGTTGGATGCGGAAGTGCTGCGCCGCTCCAGCACAGTGGTGTTCATGCGCGGAACCCTGCGCGTCGGCACCCGCATCACCGGTGCCGTTGAGGGCGTTTGGAAGATGATCCGCCCGCGCTGACCTGTTCGAGGGAT
>CAXTCI010000023.1:26794-33928 GCA_964242325.1 uncultured Acetobacteraceae bacterium
CGGCCTACCACTGCTTCCTCTGCACGCGGTGCGCCGATGCCGCCGCCGAACCAAGCCGCCAGCGCTCCCAACGCCAACGCCACAAAGCCCAGGATGCCCGCGCTTGCCAGGCCCTTGCGGCTTGCCTCAGCGGCATCTTGCGCCTTCTGCTTCACGGTGTCGGCAGCCTGGCGGGCCTGGGTTTCCGCTTGCTGCAGGCGTGTGCGTGCCTCGTCTGGGCTGACGTTCGCTGCCCGGGCCAGGCTGTCCACCGCCTGGTCCCGCGACGCGTCTGCCGCTGCCTTGTCGCCGCTGACCGATGCGCGGATATAAGTCCCGATGTTGTCCTGCGCAGTTTGCGCGTCGTTCGGGTTCACCAGCCGGCGCACCTGCGCTTGCAGTGCATCACCGTTTGTATTGGCAGCGACACCGGATGCTGCGGATGCCGCACCGCGTCCCGCCGCGCTCACAGTCCCACCAAGTGCGCTCGCCGCGCCGCCAAGCAGGCCACCTGCCGCGGCGCTCAGCAGGTAGGACACCACAAGCGTAGATACGCACCAGGACAGAAATCCGTGGAACCGCGCCGTGTTGCCGTCCGAAGTGCCAGACAGCCGCCCCGCCACGACGCCGCCGATCAGCGATGCGACGATGCCCGACACCACCACCCAGATCGCCGCCGTCGTCCCCGCGGTGGATGCCGCGGGATTAGCGCCGGTGTTGACCGCATCCACTGAGGACGCACCCAAACCGACGCCCAGGATGTTCAGCACCAACTGCACTACTAGGGCCGCCACGACGCCGGCCAGGATCGCGCCCCAGCTTGCGCGATTGCGCAGGTGCGTCCGGTGGTCGTCCACCGCAACGACCGGCGCCGGCGACCGCATGGGCGCCGCGCCCAACGCAGTGCCAGGGTAGGGTACGTTGACCGGGCTTGCTCCCGCTATCCCGGAAGTGCCAGGTGTCATGCCTGTGTTCGGCGGAATGGACATTACGATTCCCTATTGCTGCCGCCGGGAGCGCCCCGGCGCAATGTTAGGCCGTCTAACTCCTCCCTTGGAGGGTAGTTCCCAGCCAGTCAGTCCGCCGCCTGGCGGGATCGCGGACCGGCAACGCCCGCCAGCCCGGCAGTCTCTCCCCATCGCTGGAACCCGGCGACGTGCCGGAGAAAGCTGATGAAAAACTCAGGTTCCGCGGCCGTCCTGAAGACCGGTCCTACGGATCTATCGCGGCGGGTTCTGGCCTATGGACACCAGGACATGCTTCATGCCGCCAGGGCCTGCGTCCGCACGAGCCGGGCATACAGCCCACCGGCGTCCAGCAATTCGGCATGGGTGCCCTGCTCGACGACCTGGCCCTCCGCCATCGCCACCACCAGGTCGGCGTCCCTGACGGTGCTGAGCCGGTGCGCCACCACGATGGTCGTGCGCCCGGCGCGCAAGCGGGCCAGGGCGGACTGTACCGCGGCCTCGCTCTCGGCATCCAGGGCGCTGGTCGCCTCGTCCAGCAGCAGGATGCGCGGGTTGCGCAGCAGCGCACGGGCCAGGGCAATCCGCTGCCGCTGCCCACCGGACAGCCTTCCGCCGCCGGGGCCGACGCGGGTCAGGAACCCGTCCGGCAGGTCGGCGACGAAGTCCGCGGCGGCGGCATGGGCGGCGGATGCCACCTCGGCCTCGGTGGCACCGGGCAGGCCCATGCGTATGTTGGCGGCCACCGTATCGTCGAACAGCAGGGTGTCCTGCCCGACGTAGGCGATGGCGTCGCGCAGGCTACCCAACGTGACGTCGCGCACGTCCGCCCCGTCCACCAGAACCCGGCCGGACGTGGCATCCTGCAGCCGGGGGATCATTGCCAGCGCCGTGCTCTTGCCCGCGCCGGACGGCCCGACCAGCGCCACCGTCAGGCCCGGCGCCGCCGTGAAGCTGAGCCCATGCAGCCCCGCACGGCCGTCGGGGTAGATGAAGCCCACCTGCTCGAACCGCACCTGGCCGCGCCCGGGCGGCAGCGGCGGGGCGCCGGGGCGTTCGCGTATGGCAGGCTGCTCGTCCATCACGCCGAACACGCGGGACAACCCGGCCAAACCCTCCTGCAGCGCGGCGTTCAGCGAACCCAGCGCCCGCAGCGGCTGCGACGCCATCAGCAGGGAAGCGACAAAGCCGGTGAAGGCGCCGATGCCGCCGCCATCCCCCACCGCCGAACGCCAGCCGGCGAAGCCGATCACTGCGGCGATGGCCGTGCCGCCCAGCACCTCCAGCAGCGGGTCCACCCGGGCGCGACTGCGTGTCATGCGGAACAGGGCGCGATACAGGGTGGAGAACGCTGCATCCGCCCGGGCGCCTTCCACCGTTTCAAGGCGGTAAGCGCGTATGGTGCGGGCCTGGGCGAAGCTCTCATACAGCAGCGCCGCGGTTTCCCCGACCCGTTCCTGCATTCCGCCCGAGGCCCGGCGGATTCGCTTGCCCAGGCGCTGGATCGGCAGCGCCGCCAGGGGATACAGCGCCGCGGCGATGGCGCTGAGCACCCAGTCCAAATAGAGCATGGACACCACCAGCCCCAGCACGGTCACCGCATCCTTGACGCCCTGGACGACGCGGGTCAGCGATTCCCGGATCAGCGCGGCGTCGGTGGTGAAGCGCGCGGCGAGCGTCGCCGGCGCTTCCCGCTCGACCTGCGCAAGGTCGGCGTAGGACAGGTGCCGGAACAAACGGATCTGCAGCTCGCGGATCACCAGCAGCACGACCTGCTGCACCATCACGTTCTGACCGTACTGTGCCGCCGCCTTGGCCGCGGTGACGGCGACGACCAGGATGGGAATTTGATACAGGATGCGCTGGTCCCTGACCTCGAACAGGGTGAAGGCGCGCTGGATCACCAGCGGATACAATGCTGTCAGCCCCGCCATGAGCAGGGTCAGCAACACGACCAGGCCAAGGCGCCCGCGGTGGTGGCGCACATGCTCCCGCCACAGACGGCGCATCAAGGCGTTGGTGGAGTCCTTTGGATTGGCGGCGAGGGCGTCCATGCAACGGGCGTGTATCAGGGGTAGGAGCGGGCTGCGAATCGTGTCCGCCCCAGTCGAGCTGTCCATTCCTGCAAAGCAGGCGTAGCACCGCGCCAGCCGCAGGTGCCGCCGGACATGTCCGGTGTCGCTGTTGACGATTCGAGGCTGAAATCTGGGGTGGTCTTTGACATACCTATGGACGATTTCGTACGGATACGGCATGTAGAAGGCCGAAAACACCTGGAACCATTGTTCGTGAATGGCGAATGGGCCTACCTGGGCCGCCAAATGCGGGTCTGTTGCTGAGCAGTTCCTCGGCAGTCGAAATTGCTCATTGACCTTCCATTAGGAGCCGCCCGCATGCCGATTCTCTCCAAGGGTCTCATAACCGGCTGTGCCCACCTTTGACCGTCGCAAGGGCCGGGTTCCTCCAACGCGTCATGGCCCATCCCGGCTTTATCCTGCCGCGGGACTTCACCTTGTTCTTGCGTAGTGCCCGCACTGATGCCGCCATCGCACGTACTCGCGCCGTCGCCGGCGCCCGTGCCGCATTCGAGGAGGCCTATACAAGGTCAGGCGATCCCTGGGCGTCCGCCGCGCCGCGCTACCGCTACCAGGCAATCAAATACGAGCAGATCATGGCGCTGCTGCCGCCGCGGCGGTTCCAGCGGGTGCTCGACCTTGGATGCGGCCTCGGCCTGCTGTCGCAGCATCTGGCCCGTCGCTCGGACGCGGTGCTGGGGCTGGACGTTGCGGCGGCGGCAGTCGGGCACGCGCGGGGGCGGGCGGCGGGCATCGCCAACCTCACGTTCGAGCAGGCGGACATCCTCGACCTCCCCGGTGGCCTGGACGGACGGTTCGACCTCGTCGTAGTGGCCGACACTCTCTATTACTTGTCCCCCTTGAGCGACGAGGTGCTCAAGGCGCTCAGCGCGCGGCTGGCCCGGCTGCTGGCGCCGGATGGCCTGCTGGTTCTGGCAAACCACTTCTTCTTTGCCGCCGACTCGGGTTCCCGACTGACGCGCCGGATCCATGATGCGTTCACCTGGTCGCCGCATTTATCGGCGACGGGTCACCACCGCCGGTCGTTCTTCCTGGCTACCCTGCTTCAACCTAGGGATACCGGGTTGCTGCCGCTTCCTGCGCCCTAGCCGGACGGCAACGCGCCGGCTGCTGGCGGCGGCCGCGGCAGTTGGTGTCCTGGGCTGCGCCGCTTGGCTGGTTGTGGGCCTATGGGGAGACCTGGCCCGGGCGGGAGCCGGGGCCGTGCAGGCGCTATGGACCGTGCCGGCGGCGGTGGCGATCCATCTCGTGCAACTGCTGCTCTCCGCCCTAGGCTGGCGCGTCCTGATCGTGCGCTCCCCCATCGGCCTGGCGGGCTTTCTCCGGCTGCGGCTGATGCGCGAAGGACTGAACACGCTGCTGCCCCTGGCGCATGTAGGGGGAGAGGTCGTCGCGGCGCAGGTGATGGCGCGAGCGGGCATCCCGGCTGCGGTCGCGGCGGCGGGCATGGTGGTGGATGTGACCGTGGAAGTCTGCGCGCAACTTGCGTTCCTGGTGGCGGGCTGCGTCGTGCTGGCGGCGCTGGCGGGAACGGGGGTGGCCTGGCTGTGGGTCGGCAGCCTCGGCCTAGCGGTGCTGGGCGCCGGCAGCCTGGCACTGGCGCAGCGCCTTGGTGGCCTGCGGCTGCTGGAAACAGTGGTTCGCGGTATCGGGCGGCAGTGGCCGGCGCTGGGACCAGCCCTGCTGCCGTCTGGCGGGCTGGATGGGCTGGAGGCGGAGGCGCTCGCCATCTATCGCCGGCGGGACCGCCTGGTCATGGCCTTCTGCTTGCAGGCGGCTGCCTGGGCGCTGGGGACTGCCGAGACCTGGCTCGTGCTGCATGCACTCGGACTCGACGCATCGGCCGGGCAGGCCTTCGTGGTCGAGAGCCTTGGAATGGCAGCGCGCAGCGCAGGGTTCGCGGTGCCGGGCGCGTTGGCCATCCAGGAGGGCGGGTTTGTGCTGGCCGCAGCCGCCGTGGGCCTGGCGGGAACGGCTGCCCTGTCGCTGTCCCTGGTCAAGCGGGTGCGGGAACTGGTGATCGGCCTGGCTGGGCTGGCCTGCTGGCGGCTGGCACGCAATGCCGGGCTGGGCCGGGCAGGCATGACAACGCCAAAAAGGAATGCCCCACCCTTGTGACGGGCTGGCGACAACGCGGCCATGGCCGTCCACAAGGCCGGGTCAGGGCTGCCAGCCTACACCCGCCGTCCATCAGTGCAGCAAGTTGAACACCCGTTTCCGCACCCCGTCCTCCATCCGCTGCAGCCGGCGCCGCATCCTTACTGGCAACGGCTGCTCCTGACGCCGGGCATTGGACCGGTCGCCGGAATGCGAGCCGAAGTCGTCGCCCTGGTCCACCGGAAACGGCCGGACCGCGTGCGGGATGATGCCGTTCTCCCAGTAGCGGTCCATGGCTTGGTCTATCGGCATGAAGATGCGCTTGCCATAAGCCACCATGCGGGCCGCGCCCTCCCGCCGGATCAGGTAGGCGCCGACGCCCAGGACCTTCGTCCGCAGCCGGTAGAACGTGCCGCCGTTCGGAAGCTCCGCCACGGGTGTGCCGGTGAACTTGGGCGTCACCGGGTGCGCCACTGGCCCAAGCTTTGTATCCAGCCGGACGACCAGCCAGCCGGTGTAGGGACACGCCAGCAGGTCCGCCACCACGGTGGGCAGGTTGGGCTGGATGGTCACGTCGTCCTCCAGGACCAGTGCGGTCTCAATTCCCTCGCGCAGCATCCGCTCATAGATGCGGTAGTGGCTGAGAAAGCAGCCG
Organism: uncultured Acetobacteraceae bacterium; assembly: GCA_964242325.1. Taxonomy (GTDB): domain Bacteria; phylum Pseudomonadota; class Alphaproteobacteria; order Acetobacterales; family Acetobacteraceae; genus DASWOJ01. The sequence continues at coordinate 32,587 of CAXTCI010000023.1, forward strand.
ATCTCCGAGTCCTTCATTCCCACGCCATAGATGCGGAGCGCGCGGGCGTGATCGTATGCCGCGCGGTCGGAGGCGGGCATCGCGCGGCCGTCCACCGCGGTCACGAACTCCGCTGCCATGCCGATGCGCCCGAGCACCTCCACCATGTGCTGCCGCCGGGCAGTGTCGCGCTCCATGTTGATGACGAAGACCGGGCAGGCCAGCGCCGGCGTCCCCGCTAGGGAGGCGGACGTCATACGGCCGCGGCTGCGGCCCGGCCGGCCTTGCTTGCGGCCATGTCGTGTATCTCGCCGATCATGTCGGCGATGCCACGGGTCAGCCGCCAACCGGGGCAATGCGCCTGGAACCGCCGCGTGTCGCTGATCCACCAGATATGGTCGCCGGCCCGGTTCTCCGGCTGGTAGCGGCGCTGCATCGGGCGGCCAGTCAGGCGTTCGGCGATCCCGATTGCCTCCAACACGCTGCAATTGGCGGTGCGTCCGCCGCCCATGTTGAAGACCACGCCGCTGCCCGGTGCCTCGAAGAAATGCCAGAAGGCGTTGACCAGGTCCCAGGCGTGGATGTTGTCCCTGACCTGGCGGCCCTCATGGCCGATCACGGTATAGTCCTGCCCGGTTACGGCGCACTTCACCAGGTAGGACAAGAACCCGTGCAGCATCGCCCCGGCTTGGCCGCCGCCGGTGATGCAGCCACAGCGGAAACAGGCGGTCTTCATGCCGAAGTAGCGGCCGTATTCCTGCACCATCAAGTCGGCCGCGCACTTGGACACGCCGAACAGGCTGTGCATGCTGCCGTCGATGCTCATGGTCTCGTCGATGCCGGTGTATTGCGGATGCGCCTCCGGCAGCTCCCACCGGGTCTCGTGCCGGACGAAGGGCAGGCGGTTGGGCGTGTCACCATACACCTTGTTGGTGCTGCAGAACACGAACACCGCGTCCGGGCAGTGCTTGCGCGTAGCCTCCAGCAGCCCGAGCGTCGCCTCTGCGTTGATCGAGAAGTCCGTCCGCGGGTCGCTGGCGGCCCAGTCATGAGATGGCTGCGCCGCGGCGTGCACGACCAGGGCGATGCTGGCGCCGTGCCGGGCGAACAGGCGCTCGATGGCGTCGCCGTCCCGGATGTCGGCGTCAAGGTGGGTGTAGCGGGGGAGGTCCTGCTGCAGGCCGGCCCAGGCCTGCCGGGTGCTCGCCCCGGCGCCGAACAGCGCGGCGCGGGTGTCGTTGTCCAGGCCGACCACGTCCAGCCCGCGGGCATCCAGGAACCGCACCGCCTCACCGCCGACCAGGCCGCCGGCACCTGTTACGATGGCGACGCTCATGCGGCAGCCTCGACTTGGGTGGGCGCG
>CAXTCI010000023.1:34028-39564 GCA_964242325.1 uncultured Acetobacteraceae bacterium
TGGGTGGGCGCGGGGGCACGAGGCATTCGATGGACGATGGAAGGCGGCTTGCGTGTCACGCGGCGGTCGTCCCTTGGTGGCATAGGCTGGGCGGCAGGGGCGAATATCATGATCCCGTTGGCTGGCACAAACTGGTGGGCCCGTTGGCTTGCGCACGCCAGCCGGCACGCCGTTGGGCGGTGGACCCGGCGGGATGGCACGGTATGCGCCAGGAGCTCAGGCACCGAGGCATGCCGGCCCGATTGGTTTATGGCCTCAGTTGATGCGAGGTGGCCCTATAGTAGGCCGGCGCGGCTCACTAAGCATGACGAAGCTCCGTGCCAGTCGCTACGGACAGCATGGGTTTTCCGGAACATCCGCCCTGGCCAACGGCGGACCGCGTGTGTTGGCGTGCTCAGGCCAGGCCGGCATGGTGGTCCCGCAAGTTCGTTAGGCCGGCCTACCTACGCTGGCGCAGCAGTCCCAGCCCGCCCAGGCCGAGCGCCAGCACTGCGGCCGACGCCGGCTCCGGCACGGCAGCGACCACAGGCTGGAAGGCGAAGCTATTTTGTCCGGACGATCCGATGGCAAAGATCGATTCGCTGCTTTGTCCGGACGATCCGTTGGCAAAGACCGACGTGCCGCCAGGCGGCGTGAAGGCCTCGATGGTGCTGCTTTTTTGAATCGCCGCATACAGTGTGCCGGCGGCATCGAAGGCGAGGCCGACAGGGCGGTTCAACTTGGTCCCAGTGCTGGCCAACACCGACATGGTGCCAGTCGGGGTAATCTGCGCGATGGAGTCGTTGCCCTGCGCAACATACAGGTCGCCGGCGGCGTCGAAGGTGAGACCAAGCGGAGAGTTCAGCCCTGTGGCGAATGCCGACATGACGTCGTCCGGGGTGATCCGTTCGATGATGCCGCCGTTCCGCATCACAGACGGGTTGTTCTGCGCCACATACAGGTTGCCGCTGGAGTCGAACGCAATGAACTGCGGTCCGGTCAGGCCGCTGGCGAACACCGAGGCGGTGCCGCCGGGCGTGAACCGCTCGATGGTGCCGGTGGTGAAATTCGACGCGTACAAGTTGCCGGCAGCGTCAAAGGCGAGGCCGACCGGACGATTCAGCCCGGTGCTGGCGAACACTGATGCTACGCCTCCGGAGGTGAACCGCTCGATGGTGTTGCCGCCTTGGTTCGCCACGAACAGGTTGCCGGCGGCGTCGAAGGCGAGGCCGACAGGATTGTTCAGCCCGGTGCTGGCGAACACCGATGCGGTGCCTCCGGAGGTGAACTGCTCGATGGTGTTGGTGATGCCGTTGGAAACATACAGGTCGCCCGGCGTGGCATGCGCAGGGGCCGCGACGCCCAGGGACAAAAGGGTGGCGAGCGTAGCCGCCAGGACATGGCTTGGGCGCTTGAGCATGGGCGATCCTTGGGCCGGACAGCGCTGGCCTTTATGGTGTCCCCCGTCCTGGTATTAGGAACGGGGCCGCATCTCCACGGCACGGGCGGGGTTGGCTTGGGATGGCAGTCCTGCCGATCCAGAGCGACACGCGCGAACCGGAATGATTGCGAAACAATTAACGACTTCTTAAGCTTTCGTCGCTATTATTGAGAAGATTTAGTGTTGATAATTGTTGGTAACATCGGGTTTGAGTTTCATGTCGAACTAACGACCTATTGCGGATGAAAGATGCTGCATCCAGAGAGACGGATCACGCTTCTCGAAGTAATTTCTATTTAGTTCGACGGGATGTTTGCTGCCTTCTCCCGGCTGCCCGTGCTGCCCTGTTCAGAACCTGCAAGCCACCCACGCCAACCCGAGTAAGGCGAGTGCCGGGCAGGACGATGCACCATCGTTTGCCGGGAGGCGGCTGTGCCCTGCTCAACCACCGCGTGTGAGCAAGGCATAAGCCTGCCCGAGTCCCGCCGCGCCGATGAACCTGCCCTTCAGCAAAACCGGCGGCACCCGTCCGTTCAGCCATCAAATCAAGCCGCGTCATCCCGGCAATTCCCGCGGCGCTCAGAGCCAAGGGGGTTCGACACGGCGCGTGATTTGCGGCAGTGACCGGCGGCAACGAGGACCCTGAGGCCCGGTGACCCGCCACCTGAAGACCCTGACCCTCGGCCTGGTGCTGCTGATGCCCTGGTTTCTGCTCCATGCACGCGCTGGGGCGGAGCTTGGCATTGACCTGGTTGGCGCCTGCTTCCTGGCGCGCTGCGCCGCGGCGCGCAGTTGGGGCTGGCTCCGGCGGGATTGGGTCGTGATCTCCCTGGCATGGTGGGGCTGGCTCGTCGCCTGCACGGCCTGGAACCATTCGTTGCCGGGCCAGAGTGGGGCGGCATTGCTGCAAGCCCTGCTCGTCCTGCGCTTCCTGCTGTTCGTCGCGGCGTTGGAGCACTGGACACTGGCGGACCCGTCGGCCCGGCGGTGGTTCTTCGTCAGCTTGGTGGCGTCAACGCTTTATGTTGCGGCACAGACCCTGTTACAGTTTGCGACCGGCCACAACCTGTATGGGGTACCGCGGTCGGAGGACGGGGAACTGACGGGTCCGTTCAGCAAGCCCCGGGCCGCGCCCACCTTCGTGCGCATGCTGTTCCCTGCCCTGCTGCCCCCGGCGAATACGCTGCTGGCGCGGCCGGGCTGGCTGCCCCGTCTGGGAGGCGCGGCGCTGTTTGCCGGCGGCATCGCGGTGGTGGTGCTGATCGGCCAGCGTATGCCGGTGCTGCTTGCGGCGCTTGGCCTCCTTGCGACCGCGCTGCTGCTGCCCCGGCTGCGCGGCCCGGCGGCGGTGGCGATCGTCGCCGGCGGCGCGCTAATCGCCGCGTCCGCAGTGGTGTCGCCGCCCGTGTTCTACCGGCTAGTGACGAAGTTCTCCCGGCAGGTCGGCGATTTCGCCGACAGCCCCTATGGCCAGATTGCCGAGCGCGCCGTCGCCATCGCGGAGCAGCATCCCTTGACCGGCCGGGGCTATGACGGCTTCCGCACGGGCTGCCCGCAGCCGCGCTACTTCCAGGGCTGGCATTGGCCCGGCGCCGCCGCCCCGGGTGACGGCGGCGGCGCGGCGGTCTGCGTGACGCACCCGCACAACCATTATCTGCAGGCGCTGACGGACGCCGGCCTGCCGGGGCTGCTGCTGTTCTGCGCCCTGGTGGGGACATGGCTTTGGCGGCTCGGCCGGGGGCTGCTGCGTGGGCCGGACCCGCTGCGCGTTGGGCTATTTATCGCGGCGCTGCTGCAGGAATGGCCGGTCGCGTCCACCAGTCCGCTGATCTCGCTGCCGATCGGCGGCTGGTTCTTCCTGCTGCTGGGTTTCGGCCTGGCGGAGGCAAGGTCCGCTGCCGCGGCGCCTCGGTCCGTCCTAGCCCACGATGTCCCGGATCGCCTGCATGACCCGCTCCACTTCTAGGTCATTCAGGTCAGGGGTTTGCAGGACGGACACCCACTCGCCGTTGGGTCCGCGGGGTGCCGCCTGCTCCGGCACGCCGGCCGCCGAGAACAGCACGAGGGTGGGCGCCCCAGCCGAGGCCGCGAGGTGGACCGGGCCGGTGTCGTTGCCCAGCACCAGCGCGGCGCCGGAGGCAAGCGCGGCGATGTCCTCGATGGAGGTCCGCCCGGTCAGGTCCATTGCAGCGGGACAGGCGGCCAGGATCGTCCTGGCCATCGGCGCCTCCATCCGGCCGCCGATGACGGCCGGCAGCAGCCCAAGGCCAAGCAGGCGTTGCGCCACCGCCGCATAGCGCTCTGCCGGCCAGCGCTTGATGCTGCCCAGGCCCGCGCCGCCCGGCATCAGCAGCGCATAAGGCGCCGACAGCCCATGCCGGTGGCCGCGGGCAGTCAGCCAGCCGCGCTCGGGCGGGTTCCACCGGGTGACGCCAGCGGCCTGCAACTGTTCGCGCTGCCGCTCGACGGTGTGCATGGCGTCACGATGCGGATTGGCGTGCGGGTGCGAGGCGCCGGGTGCGATACCGGACCAGGGCGGCTGCCCGGCCAGCCGGAAGTATCGGCTGGACCGCCGGGATGTCTGCAGGTCGTAAACGAAGTCGAAGCCGCGGATCGCCGCCACGGTCCGGTGGGTCGCCGGCAGGTTCCACCATGGCGCGCGCGGGTCCACCCGAATCTCGTCGAACCAGGGCGACGCCTCCGCCAGCGCCCGGAACGGCGCCGTCGTCAGCAGGGTGACATGGCTGCGGGGGTGATGTGCCCGTATCGCGGCGAAGGCGTGGAAGGCGTGCACGAAATCGCCGAGCGCGCCGAGCTTGATCACGAGGATGCGCTGTGCGGCTGCGCCCCTAAGGGAACACGGCATCAGCGCTGCCGGACGCACGCTGTCCGGGGCGGCAGCAGAGGGATACGGTTGGGCTTCGATGGCATCCAACACCTTATCTGAGTCCGGGTCATCGGAGTCTGGGCAGTCCGGGTCCCGAGGCTCTGCGTCCCGGGGGTTTGCTGGGCACGTCACGATCGTCCTGCCCCATCGCGAAGCATTCGGGCCGCCAAACGCGGGCGCCGTAGCGATGGTGGTGCGCCGGCTGGCGGCCGGCCCGTCACGATATAAGCCGCTCGTGATCGGTCCGCCATTCGGCGGCCCCGCCTTTCCCGGCATCGCCTTCCTGCCGGCGCCCCGTCTGCCTTGGCTGCCACTGACCCCGACCCTGCGCTATGCGGCTGACGTGGCGCGGGTCCTGGCGCCGCTGCCGGCGGGGCTGATCGAGGTCCACAACAAGCCGGACGTGGCGCTGTGGCTGGCCCGGCTGTTCCCACGCCGGCGCGTCCTGCTGGTCCTGCACAACGATCCCCGGACCATGCGGGGCGCCCGGTCGCCACGGGCGCGCGGGGTCTTGCTGGACCGCTTGGCCGGTGTGGCAACGGTGTCGGACTTCGTCCGCCACGCCTTGCTGGAAGGCCTGACGCAGCCGCCGCGGCGGGTGCCGGTGGTGGTCCATAACGCGCTCGATCCCGCCGAAGTGCCGGCCCCGCTGCCGCCGGCTGGACGGGACCCGGTGATCCTGTTCGTGGGCCGGGTGGTGCCGGACAAGGGTCCCGACCTGTTCATCGCCGCGTGTGCGAAAGCGATGCCGCATCTGCCGGGCTGGCGGGCGGAGATGATCGGAGCCGACGGCTTCTCGGCTACCGCGCCGGATTCGGAGTTCATCCGCGGCTTGCGGCCTGCTGCTGCGGCGGCGGGCGTGGTATTGCACGGCGCCCGGCCGCATGCGGAGGTGCTGCGCGCTATGTCGCGCGCCGCCATTATCGTCGTGCCCAGCCGCTGGCAGGAGCCGTTTGGCCTGACGGCGCTGGAGGGAATGGCGTGCGGCGCCGCCCTGGTGTGCTCCGGCCGCGGCGGCCTGGCGGAGGTGGTGGGGGATGCAGGCCTGCTGACCGACCCAGAAAATTCGGACACCTTTGCACGGGCGTTGCTGGACCTAGCGGGGGATGCCGGGCTGCGTGCCGTCCTGTCCGCGGCTGGCGTGGAGCGTGCCCGCAGCCAGTTTTCCGTGGCGGGCGCGGTCGCGCGGATGGATGGATTGCGGGACCAGGCATCCCGCTTGTGACCTT